>SYGW01000041.1 GCA_005800255.1 Nitrospiraceae bacterium | reverse complement strand
CCGAGGCTGCCGCCGATCGAGAGGGGCTTGCCTGTGACGACGCCCGGCACCGAATAGCCCACTTGCTGACTGTAGGTGTCCATCATCCAGGCCATCACCTGGGCGTCTGTGCCGACGTCCGGGGCTGGAATGTCCTGCTCCGGCCCGATCAACGGGAAAATTTCCGCCGCATAACGCCTGGTCAGCCGCTGGAGCTCTGCTCGCGATAACTGCTTGGGATCGACCGCCACGGCCCCTTTGGCTCCTCCATAGGGCAGGTCGGTCAAGGCGCATTTCCAGGTCATCCACATGGCGAGGGCTGCGACTTCTCCAAGGTTTACATCCGGATGGTAGCGGACGCCGCCCTTGGTGGGGCCGCGGGACGAATCGTGCTGCACCCGATAGCCGGTATAGACTTCGACCCGGCCGTCATCCATGCGAACCGGCACGCTGACGATCAGCGACCGCTGCGGAAGTTTCAGCCGCTCGCGTAAATTCTGATCCAGCTCCAGCGCCTCGGCTGCTTGATCGAACTGCGCCACCGCCAACCGGAACGTTTGTGTGTCGAATTCACGCATGGGTTGTTCCTTTGTCAGGGGTGCAGTTGGGCTGTTGCTGCAAGCTGGCGATCCTGATGCTCCTGCCCCAGGGGCTTAGGCGGGAGATCTATCCATTGCAGATTGAACGTCCGCGCGAATTCTACTGCGACCTGTTGCGCAACGGCTAGAGGGGAGAGGGCGGATTGCCGGACCTTCGCCATGGAGGTGATGGGACATTGCGCCAGGCCGCAGGGCAGGATATGGGAGAAGGGGGAGAGCTCCAGATCTACATTGAGCGCGAATCCATGGATCGTGACTCCATGATCGATCCGGACTCCGATCGCGGCAATTTTCGCATCGGCCTGGTTCGCGCGGACCCAGACGCCGGGCTTCTTATCGAGGCGATAACCGTCAATTCCCCAATGGGCGAGGGTATGGATCAGGGCTTCTTCCAGCATCCGCACATACTGTTTCGGCCCTGAACAATAATGTGACAGTTTGAGAATGGGATAGCCCACGACCTGCCCCGGTCCATGGTAGGTGATCGAACCGCCACGATCGACGGACTGGAGGCTGGCGCCTGTTTGGCGCAGAGCTTCTTCTCCGCAGCTCCAATGGGCCGGTTTGGTGCTGCGGCCCAGGGTATAGACCGGCGTATGTTCAAGGAGCAACAGGGTATCCCCCCGCCGTTCCGCAATCCGTTCTTGTTGTAGTTGTTGCTGGAGGGTCCAGGCCGTTGCATAGGGGACTGGCTCGGAGAATCGGACGAGCCTCCCTGTTTGCGGGGCAGGAATTGAGAGAGGCTCCATTTTTTGTTCCGGGAAATCGTGACTCATGGGACAGGCTTCAGCGCCCCGGGCTTCTGAATCGTGATGGTGGACTGGACGTTTTTTCTTTGAATCGTCAGCAGCCAAGCCGGCTGGTCGCCGGACCGCCTGAGGGCATGCCAGAAGTCTCCAAGGTTGTAAATCTGATGTTGCTCCACAGCGGTAATGATGTCTTCGTTGTGGAGGCCGCCGACGGCAGCAGGCCCTGCCGGGTTGACATTGAGGGCCAGGACCCCGCGGTCGCCTTCCAGTTCGAAGCTGGCCATGATGCTGGCGGTGATGGTGACAGGGATGAATCCGATGTCGGGACGGAGGACCGAGCCGCGGGCGATCATCGATTGAATATGGGGATAGATGGCCTCCATGGAAATCGCATAGCTGATGGCTTGCGCGGAGGGGGCGATGGCCACGTTGATGCCGATCACATGGCCGGACAGATCGACGAGCGGTCCTCCGCTATTGCCCGGGTTGATAGCGGCATCGGTTTGGATCAGGTCGTAGAGGGTTTCGCCGTCCGGGGTGAGCACCGAGCGGTCGATCGCGCTGACGACACCGACCGTGACGGTCGAGCCCCCCTTGAGGGCGAGAGGATTGCCGATGGCGATGACCGACTCGCCGATCTCCAGTGCTGGAGACGGGCTCAACGTGGCCGGCACTAAGTCCGTGGCCGTGATCTTGACGAGAGCCAGGTCGAGCAGAAAGTCTCGGGCGACGACCCGGCCCGGGGTTAATCGGCCGGTTGAGAGTCCCACCACCAAGCTCTTGATGCCTGCCACCAGGTGATTGTTTGTCAGGATATAGCCGCCTTCGTCGATGATGACGCCGGACCCAGATCCGGATTGGGCCTGCGAGGGAGTGGCCGGCACGCCGCGCGTCAGAATGGTCACGACCGAAGGGCGTACTTTGGCCACGACCGCCGGGACCGAGAGAGATTTTTCATGAGAGGGTGCTGATCCGACCACTGGCTCAGCCGAGGCGATCGGCGCCTCTAGTATCCAGGCGCTGGCGAGAAGGAATGAAATTGTGGCGAAGCGAAAGAGGAGAGCGTGGATCGTTGTTGCGCGCAGAGTCATTAGGGGCCTCGTTCATTCGAGTGGGCCTCATTGTCGCATACGTGCTCTCGGGGGGAAAGCCGTAGGAGCGCAAAAATGGGCGAGGATGATCCTCGCCCATTTTTGGCCGGATGAGCTTCGTTTACTGGATGGCGGCAAACATTTCCTTGATCTCGGGGGTCTTCAGCTTTTTGAGCGCTTTCGCTTCAATTTGGCGAATCCGTTCTCTCGTTACGGAGAGGCTCTGTCCCACCTGCTCCAACGTGCAGGCCTGATCGTAGCCGATCCCGAAGCGTAGCCGGATGACGGTCTGTTCTCGCGGCGTGAGCAGGCCGAGAATCCGTTCAAGCTGCTGCGCCATTTCCGTCAGGTGCACATTGGCGTCCGGCGGGACTGCTTGCAGATCAGGGAGCAGTTCCCCGAATTCCGTGGTCCCGTCACCCACCGGCTTTTCCAGGGCGACCGGCTCTTGAAACGCCTGCACGGTTTCGTGGAGTCGCTCCGGTCTCATCTTTAGCACTTTGGCCACTTCTTCAATCCGAGCCGGACGGCCCAGCTGCTGTCCGAGCCGTCTGGTCACACGAAGGATGCGGTGCGAGGCTTCAGTCTGGTGCACCGGGATGCGGATGGTCCGTGATTGATCCGCCAGCCCTCTGGTGAGGCCTTGACGGATCCACCAGGTTGCATAGGTGCTGAATTTGAATCCCTTGCGGTATTGATAGCGTTCGGCCGCTTTCATCAACCCGATATTGCCTTCCTGGACGAGATCCAGCAGGGTCAAGCTGCGGCCCGTGTAGTGTTTGGCGATGTCTACCACGAGCCGTAGATTGCAGCGCACTAATTCGTCCTTGGCCTGTTCGAGCACGATCCGGGCGGAGCGGAGAGTGGCCAACTCTTCTTTGAGCTGCTTGACGATGGCAACTGGAAGTTTCTGCTGGCCGGCGGATCCTTTAATCAGCGCCGCGAGACTCAGCTCGGCCTTGTCGAGCGACGTGGCTGAGAGTCCGCTCAATCCTTTGACGAGCTGGAGCGTCTGAACCGCCTTGATCGCAGAATCAGGCTGTTTGAGCTTGGGGACCGCTTGGATGGCGCGACGCAGGGCCTTCCGGATGGTGCTGGTTCCGCCATCGATCTTTTTCGCCAGCTCGACTTCTTCTTCTCTGGTCAGCAAGGCCCGTTCGCCGAAGGAGCGAAAGTAGAGCGACTCCAACATGAAGGGACCACCCTGCACAGCGGTGCGAGTCACGGCCTGTGCCGGCACGACAGGCTCTTCCTCTTCGGCGGTATCGCGACCGATCACATCCAGGAGTCCGCTTGCCTCGGGATCGTCTGCATCGACATCCTTTGCACCCGCGATCAACTCGTCTGCTTCAGGGGTTGGGAATACAGGTTTGCTCATGTCGTCGCCCCTCCTTTGACTATCTGATGTCGTGCGCCGCATGGTTGTGACCTCGGTCAGTTTGGGTTTTGGCGCTACTCCATGAGAGCCAGTGATTCGTCAAACGATTCATCCTTGTTTTGTTGTCTTTCTATGCAGCAAATCCTGTGCTGGACCGTTCATGAGAGCGGCAGTGCGCAATTTATCGAAAAGGCAGGACTGTTAGAGCGATTTAATGAGGAGAGGTGAGAGGTGGTGAGGCAGCCTTGTCACAATTGTGCCGCGCGACGACGGAGCACAGGCGTAATTGCCACATTTCATGCTGCTGAAACAGCCCTTGCCAAAAGCGGCAAGAGGGAAGAGCCTGTTGGTTTGTCTGGTTGAAAACTAGGCGCAGCGCTTCTAGAATGGGTTCGTATGCCACAATTTCAATCAGGTGAACGTATCCACTTGGTCGATAAGAAGGGGCGGCAGTATGCCCTGACCTTAAAGGCCGGAGACCGCTACCAACTGAGCGGTCACAAAATCGATCATGATGACCTCATCGGAAAGCCGGACGGCTCTCTGGTCACGCTCTCCGGCAATAAGACGATGTTGGCGCTCAAGCCGACCTTCGGCGATTATGTGCTGAAGATGCCGCGGGGCGCCCAGGTCTTGTATCCGAAAGATTTGGCCCTCATTCCCATGTGGGCGGATGTCTATCCCGGCGCGCGTGTGTTCGAGGCGGGGACCGGCTCCGGAGCTCTGACGATGGCCCTCTTGCGCGCCGTGGGTCCGCGCGGTCTGGTCGTGACCTACGAAGCCCGCGAGGATTTCGCGAAAATGGCGATGACGAATATCGAACGGTACATGGGCCCGATGCCGAATCTCATTCCGCTTCGCCGGAACGTGTATGAGGGGATCAGCCTGCTCGACGATGGCCTGCCCTTCGATCGTCTCGTGCTCGATCTTCCGGAGCCCTGGCAGGTGGTGCCCCATGCGGCCCGGGCCCTCCGCTCCGGAGGGATCTACGTGAGTTTTGTGCCGACCGTCCCTCAAGTGGTGCAGACCGTGGAGGCGCTTGAGAAGGCGATGGTTTTTGGCATGATTGAAACGTTTGAAACATTGTTGCGGACCTGGTCGATTCAGGGACGCAGCGTCAGGCCCGATCACCGCATGGTCGCCCATTCAGGCTTCATCACTGTGGCCAGAAAAATCGAGTTCGGGTTGTGGCCCACCGTGCCAGCGGCTGAGGTTGCGGACGAAGCGGCCGATGACCGTGACGAGCGAGAGGACGACGCGCGATGAATCGGCTGAGCGGAAAGGTTGCGATCGTCACGGGAGGCAACGCCGGTATCGGTGAAGCGATCGCCAAAGCCTTTGCGCAAGAAGGGGCGGCAGTCGTGATCACGGGGAGACGGCAAGCGGAGCTGGACCGGGTCGTGGGCGATATCGTGAAGGAGCAGGGCCAGGCTATTGCCGTGGCCGGTTCGGTCACAGATGACGCGCATGTTCAGGATACGGTGCGGCGGACGGTGCAGCAGTTCGGGCGGCTCGACCTCCTCGTCAACAATGCCGGCATCGGGGAGTTCGGCAAACGTCTGCATGAGCTCGATGATGCGACTTGGGCGCAGGTCCTCGACGTCAATTTGACCGGAGTGTTTCGCCTGACGCGCGCGTGCCTGCCTCAGATGCTGAAGCAGGGGACGGGCGTGATCGTCATGATCTCCTCCATCGCGAGCCTGGTTGGCCTTCCCACCTTACCTGCCTATGCCGCCTCTAAGGGGGCGCTGGATGCTATGACCAGAGCCCTTGCGGTTGATTACGCCAAAGATGGCATCCGCTGCAACGTGGTGAATCCAGGCCTGGTCGATACGCCGATGGCGGCGCCTTTGATGAGCCATCCCGAACAATTGGCCCCTATTTTGGCGCACTATCCGATCCGGCGAGTTGGGAACCCGGAAGACGTGGCCAGCCTGGTTCTCTATCTCGCGTCTGACGAGGCCGCGTGGGTTACGGGCGGAACTTTTCCGGTCGATGGAGGCAGGACCATTTCCTGAGGCGCGCGATTTTCGAACCTATGGATATCAACGCACATACGCAGTTCTGCGGCGTCATCGGCAATCCCGTCGAACATTCGCTCTCGCCCGCGATTCATAATGCCGCGTTTCAGAAACTCGGGTTGAACTTCGTCTATCTGGCCTTCCGGGTGGAAGCGATCGGTGCGGCGCTCAAGGGACTGCGCGCCCTGGACAGTTTTCGTGGCGCCAGCGTGACCATCCCCCATAAAGTAGCGGCCGTGCCCTTTCTCGATGCGGTCGAACCGACCGCTCGTCATATCGGCGCGATTAATACGATTGTGGCTGAGGGCGGACGCCTGATCGGCTACAACACCGATGCGACCGGCGCTTTGCGCGCGCTACGCGAAGGCGGCGTGGCCTTGACGGGGCAGCATGTGGTCATGCTCGGATCGGGAGGCGCGGCCCGTGCGATCGCCTTTGCGCTCGGAACAGAGGCGGGGATCGATCGCTTGACCCTTTTGGGAATCGACGAACGGGAACGCACCGTTCTGGCACAGGATCTCCAATCGAAGACAGAACTGGTGGTGCAGGCCGCGCCTCTTGATGAAGCGACCCTGCGAACGATTCTGCCGGAGGCTCAGGTGCTGATCCATTGCACCCCGATGGGCATGTCGCCCCATGTACAAGGGATCTCTGTGCCAGCTCCTTTGCTCCATGCGGGGTTGACGGTCATGGACATCGTGTACAACCCTCGGGAGACCAGGCTGCTGAGGGAGGCGAAGGCGGCGGGATGTCGTACGATTCCCGGGCTTGAGATGTTTCTTCATCAAGCCGCGGCGCAGTTCGAATGCTGGACCAGCCAGGCCGCGCCGACCGACGTTATGCGCGCCGTGCTGGAGTCCCGCTTCTCATGAATATCGTTCTGATCGGCTATCGGGGGACCGGCAAGAGTACGGTGGGGAAGCGGCTTGCGGCGCGGTTAGGACGGGAGTGTCTGTCGACCGATGCGGAGATTGTCGCCCGGGCGAAGCGGACCATTCCGGAGATCGTGGCCCAGGAGGGCTGGGAGCATTTTCGCGACCTGGAGTCTGCTGTGTGCCGTGATTTTTCCGGCCGAGACCAGCTCGTGATCGATACGGGAGGCGGGGCCATCCTCCGCCCGCAGAATGTCGAGGCGCTCAAGAAGAGCGGTGCGCTGGCTTGGCTGACGGCCTCCGTCGAGACGATCGCAAAACGCATCGGTGGGGATAATCAGCGCCCTTCGCTGACCGGGACCAAATCGTTCGTCGAGGAAGTTCAGGACGTGTTGCGGGAGCGGGAGCCGAAGTATCGCGCTGCCGCCGACTATGTCCTCGCGACGGACGGTCGAACGGTCGATCAATTGGTCGAGGCGCTTCTTGTGTTGCTTCCCCGTTCTTGACAAGGTTTCACGTGAAGTGGTTGATCGAGCCGATGCGCCCGTAGCTCAATTGGAT
>SYGW01000040.1 GCA_005800255.1 Nitrospiraceae bacterium | reverse complement strand
CCTCAGGCTGAGACGGGCGTTCTCCGCCTGGTCGATCAGAAGAGCCTTGATCCGGGGCGGCGTGACTTCCTCGACGCGGCGCAAAAGCTCCTCGATCGTGCCGAACTGGGCAATCAGCTTCATCGCGGTCTTTTCGCCGATTCCCTTCACGCCGGGAATATTGTCCGACGCATCCCCCATGAGCCCCATGATCTCCACCACGCGAGCCGGTTCCACGCCGAAACGCTCAACACATTCCGCTTCACCAAGCCATTTATCTTTTACCGGATCGTAGATGCGCACATGGGGCGTCAGGAGCTGGAACATATCCTTGTCGCCCGTGACGATGACGACATCGTACCCATGCTGCTCCGCCTGATGCGCAAGGGTGCCGATCAAATCGTCCGCCTCATGCCCAGACTGCCGGACGGCGGGAATATTGAGGGCATCCACGATGCGATGGATGTAGGGAATCTGGGCGCTCATCCCGTCCGGCATGGGAGGCCGCTGCGCCTTATAGTCTTTGAACTCCGCGTGGCGCAGGGTCGGCCCCTTTTCGTCGAAGGCCACGACGAGGCCGTCCGGCTTCTTCTCGCGGATGATCTTCAGCAACATCGTCGTAAAGCCGAGAATGGCGTTGGTCTGGAGACCTTTGGCATTATTCATCGCCGGTAGGGCGAAGAAGGCACGATAGATATAGGCGCTCCCGTCGATCAGGTAGAGCGTCTTGCGGTTGGAATCGGTGTTTGCCATGGGGGTTAGGGATCTGGCGCGAGGGTCAGCGGTGGTTTATCAAACTTCTGACGCATCGTATTGATGACGCCCAACAGGGTCGGTTGGCCGACCATTTTGGCTTCCAGCTCGCGCTTTCTGGGAAAGTCCATGAGCGAGATCCCGATCAGCATCGTCAGCAGGCCCTGCCCTGGCAAAAAGAGCATGGCAAACCCGGCCAATAAGAACACAGCTCCGACGAGATTCTTGACGACCAGCCCCACCAGGCGCAGCAGGGGGTGATGGTCTTTCATCCAATGACGGGGAATCCTCGTGTCGAAATAGTCAGCCGGCAGACGGACCAAAATCAGCGGAATGGCAATCAGAGATCCGATAAATCCGACCGCCGAGGCCACGGTGAGGCTGATGAGCAGGTCGACCGGAATCCATTGCTGAATTGTTGCGAGTAGGCCTTCCATGGGACGCGCATCCTAGCATGCGGCCCGAAGCCAAGCCAACGATCAGCAGGGTGCTGAGCGGCCCCGACGGTTTACGCCAATTTCTCAACGAGCTATAATCGCCGCACCATGTCGCATCATTCGCCCTTCACGGTCCGGTTCGGCTCCTTGCTCAGAATCGCGCTTGGCCTGGGACTCCTGGCGCTGCCCGCCTCCGTCTTGGCAGCCGACGAGCTCCACGTCGAGATTACGAAGAAAGGCCTGGGCAAAGAAGTCGTCATCACGCAAGGAGCTCGCGAGTGGTTCATGCTGATCGAGGTGACACCGGAGAATTCCGTGGTCATCCGGCAGGAAAAAGAACAGGACAAGTATCTTGTAGACGAGAGTGAAACGCATGACCGTCCCATGACCACGGGCGAAGTCGATGCGGCCATCGCCGATTACATCAACAGCGTCAAAGCACGCGCCACCAAGAAGTAGCCGCCTCCTATGCCGCCTCAACCCAAGTTCGTCATCTTCGCCCATCACGCCACCTACGATACCCTGCACCAGGTTGCGACCCTGGGCCTCACGGCTTCGGCGATGGGGAAAGACGTGATCGTCATCCTCTTATTCTGGACGATCAAGAAGTTGGCCGAGGGAAAGATCGACGCGATCGACTTTCCGCCGGAATATACTTCCTCGGCGGAAGAAGTGACTCGGCTGCTGAAAGAAAAGAAAGTCCCGAAGATTTCCGAAATGTTTCAGGATGCAAGGCTGGTCGGCCGATTCCGGCTCATCGCCTGTAGCGCGGGATTAGAATATATGGGCGTCGACCCCGATGTCGTGACGAAAAACGTCGACGAAATCATGGGGCTTCCCGCCATTATTGCGCTGACCTCTGACGCCGAAACAAAACTCTTCATCTAGCGGAATGCTGAAACAGACTGCCTGCTTCGTTCTCGCCTCGAAAGCATCCTCAACGTAGCCAGAGGCTACGCCTCCGGTGCTTTCATCGGCTGCGGCCTTGCAGGACAGCCTGTTTGAGCACTCCGCAACACAAGCCAAACGCGGCTGCTCACTCGCCTATCGTGACTTCTTGACTCCGACTCGATCGCAATATGCGGTGAGTGTGCACTGGCTGCAGAAGGGCGAGACCGGCTGGCAGAGATGCTGACCGTAGGGAACGAGCAGATCGTTGAACGTGATCCAATGGGACTTCGGCAACTTCCGTCGTAGGGCCGCTTCCGTTTCCTCCTGCGTCTTCGTCTTCACATAGCCCCAGCGATTACTGATGCGATGCACGTGGATATCCACACAGATACCGGGCTTGCCGAATGCGACCGTCACCACCAAATTCGCCGTTTTCCTGCCGACCCCGGACAACGTGACCAATTCCTCAATAGAGTCGGGCACTGCGCCTCCATAGGCCTCCAGCAGGCGGCGGCAGATCGCATGGATCGATTTGGCTTTCGTCCGGTAGAAACAGACGGGATAGATGGCTTGCTCGACCTTCTTCAGCGGAAGGGCCAGCAACGTGGCGGGCTGATACGCGAGCGCAAAGAGCCTGCCACTGGCTTCCCCGGTTGTTTTATCTTTGGTCCTGAGGCTGAGAAGACAGGCAATAAGAATGCGGAAGGGATCGCGGTTCGACTCGCGTGACACCACGCCAAGAACCGGTTCCTCCCACTGCCGAATCTCGCGCTTCACGATGCGAAGCGCAGCAGTGATCTGATCCTGGCGCATGGACTAGGAGGATAGACGAAAATTTTGCAGGAATGCGTACAACCTGACGGGCAAGCCCGTGGATAGACGCTTACTCTGGCTTACGCTTCGCCAACCACTTTTGACGACGACGCTGCGCTTCGCGTTCCTTGGCTTTCTTCCTGACGCTCGGCTTCTCGTAAAACCGCCGACGCTTCAGTTCCCGAAAGAGGCCTTCCCCCGCGAGTTTCTTTTTGGCAACTTTGAGGGCTTTTTCAACGTTATTATTGAAGACTTTGATTTCCATTCTTCCCGTCTATTTACTTTCCCAGGCGATGCCTGTACAGGTTTTTTCCTCGCGCGAGCCCGTCCCTGACTAAGGGGCGCAGTGTAACATAGCCCTCTCAGTTCCTCAAGACGCTTTGTCATTTCTTGCATTCGGCCCAAAAGAGACAGTTTAAACCGTTGATTGTGTTGTATTTTTATATTCTCTGCGACTGTATGACGCCCTGCATCCGCCGCGGCAATCGCCAACAGTAATCCAACCGTCAGGTCGGACTGGACGCGGGGCTTCACCCCTGCCGAACAGGCATGGAGCAGCGTTCCCGCGTCGGTCGCCTGTTCGGCGATTTCGAGCGGGATCTCCGTCGCACAATGGAGCGCCGCAGACAAGACGGACGGGCGAGTCTTGTCTGTCTTCGCGAACTTCATAGCCTGGAGAAAGCGCTGATAGGCCTCGCCATCCGCTTGCATCAGCTCGCGCAGCCGCAGACTAATCTCACACAGCCGGCGCTCGACGGTCCGTTGCTTGCTGAGCTTCGCCCCCATAATCCCCAGCGAGGCTGCGAGGGCTCCGACCAACGCCGCAACCGTGCCGCCGGCCGGAATCGGAGTCGCCGCTGCCACAGAGTCCAGAAAACCCGCGAGCGATGGCTCCTGCTCGCGCAACGGGGCCTGCCCTGCCGGCTTGTCAGACAAGCGAGCCTCGACTCTCGCCTCCAATACCTGTGTGGCATCGAACCGTTCGAGCGCCACGCTCTGCACGGCGACCTGCACCAGGGCCGCTTGCGGCACCAGCCCGATCACCTCGCTTCCCGCAACCTCCACGCCCTGCTCGGCTGCGCGAGACCGGACCGCTTCGAACGCGACATGCATCGGCGTGATAACGTGATCGGTGAGATTCATCGCCACCTGCACCATGCGACGGCTGGCCAACTCCACCCCGATCGCCTTGAGATGGGGCAACCCGCCGTTCGATTGACGAATATCCTTCGCGATGGCACGAGCCAGATTCAGATCTGTTGAGCGGAGATTGACATTGAAGGCGATCAGGGGAGGCCGCGCGCCGATGACGATGGCGCCGGCCGTCCGATGGAGACAGGAAGGACCGAAATCTGGCATCCAGTCCGGATCGGAGGCCATGCGAAAGGCTAAACCTTGCAGTCCTCCGCGGCGAACCGCTTCCAGCGGCGCACGATCGTGGTGCGTGGCTGCTTGCTCGTACAAGAAGACCGGAATCTCCAGCTCGGTCCCCACCCGCTTCCCTAACCGCTTCGCCAAACGGATACAGTCCTGCATCGTCGTCCCGCGCACCGGCACGAAGGGCACAACATCCGTCGCCCCCACCCGTGGATGGACTCCCTCATGCTTTCGAAGATCGATAAGATCGGTCGCGACGCGAATGGCGCGAAAGGCCGCTTCCGCGACAGCATCCGGCTCGCCGGCAAAGCTCAAGACGGAGCGATGATGATCCCGATCCATCGTCTGGTCCAACAGCCAGACCCCCGGCACGGATTCCACCGCGTCCACCAGCGCGCGGACCGTCGTCCGGCTTCGCCCCTCACTGAAGTTCGGCACACATTCAACAATACGATCCACGCCAAACCCCATCCGGCATTGAAACAACGAAGCCGGAGGTCTGATCGTCATCCCTCCGGCTTCTCTCTCGCTGAACCCCTGTCGATGCGATTACTTCGTCTTTTTCACAAAGGCCTTATAAACCATGCCAGACTGAGCCTGTTCCTCTTCGAGACCGACCATCTGATGACCGGTCGTGTCACACCAGGCCGGCATGTCTTTCTTGATGCCTTCGTCATCCGACACGACTTCCAGAACCTGCCCCACCGTCAATTCCTTCATCTTCTTCAAGGTCATGATAATCGGCATCGGGCAAAAGTACCCCAGCGTATCGAGCTTCACATCGGATTGAATCATGCGTTCCTCTCCATTGTCAGCACTCGCTTCTAGATAAACAAATTCACGCTGCCTTGCTTGGCTTCCGCGAGATAGGTCGTCACACCCGCGAACTGGTCGATGCCCTCGATGAGGGTATCTTTCGTGATGCCCATCAACCCCATGGTCGTCGTACAGGCGATGAAACGAACCCCCAGGTCCAACGCCGTTTCCATGAGTTCCGGCACCCCGGGCATCCGGTTCTGCTTCATAACTTTTTTCATCATCGTCGTGCCCAGCCCCCAGAAATGGAACCGCGAGAGGGGCAGGTTATCCGCGCCGCCCGTATTCAACAGCCCGAACATCCGGCGGAGCCAATCCTTCGCAGAACTGGCCGCGCCTTTCCGGCGAACGGTATTAAGACCCCAGAACGTGAAAAAGACCGTGACCTGCATCCCCATGGCTGCGGCCCCGGTCGCGATGATAAACGCCGCCATCGCTCGATCCATGTCGCCGCTCAGCAACACGATCGTCACCTTCTCGGGCTTGGAAGCTTGGAGGTTGGCCAAGGCCACAGCTGGATCCGTCTGCGTCATTGTCATGTATCCTCTTTCCCTGTCAGACCCGCGTGAATACGGCAATTTCAATGGATTTTGACTATAGGCTCCGCTTCTTTTTCTTGTCAAGGAACGAGAAGGGGCCAGGCTGCCAGGGCGGTCTCTCTGCTCGCAGAGGCCGCACACTAAGAAGGTGCTCCCTCGATGCGCGCAAGTGAGACCACCCAGGCAACCTGGCCTAAAAAATGAAATAGAAGATGGAGTTGGACGCGCGCAGTGGGAGACCGAGCAGGCCACCCCGCCAAGAAAAACAAAAGATCGTGAAAAGAAAACACGACTGCTCGCTACCGAGCGAAACGGCACTTCAACGCTAGCTGGCTTGACGTTCTATGGCCTGCTCGCTATATTCACGGCCAGGCTGGTCCTCTCACGTGCGTCCCTCCCTTTTCCATGAATAGCGATCTCATCACAGAAATTAAGCACTCCAAGAACGCGCCACTGTTCGGATTTTGGTACCCCGCTTGCCTGAGCAGCGAACTCGCTCCCGGCAGCCTGAAGGGGACCGTTCTCTTAAGTCTCCCGATCCTCGTCTGCAGAACAGCACAGGGGGCGGTCGCGGCCCTGCGCGACATTTGTCCCCACCGGGGGATGCCTCTGTCGTTCGGCAAAATGAACGGCAACTGCGTCGAATGCGCCTACCATGGCTGGCGATTCGATCAAACAGGCCGTTGCCAGGGAATTCCTGCACTGGTCGCAGACTCCCCCATTCAGGCCGACAAAATCGGCATCACGACCTACGCCTGCCGCGAGCGAGACGGCTACGTCTGGGTGTTCATTCCCGACCCTCAGCAACCGAACCAGGTCGTGCTGGAAGTGCCGCCGCTGCCGCTGCCCTCGTCTCCCTATCGGATGATTCATATTTCGACGCTGCTGGATTGCACCATCGACGACGGCATCGTCGGCCTGATGGACCCGGCCCACGGCCCCTTTGTCCATCAAAGTTCCTGGTGGCGTACCCAAGCGAGCATGCACGAAAAGGCCAAGGCCTTCGAACCGATTCCCAACGGCTTCCGCATGTCGCCGCACGCCCCGTCCAAAAACAGCGGACCCTATAATCTTTTCAATATGCTGTACGGCGCGCCGCTCACGACGACCATCGATTTCGTGCTGCCCAACCAGCGGTTTGAATTCGTCCAATGCGGATCGCTCTTCGTCTCCACCCGCGCCACGGTCACGCCGATCACGGACCAGCAATGCCGCATCGATTTTACCGCGGCCTGGAACTGCCTCGGCTGGCTGCCGTTTTCCAAAACCATCTTCCGCTATTTCGCCAACGTGTTCATGAGGCAGGATCGGGAGGCGATGGAACGCCAGGCGGTGGGATTGCGCTACAAGCCGTCCTTGATGCTCATCGACGATGCCGATAAACCGGCCAAGTGGTACTACAAGTTGAAAGCGGCGCACCTCGCGTCGGTGCAAACAGGGCAGCCCCTCGACCATCCGCTCAAGGAGCGGGTCACGCTTCGCTGGAAGAGTTAATCGGCGGCGACTTACTCCGCACCCATCCGCACGAGCAGCCCCATCGCCTGCCTGATCTGCGCGCGCGACCCGAGCAACACCACAATATCCCCCGCCAGCAGCCCGACCACTTCACGCAACCGGCGCGCAACGATTCATCCCCCAGCTCGCAATCGCCGCAACCCTCCTGCTTCTCTCCGCGACCGCGGCATTCTCCGAGACCACGATCGCCTCCGATCCCTTGCAGATGCGCGAATGTCCTCAAACGGACGGAGTCCCGTTGTATACCAATAAAAAGCTGCCAGGCTATACCCTGATGACCCTCAAGCCCCTGTCGATCGTGCCGTCGCTGAGCGACATGCCGACCTACCGCCCAGCATGATGACGGCGCCGCGCTACGACGCCCCCTTCATCCCCCGATCGTCATCAACGGAGCATGGCAAGCAGGGGGCAGGCCTGTTCCCCATTGAACAGGAGCGGCGCCGTACCATCCGGATCGTTCACGCTGAGGTCGCGCTGGCAGGAGGTATAAGAGGCTTGGCGCCTCTTATACCTTGTAGAACTCCCGATACCACTGCACGAAACGGGGAATGCCCACTTCGATCGGTGTCGCAGGCTTGAATCCGACATCCCGGGACAGGTCCTCGATATCGGCATAGGTGGCCGACACGTCACCGGGCTGAATCGGCAACAGTTTCTTCTTCGCCTTTTTTCCGATCGTCTGTTCCAACACCTCAATAAAGCGCAGCAGCTCGACCGGCTGATGGTTGCCGATATTGTAGATCCTGGCAGGGGCTGAACTGGTTCCCGGGTCTGGCTTATCGCCGGACCAGGCGGGATTCGGCCTAGCCGGATGGTCGAGGGGCTGCCCTGTTTGCACCGACGCGAGGTGCGCCGCTTTCAACTTGTAGTACCACTTGGCCTGTTTATCGGCATCGTCGATGAGCATCAAGGACGGCTTGTAGCGCAATCCCACCGCCTGGCGTTCCATCGCCTCCCGAT
>SYGW01000039.1 GCA_005800255.1 Nitrospiraceae bacterium | reverse complement strand
CGTCGATGAGCAGCACGATCAAGGTCACTTCTTTATGGTTTTTGATAATGGCCCGGGCGATGGCCTGCAGCATCATCGTCTTGCCGGTCCGGGGGGCCGCGACGATCAGTCCGCGCTGGCCCTTGCCGATCGGGGTCGTGAGCTCCATGACGCGGGTGCAATATTCTTCACGGTCGAACTCGAGGCTCAGGCGCTCTTCGGGATAGAGCGGGGTCAGGTTGTCGAAGAGGATCTTGTCGCGCGACACTTCAGGATCTTCGAAGTTGACCTTCTCGACCTTGAGCAACGCGAAATACCGCTCGCTCTCCTTCGGGGGCCGGATCTGCCCCGAGATCGTGTCACCGGTGCGCAAATTGAACCGCCGGATTTGCGAGGGGGAGATATAGATGTCGTCGGGGCCAGGAAGATAGTTCGAATCGGGAGCACGCAGGAAGCCGAAGCCGTCGGGAAGCGTTTCGAGCACGCCCTCGCCGAAAACCACGCCGTTGTTTGCGGTCTGCGCCTGCAGGATCGCGAAAATCAATTCCTGCTTGCGCAGGTTCGGGGCGCCGTCGATCTTCAGATCGCGCGCCACCTCATTGAGATCGGCGATAGATTTCTGCTTCAGCTCCGCGAGATGCATAACCTCCCCCTTTGTTTGCGTCATGAGTATCCTCTCAAGCCCTCAGCTGCGTCATCATTGGCAGCGCTCGCACGTGGTGAACCGTGGGAAATTGTCCGGAAATTCAATGCATAGCAATATAGTTGATGATCTCGATCGTATGTGTGTCAGCTAAAGAGGGTAACCTGTGAAGGACTTACTGGTTTGCGCCTGGCACTAATCAGGGTACGACTCTGTCTCATAACTGCGGATATTGTCGAAAGCAGGAATTCATGCGGAGCTGATTCATCTCTATCACTTGAGCAGTTGTGGCTTGTTTCGAGATGCGTCCCGAGAGTCTTGTGTGTGGAGAGAACACTGAACCGAGCTGAGATGTTAGCCAGAGGATAACGCGGGCGGCGCACCTTGTCAACAGGAATCATGCTCTTTTTCACCAGCCTCTTTTCCTCTCCCTTGCCTCTCCCTTGCCCCTCCCTCGCCAACCGGCGCCGCGGTTGCAGCAGAAAAGAATGGTGTGCTAAATGAGGAGAGCTTGAATAGGGGCCCGCGGTCTTATGGAACACGACAACGAACAAGAACAACACGAGCGCATGTTCACGCTGTCCGAGGCGAACCGCCTGATCCCCCAGCTGAACGCCAAACTGATCTCGATCCAGCAGGCCAAGGCCGTCCTGGCCCGCACGAAGGAAGAGATCCGGAAGGCCAGCGCGAGGTCTGACTATGGCGGTGGCAGCACTGTTGGACACCTCTATATTTCTGGCCTGCAAGAGGTCAGCACCAATCTCCAAGCGATTCAGGAGCTCAGCATCCTGGTGAAGGATCTGGATCTCGGCCTCTGCGACTTCCCCCATCTGCATGATGGCCGGGTTGTCTATCTCTGCTGGAAGCTCGGAGAACAAGAAGTGCGCTGGTGGCACGAAACGACCACCGGCTATAAAGATCGCTCCCCGATCGAAGACCTGGCCTGAGCGCAACGCCCCCACCCGCGAGACATCCATGAAATTTGTTATTCTCGGATTCGACGGTCCCGACGGAGAGGCCAAACGGAAAATCTATCGCCCGGCGCATCTCGCCAATATGGAGCCTCTCGACGCGCAAGGCCGCGTCGTGTTGGCAGGCCCACTCACAGATAAAACCGGGAGCCTGATCGTCATTGAGGCAGACTCACTGGAAGAGGCGCAACAGTTCGCCAACGAAGACCCCTATACCGTCCATGGCGTGTTTGAGCGGGTCGAAGTCCACCCCTTCACCCAAGTCTTCCCCAAAGGACAATAGGCCAACGACCCACCGTCGTATGCCGGTTAGCGTACTGGCACAACGGGAGCCCTTTGCACAGACTCGCTCGCGCCGCAAACGATTGGACGCCCCCGCATAACACACTGAATACAGGCCGACAATCAGCCGCAGACTGCATAATTCCGCAACAAGCTGCAGCCTCACGCCTAGTTTGACAGGACAAAAGAGCCAATCTTATAATACCCAAGTTAATAACCGACGCTATGCTGCCGTGATTGGCGCCCGCCGCCAACGCCCGCATTGTTAGGACGAAAGGCCTAAGCCTCTCTAGTTCGATAGCCCAAAATTTCGCATCGGTGGGCCTTCTGCGAGGTTGCGGGTGACCCGGAAAAAGCTTAGAGTACAGAAACGCTAGATCATGAGAAAGCCTGTATTTGTCGTTCCTTAACCCCTTGCCGGAGAGTAAGCCGCAATGACTCAGTATCGTGTCGTTCCAGGCCCAGAACATTTTCTTCCTCCAGCGGCCGCAAGCATGGGCATTTACTTGCCAAACCCTGGGGAAGCTCACATCAACGGTGTCATCGTCCCAGAGGAAAAGGCATACGAAGAAGCGGCGAAGCAATTCCTCATGGCCAAAGTGCCGACTATTTTCCCCGGTCCCTTGGTCCTGTGGGCATGGAATGAGAAAGCGGCCAAAAAGGCCACCGCTGTCCGGCACCTCTACAACACACTGAAAGAATGCGTGCAGCCGGGGCAAACACCCATGCTGATCCCGATGCCGGACTACCGCCCCAAATACCCCAAGATCAATCCTGAAGTCGAAATCAATCCCAACCACCCGAACCTGACCATCTGGCACAATAAAATCGATTGCTGCATGTTCGTCGGGGTCCATTGCCACCAGGCGAACCTAGCGCTCAAAATCATTCGTGGCGGCACTTCCTGCTACACGATTGCCATGTGCGCGCAAGCCGGCCATGAGGACGCAATGCTCTCCCTCCGCGACGCATCGGTCGAAAAGATCATGAAACTGGCCGAGTGGGTGAAGAAGTTGAAAGGCACAGTCAAACCACGGCTGACGTCAGCCAAGAGCGGAGCCTCAAACTAAGCCGTTTGAAGTTCTCACGAATGCGAAAGGAGACCGAACCATGGCAGACACACACTCGGTCATCGGCACAAAAAACAAAAAAGGGCAGACCTTTACCGACACCTGGAAGATGATGAACGAGGCGCCACGCACGCCCTCGTTCTACACAGGGAGCGAAGTTATCAAGGAAGCCCTCCGGCGAGCCAGCTGCGACGTGATGATCGCCTACCCGATTACCCCGCAGAGCGAAGCGGCCGCCTTGATCGGCGAACTCTTTGCCGAAGGCTACATCGGCGACTACTTCCGCGGCGAGAGCGAATTCGCCGTCATGTCGCAATGCGCGGGAGCCGCCTTCGGCGGCGCACGCGTCTTTACGACGACCGCGGGCCCCGGCACGATGCGCGCGATGGAAAACTTTCCGATGTGGTCCGGCGCGCGGTTGCCGATCCAGATGATCGTCACCTGCCGCGGCATCAATTCGCCGCTCTCGATTCAGCCCGACACCCTCGAAATCGCCTATCTGCTGAATACCGGCATGCTCGTCTGGCATGCGGAAACCGCACAGGACTTCTTTGATTGGATCCTCAAGGGCTATATGGTCTCGGAAGAGCCGGATGTGCACCTTCCCTTGGCGCTCTGCTGCGACGGGTTCTTCGTCACGCACACCAAGGACGTGATCAACTTGACCCCGGCAGACATGTGCCTGCCTCCCTATGACCCCTACCGCTCGCCTGTGCCCTGCATGGACATGGAATGTCCACCGGTCCGAATGATGCGCGATCCATTCGTCATGAAGAGCAACTACATCAGCTACGCCACCCACGCCTCCTGGCAGCAAGAAGTCTGGGCGGCGGTGGAACGGTCCCGCAAACACACGATCAAGTGGCTGAACGGACTGATCGAAACGGAAAATACCGACGCCGACGTCATCATCGTCGCCTCCGGCACGGCCGTCTCACAGGGCCGCGAGGCCATTCGGCTCCTCGAAGACGAAGGTATCCGTTGCGGACTGGTCAAGGTCAAGGTCTTGCGGCCATGGCCGGGTGAAGAAATCCGTGAAGCAACGAAGAACGCCAAACACATCATCGTCCCAGAGTTCAATGTAACTGGGTGGCTGGCCAAGGAAATCAAAGCCACCATCCCGAACAGCGAACGGGTCCATGCAGGCCCGCACGTCTGCGGCGGCATGACGATGCCACCGGAAATCATCGTTTCCGAAATCAAGACGCTGCTTGGCATGCGCACCATGTCGATGGCCAGCCGCGGCTAATCCGTTCGAAGCAAGCAAGCAGGACACGCCCTAAATAAGCCGCACGTATTGAGGAGGCCATCATGAGCAAGGAACGTATCAGTATTTCTGAAGACCTGTACGACATCATGCCGTCCGATTATCAAGACCTGGTCAAGAGCGCGACCTACGGCAAGGAAGACCGGGGCTGGAAAGACATCGGCAATAGCAAGGAGTTGATCGAGCAACATTCGCTCTGCGCCGGCTGCCCGGAATCCATGGCCTTCCGCTACATTTTGGCCTCCTTGCCTAGCCCGGAAGACACTGTCATGGTCGGCTCCACCGGCTGCACCAGCCTGGTGTTCCCCATGGTGGCCGTGCATAACATCCACTCCCTCTTCGGCAACCAGAACGCTATCGCCTCCGGCTTGAAACGCGCCTTAAGCGTCCGCTTCCCGGGCCGGACGAAAGACGTGGTCGTGCTGGCCGGCGACGGCGCCACCGTCGATATCGGCCTCGACATGACGCTCCAAGCCTGGTTCCGCCAGGAAAAATTCACCACGATTTGCTTCGACAACGAACTGTACGCCAACACGGGCGGCCAGGAGAGCGGTCTGATGCAGAAGGGCTTCGTGGCCAAGATGGCGCCAGTCGGAAAACTCTTCGACAAGGTCCGTCTGCCGGAAATCGCTCGCGAATCGGGCTGCCACTACGTGGTCCAATGCACCGTCAGCAAGCCGTCCCTGATCGAAAAGGTCATCAAGAACGCGGTCATGATCGCGCGCGAAATCGGCCCGACCTATCTCCAGCTCTATACGCCCTGCATCCTCGAAATCGGGAAGAACAGCATGGAAGGGTTGCAAGAAATGCGGGATTCGGAGAAGCCGACCGAGCGCTTCGCCTACAAAGAATACATCAGCGAACCGGCCAAGCAACTCCTGGCAGAGATGGCCGCCAAGGACAAAGAAAAGAAGGCCGCGGCCAAGCAGCTCGCCGCTCAAGGTGCCTAATCCGATTCTGAAGGAGAGACGATCATGATCAAGAAAAGACTGAACATCCGGATGTCGGGATTAGGCGGACAAGGCGCCGTCACCGCCGCGCATGTCATGGCCATGGCGGCCAACCGCGACGGCAAGTTCTCGATCTCCAATCCCTTCTTCGGCGCCGAAAAGCGCATGGCGCCGGCGGAAAGCTATTGTCGGATCGGCATCGAGCGAATCTACGACCGCGGCGAACTGGTATTCCCCGACGTCATCCAGGTATTCCACCCCCAGGTCATCACGATGGGGAAAAGCTACACAATGCCCTTCTACTCCGGCGTGAAAGAAGGCGGCCTCGTCATCATCAACTCCGACCAGAATCTGTTGTCTGACGAGGACGTGCAGCGACTGAAGGACTTAAACGTCTCCCTGTTCTACATCGCGGGCACTGAGCTCGCAATCGAAGTGGCCGGCACCGAGCTCTCGACGAATATGTCGATGATCGGAGCAGTCTCCGGCATCACCAAGTGTGTCTCCATGGAAGCCCTGGACGGCGCCTTGCAGGAGCGGTTCGGGAAGAAGTTCGTCGCCTCAGGCGGGACTGCGTCCCTGGATGAAGCGATCAAGAAGAAGTTCGCTAAAAAGGAAATGTTGCTGGCCAAGAACCTGGCCACCGTAAAGGCCGCCTATGACATCGCCAGCAAATGGGCCGAAGAGCATAAGTATGAGCTACGAGTCGGCAATCCTGCCATGGCCGCTTAACGAGAGAGAAGGAACCCGCTTGCATGTATAACGTGGCGCAAGTCATCGATGAGAAATGCGTGGCGAAAAAGGGATGTCGCCTCTGCATTATGTATTGTCCGGAGGCCAACTGCCTGGACCTGAACCCGGGCAAGATGGTTGCAGAAGTCACCATCGACCGTTGTAAGGGCTGTGAGCTCTGCGTCATCGTCTGCGATGCGGCAAAGCACAATGCCATCAATATGCAGGCCGTCAGCGCTACGGGGCAGCTGATCGCTCATAAGGGCGAGTCCGCCGCCCTTGGGCAAGCCTACCAAGGATAATCGTTTCGTGTAGCGGGTCTCCCGCGCAAGACCCCATGGCGCCTGCGCTATGGGGTTTTTTGTTGGTACCGCTGGAGAGGGAACAGATGGAAACTGAAGACAATATCATCCTGGAGCTCCTACAAGAAATTGCCGGACTGATCAACGAGTACCCCAAAGCGCTCGAACGACGTGCCGCTGATATCCATGCCAGCGGAAAGGACCCTGACCTGGCACAGACGCTCGTCAAAGCCGCCGACACCATGCGCGACAGCGGGAATCTGTATCTGACCTGGGCCAAACACTACGCCTCTGTCGCGACAGGCAATACGGATGCGAGTTCAGACGAGGACGAAACCCAGGAGTTTGACGTCTAGCGGAGCAACGCTCAACAGAATTAGCGCTGCGCCCATCAAAAAAAGTCTCCCCCACGCCGAAATCTTTTGCTAGAATACGCAGTCCGACATGGCGGTCTCATTCCCCGGTAGCTCAGTGGTAGAGCAGCCGGCTGTTAACCGGCTGGTCGCAGGTTCGACTCCTGCCCGGGGAGCCACCATCGCAAGGCCTTCGAGACCTCTCTCGAAGGCCTTTGTCGTTTTCATCGATCCACCATCCGCTTCGCCACAGGCTCACCGCTCATCCTGCGGAGCCATGGAAGATTCTGTATGATAGCCTCTATGGCACCCAACTGGCGCGGGTTCACACCGGCAACCCTGCTCCGCAACCAGCACCTCATGACAATCGTTCCAGACTATTGGCCGCGCCCGACGCTCCTGGACGAGATACCGGCTGAATCACGGCTCTTCACCACCGATCCCAAGACCCAGCTGCTCGGCTTCTGCCACTGGCAGCCGGACCGGACAGGCTGCCAAACTCTGCTGCTCGTGCATGGACTGGAAGGCTCCAGCGAGTCCCACTACATGCAGGGGATCGCCGCGAAGGCCTATCGCGCGGGGATGAACGTCGTCCGCCTCAACCAGCGGACCTGCGGCGGCACCGAACGGCTGACGCCGACCCTCTACAACAGCGGCTTGAGCCAGGACTATCGAGCCATCGTCCAGGAATTGGCGAACCTAGATCGACTCACCCGTATCTGGCTGGTCGGCTATTCGATGGGAGGGAATCTCGTCCTGAAAGCGGCAGGGGAACTCGGCTCGTCGGAAGCAGCGCTGGCCGGAACGATCGCGGTCTGTCCGAATATCGATCCCACCCAATGTGCCAAAGCCTTGGAAGAGCCTCGCAACTGGCTCTACCACTATCATTTCCTGACCAAGCTCAAAGCGCGCATGAAACGCAAGGCGGCGCTCTTTCCAGGGAGATGGGACCTCACAGAGCTGGACCGCATCCACATCATCAGCGAGTTCGACCACCGGTACACGGCCCCGGATGGAGGCTACGCCAGCGGGCCGGACTACTACGATTGCGCGGGATCGCGGCACGTGCTGGAAAAGATTGCCGTGCCGACTACCATCGTCACAGCACAGGACGATCCCTTTATTCCCTATTCGATGTTCGGCCTCGCGGCCATCAAGCGGAACCCCCTCATCAGGCTGGCAGCTCCCCACTATGGCGGCCACTGCGGATTCATTCAGGGGGCGCGGAGCAATGAGGACAGATTTTGGGTGGAAAACCGCATCGTCGAATCGATCAGAACAGGCGAAAAAAACGATCAGGCAGTCTGAAGATAGGTCCGCACTTCCTTCGCGTAGGTCTTAAACGGATCCGGCATGGGAAAGGGTTCCTGCCCGCGCAATTGGAAAATCGACCAATTGATCACATAGGAGGGGGAAAACCGCGCATCCAGCGGAGACCCGGCCGCCTCAACCGGAAGTCCCGCAGCCAATAAATGCCGCACCAGTTCACCCCGTCCAAAGGCCCTCGTATTGCGGGGTGGATGGTCCATCGCTAAAGCAATCGCCTTGTCAGTCGTGAGCCGCGGAACCTTCCCCTCTTCCTTCAGACCATAATAGAGCCCCTTGCCTTGATGGAGGTTGTGATACTCCAGATCAAGGCTCTTCAGCGCCGGATCGGCCCAAGTCAGCTGCTCCGCCTCGCGAAAGGTTTCCAGCAGCCAGAGTTTCGAGGCCCAATCGACCCGGCCCACCAGCTTCGTATAGTCCCCGCGAAGATCGCGCAGCACCGCTTCCCATTGATCGAGCACCCAATCGGTTTCGTCGTCCTGCCCTCGATAATGTTCCTGCGCCGCCGCGAGAAAGGCTTCCTGAATATCGATCGCGGAGATCGTCTTCCCCGATTGCAACCTAACGATCCATTGCCGCTCCTGATCCTGCGACAGCTCCTGCATCGTTTCGACCGGCTCATGGAGCTCCAGACCCTTCGGCGCATGCCCCTCTTCGATCAATTGCAGGACCAGGCCCGTCGTGCCCAACTTCAAGGCCGTCGCGACCTCGGCCATGTTCGAATCGCCCAGCAACAGATGAATGCGGCGGTATTGATTCGGGTCTGCCAGAGGCTCATCTCTGGTATTCACGATGGCGCGATTCTGCTGCACCCATTCGAAAAAGTCGTTCACGATATAATCGGCCCGCTGAGAGATCTGGAACGGCATGGCAGGCTGCTGCCCATGCCGCAGGTTCGCCCCACGCGGCACGATGAGCCGATCCATCTGAATCCAGGCGTCCTGCGGGCCGGCCATGCCGACACGTCCTGCTCCGGTAAAGATCTGCCTGGTGACCAGGAAAGTCACGAAGGGTCCGAGCCCGCGCCTGGTAAATGGGAAGCCTCGCGGCACAAGGTAGTTCTCGTGCGACCCGAAGGTCGCATCGGTGTCATGGTCCACATTGTTCTTGATCAAGGACACCTGGTCGGCCAGACTGAGTTCGTGAACGGCATCCTGCAGCAACTGATCGCCAGCCCGGTCGGCCGCCACCGCATCGCCGAGCGATTCACATTCCGGCGAGGCCCATTCCAGATGGCCCATGTCCAGGTACATGCGCCCGGCGTTGGTGAGAAATCCCCCGTTGCCGGGCGGTTCATCATGCCCCCGATGGTGCAGATCCAGAACGCCGCGCCGTTGCACATGAAAGAGATGGTCGCGAATCTTGTGGGCAAACCAGGTGGGAGAATGGTCCGGCTGGTCTTCATTCACCAAGAGTCCGTATTCGGTTTCCAGCCCGAAAATACGGTTCAACATCTTAGTTCGCCACGACTGATTGAAGGGCCTTCGGCAACAGCCGTGACAAATCGGCTGGCTTGAGCGAACGGTACTTGGAGGTGCCGGGAGCCTGCCGCTCAAGGACCGCACATTCGATCGTCCGGCCTCCCGCAATGTTCCGCACATGTTCCCTCAGCACGTCGACGTTGGGAATCGCAACGACCGCTGCGCCGGCTCCGCTTGCGGATGACTCAGTCTCGGCCCGTTGGTCCGACTCTTCCTGTTGATGGGCAAGGGAACCGATGGCCCAGGCCCGCAAGGCCAAATCCAGCGCCTGCTCCAACGATAACATCGCAGACTGCTGCTCCTTGAGATAAGCCGTCATCTTCGTCTGGGCAGCAGACGTGGCAGCCAGGACCGCGCAGCCGGTCGATTCTTCGAAAGTGCCATCGTAGTTGATCGTCAGGAGCGCATCCTTCTCCGGCTTCTGCCCCAACTCTGCCACCAGGATACGCACGATGAACGGCGCCTTATAGACTTCCTCGAAGGCCTGTTTAATGACCGGAGCAATGCCATACTTCACCAATCGCGAGCCAGTGACATCAGAGGGCGAACGGTTGAACCCCTCGACATGTGCCATTTCGAGCAGGCTGAAACGCAGCTTTTCCAAATCGGTGGGGTGCCCCATTCCGCCCAAGGCCAGCCGGTCGTAGATCTCGTAGAGCTTCGGGGTCCCCTTGCTCACCGTGACCAGAAGGATACCGCCCTCATAGGTCAGGGCCACGACCGGACTCCCCTGCTTGAACTGCTCATCCAGATACTGGCGGCGATTGCCGACGGCTTCGACCCAGCGATAGGGTTCTTCATACATAGCGCACCACCTGTGATTCGTAGAGGGGTTTCAAGGTCGCATCAGGAATCGTCTGCACACCGGCTCCTGTAATCAGCTTGATCACGGGATAGAGACTCGCCTCCCGGTTCACGCCGCCGGTTGCCGAGTCGAATTCCGCCGCGCTGGTGAGCAATCGCAAGGCCTGCACCATGGCTTGCTCTTCCGGCAGCTGATTGAGGGGCTGATCGCCCCAGGTATTCAGATAATGCAGGATGCCCCGGATCGTCGGGGACCCGGACCCGGACACGGCATATTCCACCCCTTCGAATTCCGCCCCGAGGATGTCGTAAAAATAGATCTTGGCCGAGCCCTGCTCCAGATCGTAGCCGGCGAATACCGGCACGACCGCGCCGGTCCCGGCCAAAGCAGCAGGCACATTGTCCTTCAGGAGTTTAGAGATGGCACGCAGCTTGCCGTCAAAACTCAATTCCTGGAGCTGCGTTCTCCGGTAATATTTGAAAGAATGTTCCAGGACCCGCACCATTTCATAGGCGGTCGCAGGGACTCCGGCAATCGCCATCACACTGTATCGGTCAATCTCCAGCACCTTGTCCGTGCGGTCGTACATCACCATATTGCCGGCGGTCGCGCGACGGTCTCCCGCCACCAGCACGCCATCCCTATACTTGAAGGCTAGAATCGTCGTGGCATTCGTGAGCGCATGACCGTCCCCCACCGTCGCCGGTGTGCCAAGCGTATAGCCCTGCTCTTTCAACAGCTGAAAAAAATCCCCTTGCATCCCCATTTTCACCTCGTTAGACGTGAGACGTAAAACGTGATCGACAGCGAGCCTATGCATATCGCCGTCCGCAGCTCTCACGTTTCACCTTTTACTTTTTACGCTTTTACTGTCCCGTCCGTTGCCGATACCGCTCTGCCTGCTTCGGATCCACCTTCCTCATACGTTTGAGCAAATTGTCTTTGTCCGGCGACCCGGTCTCAGGCCTCTTCGGTCCCCCCTCCTCGGACGGACTCGGAGCCTTCGGCATCGGATTGCCTGGTCCTTCGCGGCGTTCCGGCATTGAGCTGTAGTTCATGATCGGCACTCCTTTTCTCTATTCCATGCGGTCAGCGCATCCACCGGGGATGCCGCTCGCTCGAAGAGCTGCGCACAGGCTTGCACAGCCTCCGGTTCGAAGAGATCGCCCATCTCCAACGTTCGCGGAAGCAGCCCCCCGCTGAACTGAATCCGCTCCCACTGCATCGACTTGATCTGATCCGGAAACCGTCTGATGCAGAGGCCGCGAATGCCGGCTCTCGTATCGACCGGGCCGGCCACGAAGGCAGACTCGATGTCCTGTTCCGAGGTCATCCGCCAAACCTTCCCCTCTGACTCCAGCCCCAGAAAAAGCCCGCGCTCAGGATTTATATTATGGTACTCCAAGTCCAAACTCGCCAGCCAGGGGTCCTCCCAGCTAAGCTTCTCTTCCTGCATAAACGTTTCCAGCAGCCAGAGCTTGGTGATCCAATCGAGCTTCCCGACCAGGTGCCGCCGATCACCGGCCAGCAACCCTAACGTCGCGGACCATTCGCGCAAGACCCAATCGGTCTCGGCATCGGCCCCGGCTAAATATTTCTGGGCCGCGAGGCAATACTGCTCTTGAATATCCAGGCCTGTAATCGTACTGCCGTTCTTCTGACGGACCGTGGCCTTCAAATTCTGGTCGCGAGACAACTGCTTCACCGCCGTGACCGGCTGTTCCAATTCAAACACCGGGGCAGCCCCTCGCGCGATCAACTCCAGAGCCAACTGCGTCGTCCCGACTTTCAAGGCCGTGGCATATTCGCACATATTGGCATCGCCGATGATGAGGTGGAGCCGCCGGTATTTCTCCCGCACCGCATGGGGCTCGTCCCTCGTATTCAGGATCGGCCGGTTGTGCATCGTATCGACGCTCAGATCCGTCTCCAGAAAGTCGGCCCGCTGAGAAAGCTGATAGGAGCCAGGCACGAAGCCGCTCTCTTGCCCCTCCACCCCGACTTTGCCTGCCCCCGCAATGATCTGTCTGCTGACCAGAAAGGGCAGCAGGCCGGCCGTCAAGGCGGGAAAGGGGATCGAACGTGAGACGAGATAGTTATCGTGACAACCGTAACTATGGCCGTGGAAGTCCGTGTTGTTCTTGTAGAGCTGTACCGAAGAGCCGCCCAGCACCTGGTTGCGGCGCTCCGCCGCCCTCTGGGCGATCCGCTCCCCGGCCCGGTCATGAGCCAAGAGATCTTTCAACGTCCGACATTCCGGCGTGGAATATTCAGGATGCGTATGGTCGTTGTAGAAACGGGCTCCGTTCGGAAGGACCAGATCGCTCTTCATCTCATGAAACGAAAAAGGCCGATGGGCATCGACCTTGGCGAACTCGTCTTCTTCTTTGTCCTGTTGCAGGCCTAGGACCCGGAATCCCCGCGCATCCTCATGAGGATCTTCCCCCCCATAGTCCCAGCGCCGCTCGAAGGAGGCAGTCAGATGGGCCCGCACCAGCTCCATCGACTCCACGACCGGATCGACCGCCTCCTGGTCTTCCCTCGTGATCCCATACTCTGTTTCGATCCCAAAAAGTCGCATAATTCGTTAGACGTGAACGGTAAAACGTGAAACGAGGGAAATCGTCCAAATCAAAAACGGAAGATCTACACCTTTCACCTCTCACGCCTCACGCTTCACGTCTTTAGATAATCTGTCCAATCAACTTTTCTTCGGACTGCCGCCCTCTCCGGAACGAGGAGACTCCGACGACCTGCTCCGGATGGTGATCGAGGAGTTTGAGCCATTCTTCCGCTGCATCGTCCGGCGGCAACATCTCGCCCTCCCGGAACTCTGCATGGACGGAGCTCACCAGGTCCTCCAGAGTCATGCCGCCTGGCTCGTCCGCACCTGCCGCAATCATCCGGTCGATGGCCCGCTCCTTCGCCCGTTGCACCATGGAAGACAGGATCGCGCCGCTGATCAGATCGCCCCGATAGAGCACCTTATTCTGTCCGCTTCTGAGCCTGATCGAGAGGAGCCGGTTCTCATCGACGCGCGAGAAGATCGCGGGAAGCGCATGGTCGATGAGGTCGGCGCAGGATTTCTTCCGGTCCCCGCCGTGCTGATCGATCCATTGCCGGTCCAGCGGCAGGTCCTCCGTCAGATAGACGTTCAAAATCGCAGCAGCCGAGTCACGATTAGGGCGGCTCACTTTGATCTTGCGATCGATACGCCCTGGCCTGAGCACTGCCGGGTCAATCAGGTCAGGCCGGTTCGAGGCCAGAATGATCACCACATCCTGCAGCGACTCGATCCCGTCCATCTCGGAACAGAACATCGGCACGAGAGTGCTAGAGATATTAAAGGACCGAGAGGCCCGTCTCGTCCCAAGCACCGACTCCGCTTCATCGATGAAAATAAAGGGCAGCGCCCCTTCCTTCCTGCGAGCGCGGGCCTGGGCAAAGAGATCCCTGACCATCCGCTCCGATTCTCCCAGCCACATGTTCAGAATTTCCGGCCCCTTGATATGGAGGAAAGCTCCGCGAGTCACCGGCGGCTTATCGCCCTTGGCGCCGGCCGTCGCCTGGCTCGCCTCCCCCGCCAGCTTGGCGAGGCTGGCGGCAGCAGCCTGGCCGATCAAGGTCTTGCCACAACCGGGAGGCCCGTACAATAAAAAACCCTTCGGCTGAGTAAACTTAAAGCGCTGAAAGGTGTCCGCATGGAGCAAGGGATACTCGATCGCCTTCTTGATGGCGGCAATCGCCTCCGTTTGTCCGCCGATCTGCTCCCAGGTCACGGTGGGGACCTCGTCCAGGAGGTGGAGCTTGGATTGTTTGTCTTCCAACTTTTCGATCGCCACATGGAGACTGGGCTCGATCCGCACCTCATCGCCTGCCTTCAAGTCCACCCCGAGCAGATCGCTCGACCGTTGGAGGATCAAGACCTGCCGGCCCATCTCCTGCTCGAACCGAAGCCGCCCATCCGGCAAGGCTTCCACGACTTTCAACACTGGGCCATTCCGGTCATAACCCAAGATCTTAATGACCGCAAAGGCTTCGTTGACCAGAATCTGTGCGCCGATCTTCAGCTCGTCAGCCTGCACTCTGGGATCGACGCTGGCATAGTACTCAGCGCCCCCTACCAGGATCCTGGCCAGGCCTTCGCCCGGCACCTCAAGCAGGGTGCCGATCCGATTGGCCGGCGCGACGAGCTTCGCGATCACGTCCGTGGCTTTTTTAAATTCAACTTCCCGCTGTTGCTGCGCCGCCTGACCGAGAGTCACGGCATGACGCAGTTTGTAGAGGATCTTCTGGCGTGGGTCACTGTCGGGGAATGAAGCGAGACATTCTTCAATCAGCTCAAGCGGGTCTGAGCCCATGCGCATCGAGGGATTCGCACCCTCCTCCGGCTTCCCCTTGAAGTCTTGGTCTTGTGGTCCAGTGGGTCGACGGTCGCTCATCAGTGGTCCTCCATGCGGAACAGATGAGCAATCCTAGCATAGCGACATCATGGATTGCCGCTACTCACGTCACCCCCTTAATTGACGGCTTGGAGGGTCACGGAAACCCGTTCCCTGCTGGTTCCCCGCAGGATTTCGACCATAACCCGGTCGTTGACCTTGTGCCGTTCCATCGCATCCATCAGTTCGTCCAGAGTCCCGACTGGCTTGCCATCGACCGAGAGGATGATGTCGCCCAATTCCACACGCCCGGAGGAGGACTCGCGCGCGCCCTTCAAACCTGCCTGCTCCGCTCCGCTGCCTGGCGACACCTTGCCGATAATCAGCCCCTTGATCCCCCACCGCTTAGCCATCGCATCCGGCACGAGCGAGACTCCGAGCCCTGGCCTGATAAGCTTGCCGTACTTGATCAGCTCCGGCACGATACGGTTGACCGTGTCCACCGGAACGGCAAAGCCGATTCCCGCGAAGGCCCCGCTGGGACTCATGATCTGTGTGTTCACCCCGATCACACGTCCGGCGCTATCCAGCAGCGGCCCGCCTGAGTTTCCAGGATTGATGGCGGCATCGGTCTGGATGACTCCTTCGATCGTCCGGTTCGACAGAGACTTGATCGTCCGCCCCAAGGCGCTCACCACGCCGGTCGTCAACGTATGGTCGAGCCCGAAGGGATTCCCGATCGCCAGGACCTTCTGCCCGACTCGCAGATCCCGCGAGGTCCCGACTGCGAGGGGCGGAAGCGCCTCTTCCAACGCGCGGATCTGCAGCACCGCCACATCGTGATCGGGATCGGCGCCGATGAGCGTGGCCTTGTGTTCCGTCCGATCCGCCAGCGTGACGGTGATCGAATTCGCCCCGTAGACGACATGAAAATTGGTGACGATATGTCCCTGCTTGTTCCACACGAATCCGGAACCGGACCCCTGCGGGACTTCGAAGAGATTGAACGACCAGGGGTCCCGCTGAATCGCGGTGTTTGAAATGAAGACGACGGATTTCGTGGCCCGCTCGAACACGGCCAT
>SYGW01000038.1 GCA_005800255.1 Nitrospiraceae bacterium | reverse complement strand
GACGCTCCAGGGTAAGTTGCCTCAAGCGGAGGAAGAGTTCAGGGCCGCGATTGCGATCGATGGGAATTACTCGGAAGCGCATACCTATTTAGGCCAGGTCTTGGAGAAGCAGGGGCGGTGGCGGGAGGCGATCGCGTCGTTCCGTCAGGCGCTGGCCAATCCCTTGTATGTGACGCCGGACTTGGCCCGCTTTCATCTCGGCCGGTCGCTGGCGCATGAGGGGGACGATAAGGGAGCGATGGAGGCGTTCGAGGATGTCCTGGTAGTCAATCCGCCAAATGTGCCTCAGGCTTTGTTACAATTGGAGCTGGGGCGAGCGTATCACAAGCTGGGGTTCGAACAACGTGCGAGGGAAACGCTGACCAAGGTGATGGCGCTTGATAAGGGCGGTGAGCATGCCGCTGCCGCAAAAGAATTGCTAACACGGCTGAAGCCGTAGAGAGACATCGATGGAATCGATCGGAGAGTTTTTCAAGCAGGTGCGAGAGACGAAGGGGCTGACTATCGACGAGGTCGCGGCCAAGACGCGCATTCGGACCGATTTCGTGAAGGCCTTGGAAGACGGGAACTTTGCCAAGTTGCCCGATCAGGTGTTTGCACGAGGTTTTGTCCGGTCCTATGCCAGGGCTCTTGGCCTCGATGATGAGGATGCCATTCAGCGGTTCGGACAGTCGGCCGGCGCCTATTACGACAAGCAAATCGAACGGGACCGGCTAAAGCTCAGGCAGGCGGAGGAAGAGCGGAAGCGTCTAGCCAATCGCAAGGCCGTTGCGGTGGCGATCGGTATCGCAGTCCTTACGCTCATTTTCCTGTTGAGCCGTGAACAGTCCTCGCTGTTGGTTCGCCGTTCAAGTTCCGATCTTTCGGCCTCCGCTGCCAAGCGGACCACGCCATCGGATCAGCCGACTCAGGCCGCGCCGCCAACTCCACAGCCTGAGGTGGCCCCACCGGCTCCCAAGGCTCAGCCGAGCGAGCCCCCTGTCGCACCGCCCAAGGTGAGCGTGGAGAGCACTGTGAAGCCAGCGCCAGGACCAGCGCTTACGGTTTCGCCGGTTCCGCTGCCGCCCCCAATCGCTCCTGCTTCTTCGTCGTTGGGAAGCGACGGGCCGCTGGGAGGTATGTTGCTTGACGGGGTCGGCGCCATTGCGGATGGGCAGTTGGTTTTGGATCTTGAGGCAACAGAACTGAGTTGGGTTGTTATCCAAATCGATGGCGGCAGTCCGCAAGAGGCCCTGCTCAGGCCCGGTGAAAAGGGCCGATGGAAAGGCCAGGATCAGTTCGTTTTGACGCTTGGCAATGCCGGGGGCGTCAAAGGTGAGCTCAATGGTAAGCCGCAAAATTCCTTCGGCCCGAGCGGGAAAGTCGCTCGCGATCTTGTCATTAAACGGTAACGGTTCCGCAGGCCCGCTCCGTCGGCCGCAGTCTTTCCCGTCCGGCATTTCGTCTTGGTGCCAACCTTCCCGCAATCCTTACCGAGTCAGGCTCCGGGGGCGACCGGCGGCTTCCGCGCCGGTGGTTTTTGGCGCAAGAGGAATGGCTGTGGCGCAATGGTGCCACTCTCTTAATCCTGTCGCGATCTTTGGGAGAGTGTCTGCTCTTAACTAGCTGAAATAACGCGCCATGCTATAATAGGGGTTCTGGCATGGCTTTGAGTATTCCTCTATGTAAGAAGACGGAAGCAGGCGAAGTGGCAGTGCGTAGGGCAGAGGGTATGACAGTCCTGGAGCGCTGTAGGTAGTCACCCGGATTGCTTGACATAAGTGGAGGGCCGTTGCTATATTCGCCGACGTTTTGTCGTCTTGTAACGGATCATGCGAGCCAGCGGCCAAGGCTGAGTTCATGTGCGGTGGTTAAACACAAAGGAGGCAGTCTGATGGGTTATGTCGCGAAGTTTTTTGGAATCAGCGCAGCGCTGTTGATGTTGTCGGTTTCGGTGGTGGGAGCTGAAGAACGCGAGCCGCTGAAGCCCCGCGTTCCGGCTGATCAGATGAGCGATGCGAAGGCCATGAAGAATCCAGTCGCCGCGACCCCGGAGAACATTGCCAAGGGCAAGGCGCTGTTCGAGGGCAAGGGCACCTGCTTCAATTGTCATGGTAAAGAAGGAAATGGCCAGGGCCCGGCCGGTGCGATCTTGAATCCGAGCCCTCGCGATTTCACGAACTGCAAGTTCCACAAGAAGCGGAAAGATGGCGAGCTCTTCTGGGTGATCAAGAACGGCAGCGCGGGAACGGGGATGGTCTCCTTGATCCCGGCCGCGATCAACGAAGAAGAAGCCTGGACGATCATCAACTATGAGCGGAGCTTCTGCAAAGGCGAATAGTTTTGTCGTAGTGTCAGTTTAAGAAGAGGGTGGAGGAATGAATCCTCCACCCTCTTCTTTTGTCTGCGGACCGTGGGCTCCGTTGTCGAAGAGCCATGGTATGAGGGGGCAGGCTTTAGGGCTTGCACTGCCTGCGCGCATACCATGTGCTGGGGAGCGGTCTGGTGTGGCCTGCCGGTTGGCGAGGAGCGCAACTGCTGAGGCGCGCCTCAGTGCGTTTCGGCGCCGCGGATGGCGGCCGGTTTGGCCAAGATCAAGGCAGCCGAAGGGTCGGTTGAGCGGAGGGCTGGAGCAATCAAGAGGCGTTGTTCCTGGTTCATGTGGGCCTTGGAGGCCCAGAGCACTTTCTGGCTGAGATAGGCTGCTGTTTCGCCGAGCGTCACGTCCCCGTCCCGGTTGGTATCTGCTTCGCCGCGTAGCGCCCGCAGCAGATAGTAGGTGAAGAGCCCATGCCGATGCTGGTCGTCTTCCAGACCCCGCCCGATGCCGTTGATTCCGATGACATGGAGGGTTGAACTTCCTGCTGGATTCCATTGGGGGAGAGATGTCTTGGCTTTGCCATCAGGCCCCATACGAGACACAATCCCGTCGAAGAGAAACAGGGTCTGTTTCGCTTTTAGCCGAGACAGCGCTGCCTCCAAATCCTTGAGCGGGTATGCCCGTGAGGTGCTCGCGACTGTTCCATCGTAGGGGATCAGGAGGGTTTCTCCTGTCGAAGATACTGAAGCCTGGCCGGCGAAATAGACAATGACGACGGCGTCCTTGTTCATGTGGGACGGCAACCAGTCCATCAGGGCTTCGTCAATGTCCGGTCGTAAGGCTTTCCAGTTCTGCAACAGCCTGACATTGGAGGCTGGCACCCCGCCGATGGCCTGGAAGTAGTTCGAGACCATCTCGGCATCCGACGAGGCGAACTTGCGGGAGGCGACTCGTTTGTCCCGATAGGCGCCGATCCCAATGGAGATCAGGTAGGTGTGGGGCTGCCGAAACCCTGTCGCCATTGCGGGGATTTGATCCACGTCGTCAGCCGTGATGCCGGTCGGTTGGACCGACAGGGGTAGGGTTTGTGGCTGTGGCTGGGCACCGGCTCCCGATGTGGAGACGATAACCTGGAGCTCGGCTTTCTGCTGTTGGACGGATTGCGGCAGCGTGGCCGTAAATTCGATCGAACGGGATTGGCCTGGTTGGAGTCGTCCGACCGTCAATGTGGCGGTTGGGAACTGGGCTAGCAGCGACGGGGTTCCCGTCAGATTGGCTGTGACGCTTTGCAGTTCCTGTTCGCCTCCGTTCACGAGGTCGATGCGCACTCTGATGCGTTCGCCACCTTCGAAGACCAAATTACCGTTCTCGTCCAGCACGGTGGCTTTGAACGAAAGAGCCGATGGCGCGCCTTTGGCCTGCAGGGCCGTTGTTGTTGAGGAAGGTTTTATCGGCGCTGCTGTGGTTGCCGGTTTCGGGTTTCCTAGCGCAGTCAATTGGGTTCTGGCGGCGCGGATGAAATCTGTCGCGAGGCTGACCCCTGTGTCATATACAAACTCGTCGATATTGCCGTACTCGCAGCGTCTTCCCGCTGGCTCAAGAATCAGTCGATGGTTGCGTGTGATGGCGAGAGTCTGCTGGCCTAATTCTTTTCCCGTCGCATCTTTAAACGTAATGAGTGTGTCGAGGGTGATATCCGCCGGCACCCGGTCATAGAGACTATCTGTCATGAGTTTGAAGTTCGAGCGTTGGAGTGTGATCACGATCTCTGTGTCCGGCTGGATTGGTGCGGCAATGTCGCCGGTGACGGTCACGGCGGTAAAGTTTTGGGCGGCCGCATCAATTATAACGGATGAGACTGCTTCTCCTACATTGAGCTCGCGCAGGTTGTTGCATCCATTGGCGTACGATAGTGTGAGTGTGTTAAAGGCGGGGTCGAAGGTTAGTTTGACCGAGTTGGCTAGACGCGGCCCCATATTCGGCAACGAAGTTCTGTGGAGCGCTGAGGAGACTTTCTCGCAGCCCCATAATCCGCTTGCAGCGATGAGGAGACATAAGGGAGCAGCCCATCGCAGGGGGCGTTGTTGAGGGGAGCGTGCCGGAAGTCGTGTGATGGCCATAGGTGAAAAATCTGTGTGTCGTGATGGGTTGGGTCGCTACAACTCACGGTTGCACCGTACCGAAATGTCAGGATGAATGCAACAGGGCGCAGTCATGCCTTGCGAGCTTGCGAGCCCTCAGTTATCCTGCGCTTCTGGCAGCAGGCATATTGCGAGAAGGGGCTCTAGACCGATGCTGATATTGGGGTTATCGAACATGCGGGATGCGGCGGCGGCGCTGGTCGAGAACGGCCGAGTGATCGCTGCGGCAGAAGAGGAACGGTTCGTTCGGGTGAAGCATGTCACGGCCCTGCCGATGCAGGCCATTCGCTATTGTCTCCGCGAGGCAGGTCTACGCCTCTGCGACGTCGATGCGGTCGCGGTCCCCTGGAAGTACTGGCAGGTCGGCCGGCGGGGAGCCCTGGCCTTGGGGGCGATGCTGCGGTCGCCGCAGCTCTGTTGGGTGAAGGGCAAGAGAAGCGCCGAGCGGATGGCTCAGGAATGGAAGGAGCTGGCTTTTCTCCAAAGTCATCTCACCGGGCAGATCGACGGAACCGCCTGCCCAAAGCCAGTCTTTCTGGACCATCATCTCTGTCATGCGGCCAGTGCGGTGCTGGTCTCGCCGTTCGACCGGGCGGCCGTGCTCATCGTGGACGGAGCGTCAGAAGCCCATACGACGATGTTAGCCAGGGCCGACGGCTCAGACATTCAGGTGTTGAAACGAATTTCCCTTCCCCATTCAGCGGGACAGTTTTACGCAGCCATCACGGCCTACCTGGGGTTCAAGCCGGACCACGATGAATATATTGTGATGGGCTTGGCGGCTTATGGGGAACCACGATTCGCATCGGCTCTTCGGGAGCAGGTCCTTCGTCTCCTTCCCGATGGCGGGTTCGAATTGAATACGCAGATCTTCGATTTTCATTTGGCTCGGCATCGGATTTTCTCTCCCGCCATCCTCAAACTGTTAGGCCAAAATCGGCAGCCGGATGAAGACGTAACGCAACGGCATAAGGATGTCGCGGCCAGCGCGCAGCTGGTCCTGGAAGAGACCCTGTTCCATCTCGCCCGTCATCTGCAGAAGCTGACCGGTCTTGATCGGCTCTGCCTTGCCGGAGGCGTGGCCTATAATTGTGTGGCCAACAGCCGTCTGTGGCGGGAGGTCGGATTCCGCGAGGTCTATATTCCTTCCGCCGCGGGGGACTCAGGGGCTGCCATGGGGGCGGCCTTGTGGCTGACCCATCGGCGCGGCGCTTTGACTGAACGTATGGTTTTGCGATCCGCTTCCTGGGGGCCTGAGTTCACCGAACAGGAATGTCTGGCTGCGCTTGAGAGGGCAGGCCTGGTTGGCGAACGTCTTCCAGATGATGAACTGTGCGAGCAGGTGGCTCGCGAGCTGGCCAATGGTCGTCTGGTCTGTTGGTTTCAAGGCCGGATGGAATGGGGACCGCGAGGCCTGGGCAATCGCAGCCTGTTGGCCGATCCGCGCCGCGAGGACATGAGGGAGCTGATCAATGCCAAGGTGAAGCTCCGGGAGCCCTTTCGTCCCTTTGCTCCGTCAGTTCTTGAAGAGAGGGCATCGGAGTATTTCGACCTTCCCGCTCCCTCGCCTTTTATGCTCTTGACGGTTCCGGTTGTGCCTTCGGTCAAGGGGTTGATTCCCGCCGTGGTCCATGTGGATGGATCGGCGCGGGTGCAAACAGTGGATAGGACCTCCAACCCTCGCTACCGTGCGCTGCTTGAAGCCTTCGACCGTCAGACCGGCGTGCCGGTGCTCCTGAATACCTCGTTCAATGTGAACGAGCCCATCGTCTGCACTCCGGACGAAGCGATCAATTGTTTCCTCCGTACGGAAGTCGAATGGCTGGTGCTGGGAAATCTATTGGTCGGACAACCAGCAGCCGTAAGGCGTGACGCGTGACGCGCGAGGTGAAGAGGGACAAGGTATTTCCCGCCCTCGATGCCTTGCTCCTGCTGCTTATCCTGAACTTTACGCTCCAGCCTTTGACAGAGCCTGATTTCGGCTGGCACCTGCGGACCGGGCTCGATCTTCTGCGACAGGGCTGGATCTTGCCTGCCTTGGATCCCTATTCCCACACCATGCCTGATTGGCCCTGGGTCGAACATGCCTGGTTGACCGATCTGATTATCGGAACATTCTATTCATGGTCCGGCGCCTTGGGGGTCATCCTTTTTTTTGCTGCGGTGACGGCCGGAGCCTGGCTGGTCGCGAGCCTTTCGGTTCGCTGTAATAGAACCTGTCGCCTCCTCGCTTGCGTCTTATCCCTCTGGGTGGCCCTGCCGTTTCTGGGGGCGAGAACCCAGATGGTCACGTTGCTGGGCCTTGCAGTTCTGCTCGTGATGCTCGAACGAAATAAGAATGGGCAAAGCCGCGTGCTCTGGCTGATGCCTCTGTTGTTTCTGCTCTGGGCCAATTTACACGGAGGGTTTACCGCCGGACTGTTTCTGTTGGGGCTCGTAGCAGCCAGTTCCGCGCTGACCCAAGTGGTGGTCGTGCGGGTTCCTGCGCTTGCCGCCCGTTTCGACGAAGCGATTCTCTCCTGGTCTGCGATTGGGCGGCTGATAGTGGCAGCGGGGATCGCATCGTTGGTTACGTTGGTGAATCCCTACGGCTGGCGATTGTACGGCGAGATCATCGACTCCCTCTCGAATCAATTCATGCTCACGAGTTTGCAGGAATGGCAGCCTCTGTCGTTGAGTTCGCTGGCCGGCCGGAGCTGTGCGGTCTATTTGGCGGGACTGGGGCTGGCCATGGCTGCCTGGTACCGGCGCATTGAACCGGTACGCTGGATGTTGTGGGCCGTGTTTCTGATCCTGTCGCTTCGGCATATGCGAAACATTCCGTTCTTTCTCCTGGTCACGCTTTCCCTCTCTGCTGAGTTGCTGGAGAGAGGATTGGGTCAACTGGCAAGCCGGCTTAGGCTGGATGTTGCCCATGCCAGGCGATGGTTGCTGGCAGTGGCTTTTGCAGGAGGGCTGTTCCTGATCTGGCTGGGGCCGGACCATCTCCAGCGAGTCGTACGATCGGGCTTGCAGCCTGCCGAGTACTTCAAGAGCACGGCCTATCCGATTGAGGCGGTCCAGTGGGTCCAGTCGCATCGGGAGCTGGTGGGGACCCGTCTCTATAACGACTATCCATACGGAGGATTTCTGCTCTGGTGGCTGCCGGAGGAGAAGATCTTTATCGATGGGCGGATGCCGGCCTGGCGAAGCGGGTCCCGCAGGATTTTTCAGGACTATGTTGCCTTGAGTCTGACCGATCCGCCGAATCTTTCGATCTTGAGCGTCTATTCGGTGGACTGGGCAATCGTGAAGAAACAGAGCCTGTTGGACGAAGCGCTGGCGCGCGAACAGACATGGCGGCGTGAATATGAAGACGGGAAAGTTGCGATTTATGTGCGGCAGCTGGAGTGAGGCCGGGACGAGCCGGTTTTATTGCGGAGCGGCATAGCGGCCCTTGGCGTTCTTTCGTTTGATCAGGGCCAGTTCACGTAACATGGAGAGTCCATCTCTGAGGGCATGGACTTTTGAGCCCGGTTGATCGGACCAGTTCACCGGGATTTCCGCGATGTGATAGCCCCGTTGCCGCGCGATGTAGAGCAGTTCGAGATCGAAGCTGTAGCCGTCGATGGAGGAGACGCTAAAGAGGTCTTGCGCGATAGTCCGGCGGAACAGCTTGAAGCCGCATTGTGTATCGGCGATTCCTCTCAGGCCGCTCAGCCTCACGATCCTATTGAACAGGTTACCCAAGAGCGTTCGGTGCAAGCGGGCCTTGATCGCATAGCCCGGCAATCGGGAGGCAAGTGCGCGAGATCCGATGGCTAGGTCCGCGCCGGCTGTCAGGGCCTGTTCGAGCTGGGCGAGCTCCTGAATCGGGGTAGCGCCATCCGCGTCGGCAAAGAGTTGCAGCCGTCCGACGGCTTCCCTCATTCCTCGCCGTACAGCGGCCCCCTTTCCTTGGCGTCGCGGATTCCGGAGCAATCGAATTTCCGGAGTTGAAGCGAGTAGGGCTTCAACTACGGAAGCCGTGGCATCGGTGCTGCCATCGTCCACCACGAGGATTTCGTAGGGCTGGCCCCGGTCGCGCATGTAGGCCGTGATCGCTCGAAGAGAGGGCAGGATGCGGGCCGCCTCATTATGGGCCGGAATGACGATCGACCATTCGATGGGGCGTGAAGTCTGGTGGAGTGACAGGGGAACCAGCCTTGTTGTGGTGAACCGCGGAGGCGCCAGAGCAATAACCGGATGACGCACGGTAGTCGAGACATGGGACGATTGCAAGGGGGAGCGTGTGCTGGGCTTGACAGATCTGCGGGCGGGGAGCGAACGTATCATGAGAGCGGGGGATATGCCTGACCAGCCTGTCATAGCCTGGAGGTGGATGATGCATCATTGCCTTAAACACATCAGTCTCGTGCTGAGTGCTCTGTTCGTTGTGTCCTGCGCTTGTGCCATTCCGCCTGCCAGGATCGGCGATTATGTTTCCTCTGAGCGCAGGGCCGGCGATGAGGCGCTGGCGAGAATCGATCAGTGGCCGCTCCAGGCAGGGCTGATTGTTTTGTCGGATACGGCAGCGCCAGGCGCTGCGCCAAATTTGCCGGAAGAGGCTCTGGTCCGCCTTGTCGACAGTCTCCAGCGGGATATTGGCCGGGCGATTCCCGTAACGATAAAAGAACAAATTCCTTCCGGTCAGATCAGGCCGAAGTCGCAGGGGGATTGGGCTCAGTTTGCAGAGCTGGGACGGCAACATGGGCTGGATTATCTGCTCTTGGTGGTGGTCTCCAGCACGGAGCAGGAATATCCTGTGACGCTCTTTTTGGGCTGGACGACCCATGCGGAGCCTGGATTCCGCCGGGACAATTGGTCGCTGCTGGAGTTTGCCCTGTTGGACGTGAAGCACAATCAAACTGTGATGCAGGCCGAAGGCCGGGGCTGGGCCACCTTGGACTATCCGAGCGCGCCAGGGATCGATCAATGGTATCCGGTGGTCTATCTCCGTCCCCAGGATGAGCGGCGTATCTGGCCCCCGACCTATGCCGGTGCGCCGAATACTTTGCGGGTCGTGTCCTTTGACCAAGCGGCGAAGCGGTTGCTGCTGAAACTGCAGCATTCCTGGCTCGGGGCAATGGAATCAGAGGCAAAGGCCAGAAAAACCGGCTCCTAAAGCGATTCGATCCTAGAGCCGTCGTATTTTCCGTCCCTGTCCGGCTCTATTTGGTGAGGGCCGGGCGTGGACTATTAGTCTTTGAAGCCCTTGGAAGGGATAGTGTACAATGCACCGTTCAGCGCATGGTCTCGCGTTGGTTAACCTTGTGGAGGAACGCTGTTATGGTTACGCGGAGTAAGGGGGGGAGTGCCCTCGGTCTTGTCGCAGTTATCGGTCTTGTTATGAGTACCGTCGCGTTTACTGTCTTGCCGGGTGAGCCCGCAGCGTTTGCCGGGACTCCAGCCGGGCTGACACAAGGATTTTCCGAGATCGTCAAGAAGGTCACGCCGGCAGTCGTAAACATTGCGGTGACCGGGGGTGGAGAGGGTGGAGGCAAGGGCCGGAGAGCGCCGTTGCCGCCAGGGCCTTTCGGTGGACCTCCGGGTGAAGAGGCGCCAGGCGGCGAATTGCCGACTCCTCCTCCCATGCCTCCCGGTGGCCATGGCAGGCCCGATCAAAGCGCCGGATCAGGCGTCATTGTCGATTCGAACGGCTTTATCGTGACCAACAACCATGTCGTCGAGGGTGCCACGCAGATTACCGTCACGCTCAGCGACCGGCGTGAATTCAGCGCGAAAGTGGTGGGGACCGATCCCAAGACGGATTTGGCCGTGGTCAAAATCGATGCGAAGGACCTTCCCTCTTTAAAGTGGGCCGATTATGAGAAGTTGCAGGTGGGCGATCTGGTCTTGGCGGTCGGCAGTCCCTTCGGACTGAGCTCCACCGTGACTCTGGGTATCATCAGCGCTTTGGGCCGTGGCAACGTCGGCATCGCTGATTACGAAGATTTCATTCAGACCGACGCCGCG
>SYGW01000004.1 GCA_005800255.1 Nitrospiraceae bacterium | reverse complement strand
GGAGTTCGGGACCTACTTTTTGGAACTCAAGATGTTGAATCCTGAGTTCAAAAAGGATGCGCTCCCGCGCGGGGTCTATCAGATGCGAGTCCCGCGGCAAAGCTGTCCGACTCGGTGCTTCAAGCAGGAGAAAGCCCCCTAACGCGCAAGATGCTCAAAAAGTTCGCCAGCATCGTTCTCGCATCGTTCAGACCCTCAACGTACCTCAAGGGTACGCATCGGGCATTCACTCGCTGCGGTCTTGCTGGACAAACTTTTTGAGCATCTTGTGAAGTCGTGTCCCACTAGTCCATGGAACCGCGATGCAGATTCCTTCCTCTCCTGTCACGCCACTGCTCAGGAAAATACTCAGTCGAGGACTGGACGCGGTCGACGCCCATGCGGCGGTCGGCCGCGCTCTTTCACGAGAGGGAGCGGTTCTCACCATCGGCCGTCGCCGGTACGATCTGAACAAGTATGAACGGGTGGTCGTGGCCGGAGCAGGTAAGGCCGCGGCTCCGATGGCCCTGGCGGTAGGGCAAAGGGTGGGCCGTCGGTTGCACAGCGGATTTGTTGTCGTGAAGCAGGGCCATGGCTTGCCGATGAAACGGATTCTCGTGGCGGAGGCAGGCCACCCGGTTCCGGACCGGTCAGGCCAACGCGCGGCAGCCAAGCTCTGTGAGATGGTGGCAGCGCTCGGGCGGCGCGATCTCTTGATCGTGCTCTTGTCCGGTGGCGCCTCCAGCCTCTTGCCGGCTCCTGTCGCAGGGGTGACGTTAGCCGACAAGCAACGGACCACAGAGAAATTGTTGCGCTGCGGCGCGACCATCCGTGAAATCAATACCGTTCGCAAACACCTCTCGCGCATTAAAGGCGGACGTCTGGCCGAGTCGACAGAGGCCACCGTGGTGACGTTGATCCTGTCCGATGTGTTGGGTGACGATCTCAGCACCATCGCATCGGGGCCGACGGTTCCAGACCCTACGACCTATCGCGAATCTGTCGCGATCTTGAAGCGCTATCGTATTTGGATGACGGTTCCGCAGCGAGTGCGGCAGCATCTCGACCGGGGCTGCCGGGGTCTTGTGAGTGAAACGCCGAAGCTAGGCTCCCCCCTGTTCCGTCGAGTCCGCCATCACATCGTCGGGAATAACGGAGTGGCGGTTAGAGCTGTCGCCCGCGCAGCCAGGGAGGCTGGTTTTCGAACGATCGTGCAAGAGGCCATAACCGGAGAGGCTCGTGAGGCGGGGCAGCGGTTTGGCGCCAGGGCGAAGACGCTGTTGCGCAACGGCAGACCGTTGCGCAAACCCTGCTGTCTCGTGGCCGGTGGCGAAACCACCGTGACCGTGACGAGAAAGGGTGCAGGCGGGCGGGCGCAGGAATTCGCGACCGCCGCCGCGCTGGAAATAGCCGGCCTGGCCAAGGTGTGGGTTGTCGCGATCGGCACCGATGGAACCGATGGTCCGACCGATGCGGCTGGAGCTGTGGTCGATGGCGGCACGGTGGCTCGCGCGCAGCGGCTTCAGGTAGATCTCGCGGGAGCTCTGAAGGGCCACAATACCTATCCGGCCTTGAAGAAGCTTGACCAGCTCATCGTCACTGGTCCCACCGGCACGAACGTGAATGATCTTTACCTCCTCCTCGTGCGGTAGGTACTATCCGTTTCAAATGGATCGCCCTCTTCTTCTCCCCTTGGCCGCCTGCACGTCTCCAGCGCTTGTTGGAGGGAAGGCCGCTGGTCTCGCTCGTCTGCTTGCCGGAGGATTCTCCGTCCCCCCAGGGTTTTGCGTGACGACGGTCGCGTACGATCGCGCGCTCCGCGCGACGGGGTTTTCTCCGGCGGAACGATGGAGCGAAGCCCTGCATACGTCCGGGGCGGAACGTCAGAAGATCCTTTCCCAGTGCCGCACCACTATCCAAAATGCAGACATCGCGGAATTGACAACTCAAATTTTTGAGCAGGCGCGGTTACTGGATCCTTCGCTGCGGAGGCTCTGGGCCGTGAGGTCGTCGGCCACGAACGAGGACGGAGCGTCTGCCAGTTTTGCCGGGATCTACCTCACGCGCCTTGGTATTCCGCCTGGGGAGATCGGTCTGGCGATGAAAGACCTCTGGCTGTCGATGTGGGATGAGCGGGTGTTGAATTATCATGCGGCGTCCGGTTTGAGCGATGTTCCTGCCATGGCGGTTCTGCTCCAGCCGATGTTAGAGACGGAAGCAGCCGGTGTGGCCTATTCCATCCATCCGATTACGGGACGGGCGAATCAGGTGGTGATCGATGCGGTGGCGGGGCTTGCGGCAGCCCTCGTGGATGGGCGAACGACGCCGGACCAGTATGTGGTGGAAATGGATGGGCAGGGTCAGCCTCTCCTGATTTGCGAGAGGAGAATCGCCGGCCAGACTCACGCCTTGCGGATAACCGGGCAAGGCCTTTGCGACGTGTCCTTGCCGGATGAGGCCCGAGGCCGCGCCATCCTGTCGGACGATCAATTATTTGATGTGGCCCGCACCGCCAAGCGGATTGAACGAATGTTTGGCCATCCGGTGGATCTCGAATGGCTCTGCGACGATCGCGGCCTGTGGCTGCTTCAAGCCCGTCCCATCTCCAAGAGACCCCGGCCCCCGCAATTGACCGATGATGACTGCGAATGGTCGCGGGCCAACTTCAAGGAAACCCTGCCGGAGCTGCCGAGCCCGCTGGCGCTGTCGTTTCTCGAACAGTTCATGGAACGCTACATCCTGACACCCTATCGGCGCCTGGGCTGCCGAATCCCCGAGGGGATCTCATCGGTCCGCATATTCCAGGGCCGGCCTTACATCAATATGACCCTGTTCCATATGCTCATTGCGCAACTGCGGGGAGATCCTTTCTTGTTGATGGAGCAGATGGGAGGGGCCTCGCTTGCCAGGGTGCCGGAGGTCCGTCCCCTTGGATGGCTGGCTTTCGCCCGCGCCGGCTTGGTGATGATGGCCGAGATGAGACGGGCGGTGCGGCATGGACCGGCCTGGTTCGCGGGAATGAAGGCGATGGCGGACGAGCATCGAGCCGAGCGGCTCAGTCTTGTCTCCTGCGAAGACCTCTCGAGGCGCCTCGATGAGATCGAGCGGTGGCTCGACCGGCACGAACTGACGTTCGCGATTGCAGGAGGGGTGTCGCAGTGTCTGCAAGCGCTAGGCGGTTTGTTGCCTCGTTGGCTGGGCGAAGACTGGAGAGCCTTGCTGAACGGGGCGCTCCAGGGCCAGTCGACGGTGATCAGCGCGCAGCAGATTGTGCGGCTGGCGGAATTGGCGGACAGGGCTCGACGCGATTCTTTCGTCCTGTCCCTGTTCACCGCGGAGGGGTGGGACCAGTGTGAGGTTTGGCGCCGGTTGGAAGGGACGGCGTTTCTGCGCACCTTCAATCGCTATCTCGACGACTATGGCCATCGAGGGGTTGGCGAGTCGGACGTCCAGTCGCCTCGGTTTTCCGATCGACCGGAATTGTTGCTGGCGATCTTGCGAATACAGATTCTCTCTCCCGCCAGCGCCACTCCTGCCGACATTCTTCAGCGGCAGACCGTGATACGGGAAGGGGCCTTGGCGGAGATCCGATCTCGGTTCGGCTGGCGACTCCATCGACGGGCGGTTTTTTCTTGGCTGTATCGCAGGCTTTGCCGGTTCTTCGCCCTCCGGGAGGCGAATCGGCATCATCTGATGTATTACTCGGCTGCCGCGCGCAGCCTTCTGCTGCGCCTCGGCGAGCGATTGGTCGAGCAGGGGCTCCTCTCGGCGCGGGAGGATATTTTTTATCTCACGAACAACGAACGGGCCGACTTGTTAGAAGGAGGATCGCGCGATTGGCTGGAACGAATCCAGGCCCGCCGGACCGACCGAGACTTGTACGCAGCAGTCAACGTGCCGGACACGATCTGGGATTGGCGAGATGCGGTCCGTGGCTCGGGGCCGTTTTCTTCTGCGGCGTTGGAGGGGCTCTTGCAGGGGATCCCTATCAGCGGAGGATTGGTTGAAGGGCCGGTGCGTATTGTCCGGTCGATGGAAGACTGGAGCCGCGTCAGGCGGGGGGAAATTCTTGTGGTGTCGGTCATCGATCCGGGCCTGGCGCCTCTGCTCGGTGTGGCGGCGGGGTTGGTCTCAGAAATGGGTGGCACGCTTTCCCATGGCGCCATCATCGCCCGAGAGTACGGTTTGCCTACCATTGCAAATGTGCCGGGCCTCACTGCCAGACTTCAAGAAGGCGATCGAATTAGTCTGGATGGGGAGCGAGGGGAAGTTATCATCCGGCGCCATTGACCTTTCGCGATAGTTTCCGTACGCTCAGAAATTATTATTCTCTCATCACACCACGCAACAACGGGTTTGAATAGCGGTCGGCGCGTGACCGGGATGCACCTATGATTGATGGCCAGGCCGTTAGCCTCGGGGCTCTTGTCGGAAGTCTCCTCGGCGCGTTGCTCGCCGGGTTTTGGGTGGCGGCCCGCGTCCGCGCGACATGGCAGGGGCAACTGCTGACGACCGGCGAACGGGCGCAGCGGGCCGAGTCGGTGGC
>SYGW01000037.1 GCA_005800255.1 Nitrospiraceae bacterium | reverse complement strand
TCGTCAACGGCGCCGGCGGCATCGCGGTGGGATACGCCACCAACATTCCGACCCACAATGTCGGCGAAGTGATCGAGGGCCTCCTCCAGTTCCTGGACAATCCGGACATCACGATTCCCCAGTTGATGAAGAAGATCCCCGGCCCCGACTTCCCGACGGCCGGCTTCATCTATGGCACAGCCGGCATCAAAGACGCCTACGAAAGCGGACGCGGCCTTCTGACCTTGCGGGCGAAAGTGAAGATCGAGACCGATGAGCGGACGGATCGCGAACGGCTGATCGTCACGGAGCTGCCCTACCAGGTCAATAAGTCCAAGTTGATCGAAAAGATCGCCGAGCTGATCCGGGACGAACGGATCAAGGGCATTTCCGATCTGCGCGACGAGTCAGACCGGGACGGCATCCGTGTCGTCATCGAGCTCAAGCGCGGCGAGATCCCGCTCATTACCCTGAACAATCTGTACAAGCTTACGCAGCTCCAGACGACCTTCGGGGTCATCATGCTTGCGCTGGTGAACAAGCGACCGGAGGTGTTGAACCTCAAGCAGATCCTGCACCATTTCATCGAGCACCGGCGCGAGGTCGTGGTGCGCCGGACCGCGTTCGAACTGCGCAAGGCGGAAGAGCGGGCCCATATCCTCGAAGGCCTCAAGATCGCGCTCGACAACCTGGACGCCGTCATTGCCTTGATCCGGCGGGCGCCATCGCCCGATGAGGCCCGCGTGGGCTTGATGCGGGGATTTACGCTGAGCGAAATCCAATCGAATGCGATTCTGGAGATGCGGCTACAGCGGCTCACGCAATTGGAGCGGAACAAGCTCATCGAAGAATACAAAGAGGTTTTGAAGCAGATCGAGCGGCTGAAGTCGATCCTGAGCAGCGAAGCGCTAGTGCGCACGATCATCAAGGACGAGCTGATCGAGGTGCGCGAAGCCTACAAGGACGAGCGCCGGACGCAGATCGTGAAAGAAGAAGCGGAAATCACGCTGGAAGACATGATCGCGAACGAAGAAGTGGTCGTCACGATTTCGCATGCCGGGTACATCAAACGGAATCCGGTGACCCTCTATCGGGCGCAGAAACGCGGCGGCAAGGGCAAGATCGGGATGGGGGTCAAGGAAGAGGATTTCGTCGTGACCCTCTTCACCGCTTCCACGCACGAGTCGCTCCTGTTCTTCACGGACGCCGGGAAGGTCTATTGGCTGAAGGTCCATGAGATTCCGGACGCGGGCCGGGCCGCCAAGGGCAAGGCGCTGGTGAACTTGCTGGCCCTCTCCGGCGATGAGAAGGTCACCGCGACGGTGCCGGTCAAAGAATTCCGCGACGACCGGTTCGTGGTTATGGCGACCAAGCAGGGGATCATCAAGAAAACGGAGCTTTCGGCCTACGGCAATCCCCGCCAGGGCGGCATCATCGCGCTGTCGTTGGACAAGGGGGATCGGCTTATCAGCGTGCATGTGACCGACGGCCAGCGGGAAATCCTATTGGGCACCAAGAAGGGCATCACGATCCGATTCAAGGAAGATGAAGTCAGGCCCATGGGCCGCACGGCGCACGGAGTGCGCGGTATCACTCTGGAAGAAGGCAACGAAGTCATCGGGATGGAAACTATCACGCCGGACTCCACCACCCAAATCCTCACGGTCACGGAAGGCGGCTACGGAAAGCGCACGCCGGTGAACGAGTATCGCATCCAGGGGCGCGGGGGCAAGGGCATCATCAGCGTGAAGACCAATGAGCGCAATGGACTCGCCGTCGGGTTCCTGCAAGTCCGGGATGGGGACGAGATCATGTTGATGGCCGCGCATGGCAAGGTGCTGCGGTGCAAGGTGGACGGATTCCGCGAGATCGGCCGGAACACCCAGGGGGTTCGGATTCTGGATCTCGACGGCGAGGGCGACCGGGTCGTGGCCGTCGCGCGGTTGGCGGAATCGACCGAGGCTGTTCCAGAGGAAGGCGGCGCCTAACGGGTAGGCGCGGCATGCGATGCCTTGTTCGTTGAGCCTTCCATGCATGAGCAGGATTCTTCTCCAACGACCCCTTCCGGATCCAAGGCGAAAAAGCCGTTGGATACGGTCGTCAAGTTGGCTATCGGCGTTTTGGTCGGGTCCTTCGCTCTGATCTGGGGCGGGATGTATCTCAGCCGTCCCGACCGGTCGATCCCTCCCTATAGCATTGGATCGCAGGAAGAGACTTCCGTCGCGATCCATGTTCCGCCCTGGACGAGCGACGGTGAAATCGAAACGATTATCGAGCGTTTTCGCAAAGTCGGCCATGAGACGAGAAACTTCGGACCGATGAAGGTTCGGCCGACGACGCCGGACGATCCAGCCGAGCGCTATCGCGTTCTTACCATTTATATCTTTTCCCTCGATGCCTGGGCGGAGCCGGCGATGTTGCACAAGTATCTGCTCGGAGAAGAGCGGGGTGTGCGGGACGGGTTTCGGAAAGCCTTGCGGGGGTTGTACCAGCTGACTGAGTCGGAGGAAGAGGGGCGGATCGGTCCTCTCTTGGAGGGTCCGGAGACAGCGGCGACGCAGGTCTATGCCCAGCAGCTTTTCAAGGGGCCGCTCAGTCCGCCTTCGGCCCGCGCGGGTGGGCCAGCGACTGCGCCATGAGCTGCGCCAGGTGATGGCGGAGGTCTGGATCCTGGATTGCGGTGACATGCTCCGAGATTTCCGCGAGCAGCGCATCGTTCGCAGGCGGGGCGGCCTCGTGAAGGGTCTCGGGCGACGAGGGTGTCTGGTCGGCTTTTGGCAGCTCCCCTATTTTCAAGACGATATCGGTGATGACGTCCGACCCGATGACTTGGTTGAGTTTCTGGATGAGTGTCGGCTTGAGGAACGTGAGTTGGTGCAGCCAGACGCTGTTATGGACCAGGAGATAGAGTTTTTTGTGGCGAATCTGGTCTGGCCAGGTATTGGATGCGATGGGCTCTCCGACGATGGAGACCCAGTTCCGGCGCAAGCGGTTTTCCTGCAACTTGGATTCGAGGCCCAGGCGGCGAGCCAGCCCCTCGAGGATGCTGGAGATCGAATCGATGGGGCCAATTCCTCGCATGGCGGCATCATAGCAAAAATTGCTGTGGCAATCAGCAGCCGCTTTCCATGATCCCAGGACGGTCGTTTCCTGATATCTTGAGCCGAGAGTGAACTGCGACCGATCTTTTGACCATGAAAGTCTGACGTCTGATGGGGAAAGAGAGAGCCAACTTCGAGAAGGCAGTGGTCACGAACCGCAAGGCGTACTACGATTACTTCATCGAAGAGAAGTTCGAGGCGGGCATCATGCTCCAGGGCACGGAGGTGAAATCTCTGCGCGAGGGGCGTGTGAACTTGTCAGATAGTTATGCCAGCGTGAAGGGCAACGAGGTGTTCCTCCACCATTGCCACATTAGCCCCTATAGCCACGGCAACATTTCAAATCATGAGCCGCTGCGCACCAGGAAACTGCTCCTGCACCGCAAAGAGATCGACAAGCTCCTCGTCAAGACGAAGCAGCAAGGGCTCACGATTATTCCGCTCCGCATCTATTTTTCCAATCGTGGTCTGGCCAAGGTCGAGCTGGGGTTGGCCAAGGGGAAGAAGCACCATGACCGCCGGGAGGCCGATAAGACGCGTGAAGCCGGACGAGAAGTGGAGCGAGCGATGAAGGATAGAAGGTGAGCAGCGAGATAGCCCGCTTGTCCTGTGCGTTCGGAGCGCGCCCCCTCGGAAGGGCCTCGCTCGACGGGCGCAGGCTGGCAATCCTGGACCGCCTCGCGCACGAGTAGTGAAATGTATGATGGCAGATCCCTCCCCTACGGTTAGAGTTCAGCACAATCACACATGAGTTGACGGTGGGGCCGGTCATGAGGCAACGGGAGGAATGATGGATCAGGTCCGTCTGTATGAGCCCGGTTCGACCCATGTGGTTGGAGACGGGTTTCATGTGCGGAATTTATTTCCTAGTAACGACATCGGTCGAGATGTCAGCCCCTTTCTCATGTTGGACTATGCGGGGCCGACCTTCTATCCCGCGACAGACCATCCGCGCGGCGTGGGGGAACATCCTCACCGTGGATTTGAAACCGTCACGATCGTGTATCAAGGTAGAGTGGCGCATCGCGACTCTGCGGGGAACTCCGGCGTGATCGGTCCTGGCGATGTGCAATGGATGACGGCGGCGTCCGGGGTCGTGCACGAGGAGCTGCATGAGCGGGAGTGGGCCAAGCAGGGCGGGACCTTGCAGGCGATCCAACTCTGGGTCAATCTGCCCGCTGTTTCGAAAATGACCGAGCCGAGATATCAAACTTTGGTGAACGAGGCGATTCCTCTTGTGCCGTTGGAGGGAGGGGCCGGATCGGTTCGGGTGATCGCGGGTCAGTTCGGCGGAGCCAAGGGACCGGCCAGAACGGTTACACCGATGCAGCTCCATGACCTTCGTCTTCTGGCGCAGCAGAGCACGGCCCTCACATTCACCGCCGGCTGGAATGTGGTTCTGTTCGTGTTGAGCGGGCTGGTGATGGTGAACGGATCGGAGCCGGTCGGCGAGGCGAGGTTAGCCGTGACGACAAGTTCCGGCGCGCCGATCCTGCTGCATGCGCAAGAGGATGCGGCGCTGTTGGTGATGGCGGGGGAACCGATCAACGAGCCGATTGCACGATGTGGGCCTTTCGTCATGAACCGGCAGGACGAATTGGCGCAAGCGGTCAATGACTACCGCGCAGGAAAGATGGGGCATCTGGACTGAGAAACCGTCTCAAATCAGCAGCGCAAGCCATGAAGATTGAAATCTATTCCGATGTGATCTGTCCCTGGTGTTTTGTCGGCAAGCGTCGGCTGGAACAGGCGCTTGAACAGATTGGGCTAGCGCAATCGTTTCAGGTGTTGTGGCGACCCTTTGAACTGAATCCGACCATGCCGAAGGAAGGCCTGGATCGACGCAGCTACCTTGAAGCGAAATTCGGCGGAGCCGCGTCGCTCAAGACGATGGAAAATCGGGTGGCTCAAGCCGGCGAAGCGGAGGGAATTGAGTTTGCGTTCGATAGGATTGCCAGGACGCCGAATACTTTCGATGCCCATCGGCTTATTTGGTTCGCGGGACAGCAGGGCTGTCAGGATACGGTGGTCGAGGCGCTCTTCTTCTCCTACTTCACGGAGGGGCGCGATATCGGGAATCTCGACTCCTTAACCGAGGTCGCAGTCGAGGGTGGGCTTAATCGCGAAGAGGCTCTGACCTTTCTGTCCAGCGACAAGGCCGTTCAAGAAGTTCGAGCCGAAGAGGCGGCCGGGCACCGGTTGGGCATTCGCGGGGTTCCTTATTTTCTCCTCAATGGGAGTCTGTCGATCTCCGGGGCGCAGCCCCCCGATGTCGTTGTGTCTGCTCTGCAGCAGGCAGAGGAAGCGGCTGGGCGAGAAGAGATTCGCAAGGCGCCGAGGTAGAGAACCGGCGCATAAAAAGGTACACTTAGCTCCTGATGCGCAATGGAAACGATGTGAACATAGTCCCCCGGCGTCTGGCTGCGAAGATCGCCTTTCATGGGTTTGCGGCGTTTGTTCTGGTCTGGTCCGTCGGCTGCAAGAAAGAAGCGGCGCCGGCGCCGGTTCTTCGTCCGGCACAGGTCGAGGTGGTCACGGTGACCAGCCAGACGATTCCGGATGAACCGGAATTCATCGGGCAGGCCGAAGCCTCGCGGCCGGTGGAAATCCGCTCGCAAGTGACCGGCCTCTTGAAGGCCCTGCTCTATCAGGAAGGGCGCGACGTCAAGAAGGGCGCTCCCCTCTACCAGATCGATCCCGTCTCGTTTCAAGCCGCCGTGGCGATGGCGAAAGCCAAGATCGCCGAGGCGGAAGCGCGGTTCGTACAGGCACGACAGGACCTGGCCCGTGTGAAACCGCTTCTGGCGCAGCAGGCGGTCAGCCAGAAAGATGTCGACGATGCCACGGCCGGAGGCCTTGCCGCCAGAGCCTTGCTGCAAGGCGCGCATGCCGAATTGACCAAGGCGCAGTTCGATCTGGACAATACGCTCATCACGTCCCCCGTCGACGGTTTGATCGAACGGAGCCATTATTACGAAGGGCGCCTGGTGTCGGCGCAAACGGATCTGTTGACGATCGTCCACCGCGTCGATCCGATGTATGTGGTGGTGAGTGTGCCGGAGACCTTCATTCTTAAGCGGCGGCGGGACATCGAGTCGAAGAAAATTCACCATCCGGGGGTCTATCAGCTGCGAGGCCAGCTCACGCTGATGGATGGCACGGTCTATCCCCATGAAGGGGTCCTCGATCTCCTGGACCCGGGCCTGCGGACGGAAACCGGTTCCCGTCAAACCAGAATCACCTTTCCCAATCCGCAGCGAATTCTTTTACCGGGTCAGTTCGTGAAGGTGCGTTTCACCGGCGATACGAAAACGGACGCGATCCTCATTCCGCAACGAGCCGTCCTGCAAGGTCCCCAGGGCCCCTTCGTCTATGTGGTCAACCAGGACGAGAAGATCGAAATCCGGGCCGTGGCCGCGTCCGACTGGAAGGGGGACCAGTGGTTCATCGAGCGAGGCCTAAGCCAGGGCGATCGCGTGGTGGTGAACGGATTGATGAAGATCGGTCCCGGCGCGCCGGTGAAGGCGGTACCCTGGGGCGCGGCCTTCGTTCCTTCCAGGCCTTAATAAAGGATCATTTGTGACGTCGCACGTCTTCATCGACCGGCCGATTCTTGCGTCGGTGGTGTCCATCATCATTGTCGTGATGGGGCTCCTCGCGTTGCAGTTCCTGCCGGTCGCCCAGTTCCCCGAGATCACCCCGCCGGTCGTGCAGATCGACGCGGACTATCCGGGCGCCAGCGCGGAGGTCGCAGCCGAGTCGGTCGCCAGGCCGATCGAGGTCACGCTCCCCGGCATCGATAATTTATTGTATTTCGACTCCACCAGCAGCAACGACGGGCATGTGACTATCAAGCTGACGTTCGAGATCGGCACCGATCCGGACATTGCGCAGGTCCAAACCCAGAACCGCCAGAAACTCGCCGAACCGCAGTTGCCGACGGAAGTCATCCGGCAGGGCGTGACCGTGAAGAAGGTGTCCCCGGACCTGGTCGCGGTCATTGTCCTGAAGTCGACCGATCCCTTGCATGACGCGGTCTTTCTCTCGAACTACGCGACGCTTCGGGTGGTCGATGACTTGAAGCGGGTCAAGGGCATCGGGGACGCGGTGGTGTTCGGGCAGCAGAATTACAGCATGAGGATCATCCTCAATCCCCTGCTCATGGCGAGGCTGAGCCTCGCGCCGAGCGATGTCGCCTCCGTCATTCAAGAGCAGAATCGCGATTATCCCTCCGGGACCATCGGGCGGGAGCCGGCGCCTTCTGGCACGGAGTTGACGATTCCCATCATCACGAAGGGCCGGCTGACCGAGGTGAAGGATTTCGAAGAGCTGATCGTGCGCGCCTTGCCGGACGGTTCCATGGTCCGGCTCAAGGATGTGGCGCGCATCGAATTGGGCGCCCAGTCCTATGCCCTGGAGGGACGCTGGAACAGCAAACCCACCACCTTCATCCTGACCTTCCTCGCGCCGGGGGCCAATGCCCTCGACACGGTGCGCCGCACGCGCGCGCAGATGGACGAATTGACCAAGAATTTTCCGTCCGGTGTGACCTACGATATTCCTTACGACACAACGCGGTTCATCGATGTTTCGATCAAGGAAGTGGTCAAGACTTTGGCGGAGGCGATGGTCCTAGTCGTGCTGGTGGTCTATCTGTTTCTCCAAAGCTGGCGGGCCACGATCATTCCCGCGATCGCCGTGCCGGTGTCGCTGATCGGCACCTTTATCGGGCTCTATGCGCTGGGGTTCTCGATCAATACGATCACGCTCTTCGGGATGGTCCTGGCCATC
>SYGW01000036.1 GCA_005800255.1 Nitrospiraceae bacterium | reverse complement strand
GCAGCAACTTCATCGCCAGCGCCTGCCGCAGTTCGAGCAATCCGTCGAATCGCGAATAGACGTTCTTCCCCTGCTCCATCGCCTGTTCCGCGGCTCGCAGCACGATCGGAGGAACCGGCGTGTCGCAGACTCCCTGCGCCATGTTGAGGCCCTTCGCCTTCACGCAGGCCTGGGTCATGGCCCGAATTTCCGAATGGGCCAGGTCTGCCATTTGCTGATTGATGTGTCTCGTCATCGTCGTGTCCCTCCAGATCGAAGAGCCTCTCTTTTCGCAGAGCGATTCCAAAGAGGTCAAGCCCTCTCTCTATGCGAATAGAAAAATAATTATGGAAGAGAATACCCGGACAGGATGCTCAAAAAGTCCGTCAGCAAGGCCGCAGCCGATGGAAGCACAGGAAGCGTAGCCCCTGGCTACGTTGAGGATGCTTTCGAGGCGAGAACGACGCTGGCGGAATTTTTGAGCATCCTGCCTAGAGCAGATCGCCGATCAGTTTCACCGCTTCCTCCGGCGAAGCCGCGGCATGAACGAGCTGCGGTGCGAGTTTTGTAAACAGCCCCACTCCTGCCTTGTCGGCGCCCAGCAGAATCACGATCTTCTTGGCCTTCAGCGCCAGAGCCACTTCCGAGACCGTCCCGGTGCCGCCAAGCCCGCAGGCCACGATGATGTCGCTGGACATGACGTTCACATTGTTGCGCGCCTGGCCCAGGTCCGTGAGGATCGCCACGTCCACATACCGGGACACGGAGGCTTTACTGTCCGGCAAAACCCCGATCGTCAAACTGCCCGGCACGGACTTCGCCCCCTCGCTGGCCGCATCCATCACGCCGCTCGCGCGTCCGCCGGTGAGAAGCACCCAGCCTTGACGGGCGATGAGCTCTCCCAATGTTTTGGCGTCGGCCAGTTCTTTGGCTCCCGCCTTGGCAGGCCCCATAACGCCTATCACCGGTTTTCTGGTCGATCGTCTGGGCGAACGTTTCACGGGAAGACCTCACGGAAAAATAGACTGATGCAATTGTCGCTCACTGAAATATACACCGGGGACGAGGGCTTGTCCCGCGATTCTTTCGAAGGAACGAGGTTACGGCTTCCCCCATAACTCTTCCAACCGCTGAGCCCTGCCGCAATTATATTTATAGAATTTGTACCGGACGGGATTCTTCTTGTAGAAGTCCTGGTGATACTCCTCGGCCTGATAGAACTGCGCGGCCGGCGCGATCTGCGTGACGATCGGCCCGTTCCATCGTTTCGATTGCTCGATCGCCTGCCTGGAACTCTCCGCGGCTCGTTTCTCTTCGTCGGTCTGAAAGAAAATCACAGAGCGGTATTGGCTGCCATGGTCACAGAACTGGGCATTCGGCGTGACCGGATCGACATTGCGCCAGAAGGCCTCCAAGAGAGTCCGATAGCTCACCTTGGCTTGGTCATAGACCACTTCGACCGACTCCGCATGGCCTGTCCCTCCCGCCGAGACCTCTTCGTAGCTCGGATTGGCAGCCGTGCCCCCCATATAGCCGGAGGTCACGGACAGGACGCCCTCGACCTTCTCGAACACTTCTTCCATACACCAGAAACAGCCTCCCGCAAAATAAGCCTTGCCGGAAGTGGCAGCAGTCGCCGGACCGATCGAATGAGAGGTCCAGAATCCGAAAACCAGCGCGGCCAAGACCATGAAAAAAATCTGCGCCAGTCTTTTCCTCAAAGCGGCCTCCTTGCCGGTCCCCTAGAACCTGGTGACGCTGGAAAAATTAAAATCGCGCAGCCTCATCGCCGGCACCAGCAACTTGCCGGTTTCCGACGTGATCGCTTCGGCCGGACCGGTGAAGGCCTCGATCCGGTTGAAGGCCTGCAAGGGGCTCTCGTGAAACCGGAAGTTTTTCACCGCCGACACGATCGCCCCGTTCTCCACGAGAAACGTGCCGTCTCTCGTCATGCCGGTCAGGGTGAGATCGGTCGGATTGACCGTCCTGATATACCAGAAGTTCGTCACGAGGATGGCTCGCTCCGTCTGTTTGATCAACTCGTGCAAGCTCGACAAAGACGCTCCCGCCCCTGACAGGCAGGGAGCGTCGAGCGTGGGGATTCTGTCGATCCCCCGTTCCTTTGCCGTGAAACGATCGTACGACAATTGGGTGAGCGCTCCCTCCGTAATCCAGTTCGACTCCACAGTCGGTAATCCCTCGGCGGTGAATCCGACTCCCAAGAGATCCTCTTGCGCCGGCAGATTGCGGAGCGTCAGCCGTGGATCGACGATCGACTGGCCCAGCTTGCCGGACAAGGCGCTCGTGCCTTTCTCATAGGCCTTCGCGTCGAGCGCCCAAAGCAGCTGGGACCAGAGCCCCGCGACGGCAGCCGGTTCAAGGATCACCGTGTAGCGTCCGGGCGGCAGTTCCCGGACTTCCCCGCCGCGCTTCGCTTTCGTAATCGCGGTGATGGTCCGCTCATGGACCTTCAGATGGTCGATGGAGCGATGGGCCGACGCGCCCCAGCCTGTGGCCTCGCCGGCCTGAACCGTGAGGCTGAACCGCGCATCGGTCCGCTCTTCGCACGCGAAGAGTCCGGTGCTGGCTGCCACACCGACCGTGGCCAGCGACGACGACACAATGCCGGCCGCAGCAAGATTTTCCATCCGGCATTGCCCGATCGCTTCGTTCGCATATTCCAGCCTGCGGGCCGGCCCCGCCGCAGCCGTTTCAGCCCGCGCCGTCGGAGGCGTCAGATAGTCCTGTCGTGTCACCGGCGGAAGATATTCCGGATCCTCGGGCGACAGACGCGCGAGCTGCGCGGCTCTCGTCACCGTCTCCTGCACCGACCCGGCGGTAAAGTCCGTCGTGCCGGCTGTGCCCTGCCGCTTCCCGAAGGCCACCGTCACGCTCAGCGAGCCCCGCCTCGTATCGACATTCTGAACGATCTGATTGTTGGCAAAGCGCGTCGTCCCGCTATGCTGATCCTGCAGCGACACCAGCGTGTGGTCGCCGGTCGACCGTTTCATGACCAGCTCCGAGAGAAACCGGAACTCCTCCCGGCTCGTCAGCTTCAGCCAGGTCTTGTGGCTGGTCATGCTCATGATCCCGCCTGCCCTCCGATGACACTCACGTTGCGGAACCGCGCATGGGAAGCCGGATGGGTCATCCACCCTGATTGGCCTGGCTGGCCCTTGCCGCACGTAATGAACCCGTAGCGCCGCCGATGCGACCGGTCCGCGACTCCGTCGCAACTGTTCCAGAATTCCGGCGTGATCCCGTGGTAGACGACGTCGCGGACCATGTGCGTCCGCTTCCCGTTCTCGATCAGCCAGAAGGCATCGCCGCCGAACTGAAAGTTATAGCGGCGCTGATCGATACTGTAGGACCCGTGGCCTTCGATGTAGATGCCCTTCTTCACATCGGCCAACAACTCCTCGAGCGTGGCCTTGCCCGGCTCCAGACCGATGTTGGCGATGCGCACGATCGGCACGCTGCCCCAGCCGTCTGCCCGATTGGAGCCGCGCGAACGGGTCTCGCCGATATTCGGCGCCACCTCGCGATTCGTGCAATAGCCGACGAAAATCCCCTCGCGCACAATGTCCCATGTCTGGCAGGCCACGCCATCGTCATCGTAGCCGGTCGCGGCGAGGGTTCCCGGCTCGCAGTTGTCGGCCACGAGATTCACATGCGGAGACCCATAGCGGAAATCTCCCCGTTTCTCGGTCGTGAGGAAGCTGGTGCCGGCGTAGTTGGCCTCGTAGCCCAACGCCCGGTCCAGCTCGCTCGGATGGCCGCAGGATTCATGCATGGTGAGCGACAAATGTTCCGGGTCGAGCACCAGATCGTAGCGGCCCGGCGCGATGGTGGGCGCCTGCACCTTCTCGACCGCCTGCGCGGCGAGGCGCGGAGCCTCGGCCGGGAAATTGGCCTCCTCGATCACTTCGTAGCCCATCCGGAGATACGGCGTATTGAAGGTCCGCGTCGCGAACCGCCCCTCATGAACCGCCGTCGCATCGAACTCGCCGCCCACGGCCAGGAGGTCGAACTCCAGACGAGACCCTTCGGTCGAAACGAACAATTTCCGGTCCCGGCGCGCCCAGAGACTCGCGCTGCTCCGTACGACTCCGGCTTGCCGCTGGACGGACTCCATCGTTTCAAGGAGTAGCGATGTTTTCTGCTCAAGCGGGACGGCAAAGGGATCGATCCGATTCGGCGTCACGATCCGGTCCCGATGGACCGGCTCATCCGCGAGGGTGACCTTTTCGATCGCCAGGGAAGCAGAGCCCTTCGCAATCTCGATCGCCAAATCCGCCACGCGCGGCGCTTCTTCCAGCGACAGCACCGAACTGGCCGCGAAGCCCCAAGCCCCGCGGTAGAGCACGCGAATTCCGAACCCTCTGTCCTGCTGGTCTCGAATGGAATCGATGCGGCGGTCCTCACCGCTGACAGTCTGAATCGTGCTGTCGAGGAAACGGATATCGCCATACTCGACGCCGGAAGCGGTGATGCGCTTCAAGACCAATTCGGCCAATTCGTCTTTATTGGGATTGGGCATGGCACGTCATCCTGCCAGAGGCGGGGATTCCGTTCAACTGACGGCCAGGGACTTGGCTTTGCCGGCCTCATCGCCTACGATAGGCCGTCATGTTGCCCCGCGAGCGAACGCCCCGCCAACGCATCGTCGATCTGCTGACCGGCGCCAGACTCTCGTCGTTTCAGCTGGCCCAGATGCTGGGGATCCCGGAGCGTCAGGTCGAAGATCATCTGCCCCATGTCGTGAAGACCATTGCGCGGGACAAGACGAAAAAGTTCATCCTGGACCCGGCTCGTTGTCAGGATTGCGACTTCGTCTTTCGCGACAGAACCAAACTGACGAGACCGAGCCGCTGCCCCCAATGTCGAAGCGAAGACATCACCGCGCCCCGCTATGGGGTCGAACCGGCTGCACCACACCCGCGAGATCGATCGGAGGAACCATGAGACAATCGATTCATGCAGGGGCCGTCATGTTATGTCTGGCCCTGATTTCCTGCGGCGGGGATCAGCCGAAAGAGCTGCTTGCAACAGCCCAGTTTGAAGAAAAACAGATGAACCTGCCCCATGCCAGGCAGCTCTACGAAGAAGTGATCCAGCTCGCTCCCACCAGCCCGGAAGCGGAAACGGCGCGGGCGCGGCTTGCCGCCCTTACCCCAACTCCGTAGGCCAGCGTTTCGGCCACCAGGGAAGAAACCGGTTCGTCGTTTGCTGATAGACCCGATAGTCCTCGCCACGGCTTCGCAGCGCCTGGGCTTCTGCCAATGGAACCCCCGTCACTTTCAGCAGGGCCCAGCCCATCGCCACAGGCCCGACCCAGGTGAGCAGCCAGCCGGCCGTACCAACCGCCATGACGACATAGGCCCACCAATGCAGCCACTCGAAAAAATAATTGGGATGGCGTGAATAGAACCAGAGTCCCTCGCGGCAGACCCGATCTCGATTCCAGGGCTTGGACCGGAATCGCGCAAGCTGCCAATCGGCGAATCCTTCTCCCGTCACGGCAAGGAGCCAGACCAGGAACCCGGCCAGTTCCCAGAAACTGAAGGGAGGCACAACATTCTGCATGAGGACGAGAAAAGGCAGAGAAAAAAGCGCCACTGCCGCAGCCTGCAGTTGGAAATAGGCAAACATTTTGACCGGTTCAGACGAGCCCCACTCACGGCGGAGGCGCCGATAGCGCGCATCCTCTTCCTGGCCGATCACGCGATACAGCAGGATGTAGAGACCCAGCCTCAACCCATAAAGAGAGGCCATCGAGAGCAACAGAATCTTCCGTTCGAAATCGCCAACGGTGCTCCAGCCATACCAGACCACCGTACTCACCAGGCCGACGCACCAGCCCACATCCGCAATTGACGCATTCTGTATCCGACGATCCGCCAGCCAGAGAGCCAGCATCGCGCAAACCATCACCCCATAGGCCGTCACCAGCGCCATGAGGGGATCGAGAGTCGTCATGGAGCTTCGTAATCCCATAGGTCCTCACCGGCGCTGGTCCGGCCGGCCAACCAGGTGCGAAATCCCGACAGAGGGAAGGACAAAAGCGCCTGAAGCTTGTCGCAACGCATCGATAGGTCTGGAGGACGCGGCGCACCGGTATAGGATTTTACGGAACCAGGCTGCATCTGCCCTGCCAATTCCTGGTACCAGGGAATCAGAGCCTGTCCAATTTCCCAGCGCGAAAGCCGTTCCGCTCCTCCAAGGTGATAGAGGCCTGGCCGGTTCAACTCGATCAGTTCCCAGAGGGCTCGCGCCGTCATACCGGCAGGTAAGGAGCAACGAAATTCATCTGTGAACAGAGTGAGCGGCTTTCCACTCTTCACCGAATTTCTCATGTCTTCAACGAAGCTGCGATCACCGGTCGGAGAAGTGCCGGCGTTCAGTCCCACTCGAATGACGCTATGTCGCGGGTTCTGTAAGACGAGCCGTTCGGCTTCCGCCTTGGTCTCGCCATACACATTGAGAGGATTCACCTGGTCGGTTTCGACATACCAGCCCTTAAACCCGTCGAAGACCTGATCGCTGGAGAAGAAGAGGAAGGGAATATCCGCCGAGAGTTCTGCGAGGAGGGCCGTGGCCTCCACGTTGATGCGGCGCGCCAGGACCGGATCCTGCTGACAAGGCCCGGGCCGGCTCTGCGCGACACAGTGGATGACGACCTGAGGTTCCAGGTTGCGCCAGAAGCGGCGCACCGCCTCTGCATCGGTCAGGTCCGCCTCCTGCCTGGTGAGGCCTCGCACCTCCCACTGCGGCGCCCAGCGGGGCGCCGTCTTGACGAGGTAATGGCCGATGAGGCCTGCCGCGCCGGTAATGAGAACGAGCGGTGCCATAACACGGACGCGGACTAGCGCGTCAGCTTGCGATAGCGAATACGGTGCGGTTGATCGGCTGCCTTACCCAACCGCTTCTTCCGATCCGCGTCATATTCGCTATAGTTGCCTTCGAACCAGACCACTTTGCTGTCGCCCTCGAACGCCATAATGTGGGTCGCGACCCGGTCCAGAAACCAGCGGTCGTGACTGCTGATGACGGCTCAGCCGGCGAAATTTTCCAACCCCTCTTCCAGGGCCCGCAACGTATTGATGTCGAGGTCGTTGGTCG
>SYGW01000035.1 GCA_005800255.1 Nitrospiraceae bacterium | reverse complement strand
TATTCTGATCGAGAAGCCCCGGCCTGCTCAGTTGACGAGGCCGGGGCTTCTTGTTTGAGTTGGATTGAAGGGGGCCGGGCCATGATCAAGAGTTCCGCTAAAACCAACGCGAAAAAGTCGAAGCCCCGCGCCGTCAAGGGAGAATCGTTCAGGGAGCAACGCCAGCAGCCGCGTTTCACGTCGCAGTTCAGAAGCACCTTCTCTGGCGGGCAACGGGAGGGCCAAGGCCGGACGCTGGACCTCTCGCTCGGCGGATGTATGATCGAGACGGATTTTCCTGTTGTCGAGGGCACGTCCTTCGAATGCCGCATCTATGTTCCAGGGCTTGACTGGCCCCTGCGTATCGACGAAGCCCATGTGCGTTGGGTGAAGGCCAAGACCTTCGGGATCCAGTTCACCAAGATTCAGGCCGATGAAAAGGCGAAACTCAAGCAAGTCATTGCCAACCTCGATGCAGAAGGCACCGCATAGTTTTCCTTACCTCGTTTTTCGCACCACCCACTAGAGGCCGACGACTCGCCTGCCCTGTACGAATGGGGCTTTCCCTCTTTGTTTCATGATGTATTCGCGAGCTAGAGTTGCGCCATGGTATAAGGTCTCCGTAGGATCTGACGTCATGATTTTACGATTCTGATATTGTACCGTCTCAATCAGGGAGCGAGGATCCGGAGGATGGAACACGCAGTGCCGCCAACAGTCTCGCGATACGAAGTTGCCACCGTTGCCGGCGGGTGCTTTTGGTGTCTTGAAGCGGTCTATGATCAGATGCAGGGTGTGGTGTCGGTCGAGTCAGGCTATATTGGCGGCCAGGTGGCTGCTCCGACCTATGAAGCGGTCTGTAGCGGAAGCACCGGCCATGCAGAAGCGGTGCGCATCACCTTCGATCCCGCCACCGTCAGCTATCGTGAGTTGCTGGAGGTCCTGTTTGTCATGCATGATCCGACGACGCTGAACCGGCAGGGGCATGATGTCGGGACGCAATACCGCTCCGCCATTTTCTACCATACTCCTGAGCAGCAACAGGTGGCGGAGGACGTGATTGCGGCGATCACTGCAGAGGGCCTCTACCCCAACCCCATCGTGACGCGAGTGGCGCCGGCTGGGACGTGGTACGAGGCGGAACCCTACCATCAAGAGTATTTTATGCGGCATCCCTTCGAGGGGTACTGTACGGCGGTCATTCTGCCCAAGGTCATTAAGTTTCGCAAACTGTTCACCGCAAAACTAAAATCATAGTCTGCTTTGACTCTCAGCTCCTGCTGTGCCGAGCGAACCGGTTCACTCGTCCAGCCAGGCATCGTCGTGCCCCGCTGTCTGGTCCGCTGTACGCAGGGCTTTGAAGTCGAACAGCGTCTGGTCCAGGAGAAACGGCAGCGCCACGTTCGAGAGCGCGGCGAACATGCTGTCTGTGCAGCTGGGCGACCGTTGTTCCCATGCCCGCAAAAACTCTTTGACCTCTTTTCTCTTGAGATCCTCTTGCGCGCCGCAGAGATTGCAGGGAATAATGGGAAAGGCGCGCAGCTCCGCATAGCGCGCGAGATCGCTTTCCCGCACGGCGGCTAACGGCCGAATGACCAGATGGTTGCCGTCTTTCGACCGCAGTTTTGGCGGCATCGTCTTGAGCTTGCCCGTGTAGAAGAGGTTCAGGAACAGGGTTTCGACAATGTCATCGCGGTGGGGGCCCAGCGCGATTTTGGTCGCCCCTAATTTCGTGGCGACGTGGTAGAGAATGCCACGTCGGAGTCGGGAGCAGAGGGAGCAGGTTTTCTCTCCTTCAGGAATGAGTCGTTTGACGATGGCATAGGTGTCTTGCTCCTCGATATGGAAGGGAACGCCCATCTTCGTGAGATAGTCGGGGAGCACATGGACCGGGAAGCCTGGCTGTTTTTGATCCAGGTTTACCGCGACCAGGTCGAAGTGAATCTTGGCATGCCGCTGCAAGACGCGCAATAAATCGAGCAGGGCATAACTGTCTTTCCCGCCGGAGAGGCAGACCATGATTTTGTCGCCCTCGTCGATCAGGCCATAGTCGCCGATGGTTCCCCCGACGAGGCGCAGTAATTTGGCTTGCAACTGCTCGGTGGCTGCGTCGAGTTTGTGAAGCGCGCGAGCGGGGATTGTTGGTTGCGACATGGGTTGGTATTGTACTCGGCCAGCCGCATCGCTGTCGATCACCAGGCGGAGGCATGATACAGCAGGATGACAGAAGCTTGATCGGGAGGCCGCAGTCCGTCTTGTTCGTCTGTACGGCGAACATTTTCCGGAGTGGGACCGCCGTATACGCTCGCGGCCAGACTGGGTGCGGACAGCTCCTGCGTCGTTCGTTCAGCCAGAATCGACGTCAAGCCTCAGCCGATGCATGCTGGGTCCAGTCCCAGTTGCGCGCGAAAGGCGCTGATCCAGCCAGCCATGTTCAACGGCCATTGACTGGGGAGATGTTCGACGCCGCCGACCTCGTCATGGCGATGGGGCACGCGGCGCAGACAAGTCGCTTGAGGCTGCGGGCGTGAGTAGCGTATTCTTTCCGGTTGTGAACGAGGGAGGGGTTGATGTCCGCTCATGCCATGACGCCGAAACAGGCGGCGGTCGCGCTGCTTGCCGCGCTGCCAACCGGTGTGTCCGTTCCGCAGCTGGAGGAATACGGGATCGCGGCGACGATGGAGCAGGCTCAGGCGATCACGCGCGAAGTGCTGTCGCTGAACCTGTTTTGGATCTTCGCCTCGATCGAAGCGCATATTCCGCAAAAGTATCAGGCCGTGCTGTCGGAGTTCATCCTGGATACGATGGAGGCGGGCTGGGACACGACCCTTTCCGTTGGGTCGATGGCGTGGGCTCCGTACCTCGAGGAATGGCAGGCGCGCCGCCGCCGCTATAGCCGTCTGGTGGAAGAAGGCCTGAGTCCGATGGCGATCAGCGCGGACGCGGCTGATTTGATGGAGGAGCGCCAGCTGGTGAAAGAGGAGGAGCGGCGCAATCTCCTGACCTTCTTGATCGATTTCGTGCCGGTCGACACCTACGGGCAGTTATTGCAAGACGTCGGATGATCTTCCTGTGTGCGCCGTAGTCTGTCAGAGATAGTGGTGATCGAGAACCTTCCCCGTTCCATCCAGTTCATAGAGCAGCGGCGCGCCGGTCGGAATATTCAACTCCAGCACTTGTTCCCGTGAGAGCTGTTCCAACTCCATGATCAGGGCCCGCAAGCTGTTGCCGTGCGCGGCGATGAGGATCGTTTCCCCTTTCAAGAGGTAGGGCTTGATGGTCTGTTCATAGTAGGGCAGCACACGCTCCGCTGTGTCTTTCAGGCTTTCCCCGCCCGGCGGAGGGACGTCGTAACTCCGCCGCCAGATTTTCACCTGCGCTTCGCCGTATTGCTTTGCGGTCTCGGCCTTGTTCAATCCCTGGAGGTCGCCATACATCCGTTCGTTGAGGGCCGTGTTCTTCTCGATGGGGATCGTCGGTTGACCAATCACGTCCAGCGCCAGCCGGAGTGTTTCGTTCGCCCGTTCGAGCACGGAGGTGAAGGCGCGATCGAAAGTGAAGCCTCGGAGTTTTCCTCCCGCATGTTTGGCTTCCTGGATTCCTTTCGGCGTCAAGGGCACATCGATCCATCCCGTGAAACGGTTTTCCAGATTCCATTGTGATTCGCCGTGACGCAGCAGTACTAATCGAGCCATGGTCTATTCCTCTTGCGCCGGAAGGGATTTCGCGGCAGGGCGCAAGCATACTGGAACAGCCGATCAAGTCAAGCGGTTGCTTTCGCCTGGCGCGGGCAGTACCATTCCGCCTGGTTTTCCCCAGAGAGGATAGACTGCCCCTATGATCGCCTCGCCCCCTCCTGATAAGAACTGGCCCGCACTGGAAGCGTGGTGGAACGGAATCGGCGAGCGGTTGCAGGTTGCCGAGCGGGCCCGCGATTTTTTTGCGGGCATGAGAGCGGGTCGCGTCTTTGATCGGATCGCGCAGGCCGGCGGGCAGGCCGACTATATCCTTTTCGTGCTCATGCGCTACTGGGTGCCGACGGTGCTTCCGCCTCCGGGGCGCGAGCGGCTCACCAAGAACGACCCTGACTATTGGCTGGAATCGGAGCAGATTCTCAAGGCGGCCACCGTGCGCCTGCGAGAGCTCAAGCCCCTCATTGAATTGTTGACCACGCCGAACCCTCTGGCCGAGCCGGCCCTCGGAGGGGGAGGAGCCTCGTCTCCGGTTGCGGAGGTCGAGCTGGGCAAGATGTTGGAAGGCATTGCCGAGGTGGCAGGGAGCTATGGAGGCCCGGACTATACCTCGGTCATCAAACAATTCGATCCGGTGCCTCTCCGGCAGATCCAGCCTTTCAAACATAATAAGAAGCACAGCGCCGAACTGTGGGTGGTATTTCTGCTACGCGAGCATTTTCGCAGTCTGGGGCTCGGCAAAGATCGCTATTGGCAGCTGATCGCGCTGGTCTGTGCGGCGGCAGCCATCCTTCAGCCGAACGGCCAGGCCTATGCCTCGGATGAATTGAAGTCCTGGTGGCAGAAGAACTGGCCGCGCACCTATACGCAGCTGGAGCAGAAGCAGGAATCTTCCGATTCGGGCGGCGCCGCTTACGAACAGGATTTCGGGTGGTTTCAGGCTTGGATCGGATGGCAACGGAGCCGGTAGAGTTTTTTGGGGAAGGTTCGTTTTCTTAGGTCGTGCGTATCGCCGCTGGCTTGGCCGGCAGCTGATCTCCGTCCGGCAGTCCCTCCTGCAGTAGCTTGATCATCGTCAGCGCAAAGAAGATGTACATGGCGATTCCGACCCAGATCACGTAGGGCTGGACGCCCCCCGCGTCTTTCAACGCTTCGTCCTGCTTTGCCGGGTCGGTCCAGGCGTTTTTCTTGATCTCGCCGATCTGCTCGCGGCAATGCCAATAGTACAGGTAGTTCGCAGTGGCTCCGGCCATGATGCTCCAGACAAGACCTACGGTGAAGTCGCCGGTCAGGTAGGTTGAAAGCATGGGGCCGAGGGCATAGACCAGCGCATAGACGTACATTTTTCGATAGAGAAACCAGAGGAAGGAAATGTAGAGAAAAGCGGGCCAATTCCAGGTCAGCGCAAACTTCGGTTCATCCCCTAATCCGAACTTCTTGAAATGTCTCATGTAGCGATCGGCGTGGGGGCCGAGGAATTGGCGCCAGAGGGCTTCATCGCTGGGCGCGGCGGCCAGTGCGACGATCGGAGCCTCAGGCGCGGCGGCCAGCGAGTTTCCACATTGGTGGCAGAATTTGGAGTCTTCTTGATTTTGTTGTTGGCACTGCGCACAGGGTTTCATCCGCCAGAGACTATCACAATGGAGGCGCCATCTGGGTAAAGAAGCGGCGCGGCCCCGTGCCCCGTCTTCGACTCCCCATTTCAAGTTGCTTCCATCGTCTGGCTTATGCTACCTTCCCTTACTTTACAAGGGGATACGTCTGTCATGCCGACAGAAGAACTGAAGCAAGACGCCGCACGGTATTTGATACAGACCTATACGCGTCAACCGCTCGCGATTGCGCGGGGACGGGGGACGAAGGTCTACGATTTTGAGGGGCGAGAGTACCTCGATTTCGTCGGCGGGATTGCGGTGAACATTCTGGGGCACGGTCATCCGGACTTGGTCCAGGCCATCCAGCGCCAAGCCGCGCAGCTGATCCACACCTCGAATCTCTATTACACGGAACCGCAAGTGAAGCTGGCGCAGGTGCTGGTCGACCATTCGTTCGCCGACAAGGTGTTCTTCTGCAACAGCGGGGCAGAGGCGAATGAAGCGGCGATCAAGCTGGCCCGCCGTTATTCGCATGAGAAGTATGGAGCCGGGCGCTTCGAGATCGTCACGATGAAGAACTCCTTTCATGGCAGGACGATGGCGACCTTGACGGCCACAGGTCAGGACAAGATTCAGAAGGGCTACGAGCCGTTGCTCCCGGGCTTCCGTTACGTGGCCTTCAACAGTCTGGAAGCGCTGACGGAGGCGGTAACCGACAAGACTGCGGCCATTATGCTTGAGCCGATTCAGGGTGAGGGGGGCGTCCACGTCGCGGACCGCGAATATCTGAGACAGGTGCGGGACCTCTGCGCGAAACGAGACGTCTTGTTGATCTTCGATGAAGTGCAGACCGGGATGGGACGGACCGGAACCTTGTTCGCCTATGAGCAGTTGGGCATTCAGCCGGACATCATGACCCTGGCAAAGGGGTTGGGCGGAGGCATGCCGATTGGCGCCTGCCTCGCGACCGATTCCGTGGCCCAAGCTTTTTCTCCCGGCAGCCATGCTTCGACATTCGGCGGCAATCCCCTGGCCTGCGCCGCGGGGTTGGCTGTCTGCCGCGTGTTGCTGGAAGGTCAGGTGCTCGACCAGGCGCGCCGGATGGGTGAATATTTTGCCAAGGGGTTAGCCGATTGCAAGGAACGGCACCGGGTCGTGCGTGAGGTGCGGGGCCTCGGGCTTTTGCAGGGGATGGAGCTTGCCATGGAGGGGAAAGCCGTTGTGATCGAATGTTTGGCCCGCGGTATTTTGATCAATGGGACCGGCGAGCATGTGCTGCGGTTCGTGCCTCCGTTGATCGTCAGCCAGCCGGACATTGATCGATTGCTTGAAACGCTCGGACAGATTTTCAGCAAACAGGCCGCGTAAATCGTAGGCGCGCCGATTGGACCAGGCGGGCATGAGAAAACGGACGGCACCAGTGCCAGCCGGCAAAAAAGATCTTCTAGATATCGCCGCGATCAGCAGGGCGGAGATGGAGCGTCTGCTCACGTCCGCAGTCCTGCTGAAAGAGAAGCAACGACGCGGGACTCCCCATCCTCTGCTGTCCGGCAAGACGCTAGGGCTCCTCTTTCAGAAACCTTCGACGAGGACGAGAGTCTCCTTCGAAGCCGGCATGAACCAGTTGGGCGGCCATGCCCTGGTGTTGCCCATGGGCGAGATTCAGCTCTCGCGCGGAGAAAGCGTCGCCGACACGGCGCGCGTGCTGTCCTGTTATCTCGACGCGATCGTAATTCGCACCTATGACCATGCGATCGTGGAGGAATGGGCGCGGGAGGCGACGATGCCGGTCATCAATGGATTGACCGACCTAAGCCATCCCTGCCAGGCCCTGTCCGATCTGTTGACTATTCGCGAGAAGAAGGGCCGGTTGAAGGGGATCAAGATCGCCTATATCGGGGATGGCAACAATGTGGCGAATTCCCTGATCGAGGCGGCGGCGAAGATGGGGATGGTGATCGCCCTTGGTTGTCCGGCCGGGTATCAGCCGGAGCAGCATATTGTGGACCGGGCCAGAGTGGAAGCCGAAAAAACTGGTGCCCTGATTGAGATCAGCCAGGATTCCCATATCGCGGCGAAGGATGCGGATGTCATCTACACGGACGTCTGGATCAGCATGGGCCGCGAGCGGGAGCAGGCGCGGCGGTTGAAAGTATTAACGCCCTATCAAGTGAACAACCGCCTGTTGCGTCGCGCCAAGCCGGACGCGATTGTCATGCATTGTTTGCCCGCCCACCGGGGGGAGGAAATCAGTGCCGAGGTGCTGGATGGTCCTCAGTCCGTGATCATCGACCAGGCGGAAAATCGGCTGCACATGCAGAAGGCCATCTTAACGAATCTATTAGGCAAGAGGAGTTGAACCAAACGATGAGTCGTGGCAAGAAGAAAGTCGTGTTGGCCTATTCCGGCGGGCTCGATACCTCCGTGATTTTGAAGTGGCTGCAAGAGACCCATGATTGCGAGGTCATCGCGTTTTGTGCCGACCTGGGGCAGGGCGAAGATTTGCAGGCGATCAAAGCCAAGGCGAAAAAGCTGGGCGTGAAGAAAGTCTACGTCGAGGATCTGCGCGAGACCTTCGTGAAGGACTATGTCTTTCCGATGCTGCGTGGCAACGCCATGTACGAAGGCTGCTATCTGCTCGGGACCTCGATTGCGCGGCCCCTCATTGCGCGGCGGCAAGCCGAGATCGCCATCCAGGAAGGCGCCGAGGCGGTCTCGCATGGAGCCACCGGAAAGGGCAACGACCAGGTCCGGTTCGAGCTGACCTACACGGCCTTGGCGCCGAATCTCAAGATCATCGCGCCATGGCGTGAATGGACGATGAGATCGCGGCGTGAATTGATTGAGTATGCCGATCGGCACGGCATCCCCGTCACGGTGACGAAGGCTAAGCCCTACAGTATGGATTTGAATTTGTTCCATGTGAGTTATGAGGGCGGCATTCTGGAGGACCCTTGGAAGTCGCCGCCGGACGAGATTTTCCAAATGACCGTGTCGCCGGAGAAGGCGCCGAACAAGCCGCTCGAAGTCGAAATCGGCTACGAGGCCGGTAATCCTGTGTCGGTGGATGGCAAGAGGATGAGCCCGGCCACGCTGCTGGCTCATCTCAATAAGCTGGGCGGCGCCCACGGCATTGGCCGTGTCGATCTGGTGGAGAACCGGTACGTCGGCATGAAGTCGCGCGGGGTCTATGAAACGCCGGGCGGGACGATTCTCCATGTGGCGCATCGCGGGATCGAGTCCTTGACGATGGACCGCGAGGTGCTACACTTCAGGGACAGTTTGATTCCGCGGTTCGCCGATTTGATCTACAACGGCTACTGGTTCAGTCCGGAACGGGAGATGATCCAGACGGCCATCGATGCGGCGCAGCAGGACGTGACTGGCACGGCGCGGGTGAAGCTTTACAAGGGGAGCTGCACGTTGGCGGGGCGTAAGTCGAAGAACTCGCTCTATCGGCTCGATATCGCCACGTTCGAAGAAGACCAGGTCTACAATCAGAAAGATGCTGAAGGGTTCATTCGGCTGAACGCCCTGCGGTTGAAGATCCGAGCGCAACGAAAGAAGACGACGACCTAATGGCACGAGCAAAGGGCCGCAGCCCTGCCGCGTCGAAAGGCGAAAAGGCCTGGGGCGGGCGGTTTACGCAAAAGACGAATCGATTGGTGGAGGCCTTCACCGTTTCGGTGGCGGTCGATCGCCGGCTCTATCCCTATGATATTCAGGGGAGCATCGCCCATTGCCAGACCTTGGGGAAGGCGCGCGTATTGACCGCTGCCGAGACCAGGACGATTGTGAAGGGGCTGGAATCGGTGAAGCGGGAGCTGGATCGGGGCCGTTTTCGGTTCACGCCGCAAGACGAAGACATTCACATGGCGATCGAGCGCCGGCTAACGGAATTGATCGGGCCCCTTGGTGGCAAGGTCCATACGGGCCGCAGCCGGAACGACCAGGTGGCGCTGGATATCCGGCTCTATTTGCGGGATCAGCTCGGCCGGCTCACGGTCTCCCTGGAAAGCTTCCAACGGGTCCTGGTGGCGAAGGGGAAGGCGAACTGCACTGTGGCGATGCCCGGCTATACGCATCTGCAGCGGGCGCAGCCGGTCCTGTTCGCCCATCATCTCCTGGCCTATGTGGAAATGATCGAACGGGACAAGGGGCGGGTTTGCGATGCCGTAGCGCGATTGAATGTCCTGCCGCTGGGATCCGGCGCGCTGGCCGGGACGAATTATCCGGTCGATCGTCTGTTCACGGCCAAGCTGCTGGGCTTTCCCTCCGTCACGCAAAACAGTCTCGATGCCGTGTCCGATCGCGACTTCATGATCGAGGTGGCCGCGGCCCTCTCGATTACGATGATGCATTTGTCCCGGCTCAGCGAAGAATTGATTCTCTGGTCGTCTCAGGAGTTCCGGTTCGTCGACCTTCCCGATGCTTTTTGCACCGGCAGCAGCATGATGCCGCAGAAGAAGAATCCCGATGTGCCGGAACTGGTGCGGGGCAAGACGGGACGGGTCTACGGTCATTTGGTGAATCTGTTGACGACTCTCAAGGCCTTGCCCTTGAGTTACAATCGGGATCTTCAAGAGGATAAGCCGGCCCTGTTCGATGCTCTCGATACCGTCACGGCTTCGGTGGAGGTCTTGACGGAACTAATGCGCCGCCTCACCCTGAACAAGGATGTCCTCAAGCAGGCGGTGGAGGGTGGCGGGATGTTGGCCACAGAGGTGGCGGATTATCTTGTGGGCCGAGGGGTGCCGTTTCGCGAAGCCCATGCGATCACCGGCCGTGTGGTGCGGGCCGCCTTGGATCAAGGCCGTGAACTGACGGATTTCTCGCTCCAGGAGTTGCGGGAATTTTCCGCTCGTATTGACAAGGGCCTCTTCGCCCGGTTGACGGTCATGGCCGCGATCGATCAGAAGTCTCAGATAGGCGGAACGGCCAGGGCGCGAGTGGAGCAGCGCATCAAAGAACTGGAACGGAGGCTCTCGTGAGGATACGGAGGCTCAGTGCGACATCCATTGTAGCTACAATGATGATGGGACTCTTGGTGGCTTGCGGGTCTGTGGGGCCGCCGGTTCCTCCAGGAAATGCCGGGGTGAATTTGACGATTAAGGAACAAAAGAGGCTAGAGAAGCTGGAGCTGTTACGACAGCATAAAGCTGCCGGAGAGGAGTTCCCGGATCTGCCGTTGGACCAATTGTTATTGCTAGAAGGACAGGATGTGGAGCTTCCCCCGTTGCGACCGGTGGGGACTCGTTAGCCGCGCTGGCGCAGCCGGAAGGCGTCTCGCTTGCGGCCTCGAATTTCTCAATAAGGATTTTCAGGATGAACAATTTCGAGTATCGACAGGGCGAATTGTATTGCGAACAGGTGCCAGTCAGCCGGATTGCGAAAGAAGTCGGCACGCCCTGTTACATCTATAGTTACTCAACCCTCGTGCGCCATTTCCGGGCCTACGATGGGGCCTTTAAGAGTCTGCCTCATGTGATTGCCTTCGCGATGAAGTCCAACTCCAATATCGCGATCCTCCGCCTTATGGCGAAGGAGGGGAGCGGAGTGGATATTGTGTCCGGCGGAGAATTGTTTCGTGCGCTCAAGGCCGGCGTGCCTCCCTCAAAGATCGTATTTGCGGGGGTCGGCAAGAACCATGATGAGATTCGCGAGGCCTTGAAGGCCGATATCCTCATGTTTAACGTCGAATCGCCCGCTGAGCTGCAGGCGATCAATACAGTGGCGAAGTCGGTTGGGGTCAAGGCGCGGGTCGCCCTGCGGATCAATCCCGACATCGATCCGAAGACGCATCCCTACATTTCGACCGGTCTCAAGAAGAGCAAGTTCGGGATCGCCGCCGATCGGGCGCTCGAAGAGTTCACGTTGGCCGCGTCACTCGCCAATATCGATGTCGTCGGGGTGCATAAACATATCGGGTCGCAATTGACGGAAGTGACCCCCTTCGTCGAGGCCGTGACGAAGGTGGTGACATTAGTCGCAGCCTTGAAGCAACAGGGCCTCAGTATCCGGTACGTCAATATCGGCGGAGGGCTCGGCATTACCTACTCGGACGAAACGCCGCCGCTGCCACAGGAGCTCGCGGATGCGGTGTCGCCCTTGCTGAAGGATTTGAATGTGACACTCATCATGGAGCCGGGCCGCGTCATTGTCGGCAACGCCGGCATTCTCGTGACGAAGGTGTTGTACCGGAAGGACGGTGAAGCGAAACGGTTTATCATTGTCGATGCGGCGATGAACGATCTGATCAGGCCAAGCCTCTACGGGGCCTATCACGAGATCCGTCCTGTATCGGAAGAGGTTCTGAATCGGCCGAAGCATAATGTGGATGTCGTCGGTCCGGTCTGCGAGTCCGGCGATTTTCTGGCAAAAGACCGGTTGCTCCCGGAGGTGAACCCTGGCGATATGTTGGCGGTGATGAGCGCGGGGGCCTATGGCTTCGTGATGGCCTCCAACTATAATTCGCGTCCGCGGGTGCCGGAAGTCTTGATCAAAGACGGGGAGATTCACGTCATCAAGACCAGGGAGACCTACGAGGATTTGGTCAAGGGCGAAACGATTCCGGCATTTCTCGACTGATGAACGGCGCGGCAGACGCGCCTGTGTGAAGGAGCTAGCATGTTTACAGGTGCATTGATTGCCATCGTCACCCCGTTTAGGAACGGCAAGGTCGATGAAAGGGCCTTTGGCGACCTCATTGAATGGCAAATTGCCAACGGGACGAACGGGATCGTGCCCTGCGGCACCACCGGCGAATCCGCCACTCTCTCGCATCAGGAGCACCACCGGGTGGTCGAACTGACGGTCGAGGTGGTCAATCGCCGCGTCCCCGTGATTGCCGGGACCGGTTCCAATAGCACGGCGGAAGCGGTATCTCTTACGAAGCATGCCAAGGAGGCGGGGGCCGACGGGGCCTTGATCATTACGCCCTATTACAATAAGCCGACGCAGGAAGGGCTGTACCGCCATTACAAGTTGATCGCGGAATCCGTGGACCTGCCCCAGGTGCTGTACAACATCCCCGGTCGAACCGGCGTGAACATGTTGCCTGCCACTGTGGCAAGGCTCTGCGGGTTATCGAGCATTGTTGGGATCAAGGAGGGGAGCGGATCAGTCCAGCAGGCCTCTGAGATTGCGAATATGTGCGGCGACCGGATGACCGTGCTGGCCGGCGACGATGCCCTGACCCTGCCCATGATGGCAGTCGGAGGCAAGGGCGTCATCAGTGTGACCTCAAACATCGTTCCGCTCCAGATGGCGCAATTGGTCAAGGCCTTCCTGAGCGGGCAGGTCGAGGAAGCGCGGCGGATTCATTTCGCCTTGTCGCCGCTCTTTACCGCGCTCTTTTATGAGACCAATCCGATTCCGGTGAAAACGGCGTTGGGCATGATGGGGAAAATCGATCCGGAATTGCGGCTGCCGCTGTGTGAGATGGCGACGGATGCGAAGAGCCAGTTAACGCGGGCCTTGAAGGACGCCGGCCTTATTTAGCCGGAATCCTCCGGTACAGGTGATGATGCTATGACCAATGTGATTGTTGCAGGGGCTGCCGGGCGCATGGGCTGCCGGCTGGTAGCGCTGATCAAGGACTCGACCGTTCTGACTCTGGCCGGTGCAATTGAGGGGAAGGGCCATGGCGCGTTGGGCGCCGATGCCGGGGAGACGGCCGGCTGCGGGCGCGCGGGCGTTTCGATTACCGACGATCTCGCGGCGTTGCTTGCTCGCGGTGAAGTCGTCGTTGATTTTTCCTCTCCTGAAGCGACCTTGAGTCACCTGCGGGTGGCGGCGCAATATCGGCGGGCGATGGTGATCGGGACGACGGGGTTTTCCTCTGCCCAGCTCGAAGAGGTGAAGGCGCTGGCCAGCCAAGTGCCCTGCGTCATGTCTCCCAATATGAGCGTGGGCGTCAATCTGATCTACAAGGTCATCAGCGAGATGGCAAAGACGTTGGGGGACGAGTACGACATCGAAGTGATCGAAGCTCATCATCGGCTCAAGAAAGATGCGCCCAGCGGGACGGCGCTCAAGATTGCGGAGGTCTTGGCGGAGGCCGTGAATCGCGATTTGGACCAGGTCGGCGTCTACGCCAGAAAAGGTCTCATCGGGGAACGGGAAAAAGGCGAGATCGGGATTCAAACGATTCGTGCCGGCGACATCGTCGGCGACCATACGATTCTCTTCGGCGGGATGGGGGAGCGGATCGAAGTGACGCATCGAGCGAGTAGCCGTGATACCTTTGCCGGAGGCGCCTTGCGTGCTGCTCGTTGGGTGGTGCAACAGCCACCCGGTCTCTACGACATGATGGACGTGTTAAATCTGAAATAATACTATAATAATTCATTATATTTCAAATAGTTACACGTAGTGTTAGTAACTGTGTCACGAGTGTGTCGCAAATTCTAATCTAGTAGTGTTGCCTCCTAACGAGATTTCACCTCACAAGACCCCCCTCTACCGCCTCTATTTTCAGTTCTGAAATCGTTCTGTAATAGCCGTGAGGGAATCCTATGCCCTCAGGGTTCTTGCGTGGCTCAAGAGAGGGACACGGAGAGGGACGGACCTGTTCGCGCCTCAGACCTGCCGCTGACTCTGCCGGTCACGGAAGACGGTCCTGTGACACCGCATGATCCGTCAGTAACGAGTTCTCCCGTGACATCCTCCTGCGTCTTCCTCCCACCAAACTTTATTTTCGTCTACCCACGAAAAACCCCGTTTTAGACCGATTGGGACATTCTGAGATGTATAAATAGCGATAGTGATAGTGAGATGTCGCACATAAGGGGTTAGGGTCAAACGGTCAGGGGACCTGCGAAGACCCTGTGTCACGCTAGCCAGATGGAGGTGTGATGCGAAACCCCGACAAGTGCCAAAGGTTGATTCGATTCAACCACGAGAGGGCAACGGTCACAGCTTCCGACCCTCAGGCACGACGTTTGTAGGGAAAAAATGAACGTCGTGGTCGCATTCGTTTCCCGTTAGGGACAGAAACACTCGTAAAGGGGTCATCGCCGAATCGCCCCTCGCATCCTCGTAAGAGGACCCTCTTCAATGAGGTTGAGTCTTTTCCCGTGTCTTGAAGCCAAGGCACTGTTTGGTTCGGATAGCAAAACTGCGTCTTGAGACGATCAGGCACATAGATGGAACCTGATGAAGTCCCTCTTGTACCAGATGTTTCAAATAGCAGTTGCGGCGACCTTGTCGCATTGACCCGAAGGGGCAATCAAACTAGGAGGAACCTATGACAACACCGTATCTCTTGAGTCCCGAAGAAGAAGCTGAGTGCCTGAAGAATCTGCTCAGTGACCCTGAGGACCACTGGTCCCAACGACTCCTCCAGTTACATCAGGCATCAATGGCACCGTCTGCCCACATGAACGGACCCCAGTCATGCCCCTAACTAGTCGCCATTGAATTGCCCCTTCGGGTCAATGCCTCCGGCAGCAACAGGTGTGAGACAGCTCAGATACAGGAGAGATTCTATGAGAAGTCCACTGAGTTCTATGCCCCTAGACCGTCATCATCTAATTGCCCCTTCGGGTCAATGCCTCCTCACTGCGTTCGTCGGTCGCAACAGGTGTAATGAGACGTCTTCCACAGGAGAAATGCTATGATCAGTCCACTAGGTTCACTGACAGCTATGTTGCCGCCGCTGCCCGCTGTGCCGAAAGAGAATCGCGTGCGTAATTTCCAGGTGCTCCTCACGCCAAC
>SYGW01000003.1 GCA_005800255.1 Nitrospiraceae bacterium | reverse complement strand
ATATAGGATTCCATCATCTGACGCTTGGCCACCCAATCCAACTCTCGCACTAACAGCCTGGGATCCTGCTCCAACTTGTCCAGCACCTCTTCCCAGCGGACGAGAATATCTTTCGTCACCTGGGAAAGATCCTGACAGGCATAGTATCCCATGGCCACCTTCAAATAGGCTCGTTGAATGGCCACCGCCGTCATCGAGCGGCCCCCCGACAACTTAAGCGGCTCCTTCATGCCCAGATCGCGCGAGACCTGCTTGATGCCACGGACCGGGTCCTCCAACTCGATCTGCGGCATCTCAACTCCTGCATCCAGCAATTCCAGCAGGATGGCCAAGGTGCCGACCTTGAGGTAGGTCGATAGTTCCGCCATGTTGGCATCCCCGGCGATCACATGGAGCCGCCGGTACTTGGCATGCTCCGCATGGGGCTCATCGCGTGAATTGACGATAGGGCGGCGAACCATCGTATTAAGATCCACGAGACACTCAAAAAAATCCGCGCGCTGCGAAATCTGATAGTCGGTTGGGTCTGCCTGATTCTCCGCCCCGACCTTCCCGGCCCCGGCGAAAATGGGCCTCGTCACCAAAAACGGCGCCACAACTTTGACGATACGGTCGAAGGGCACAGCCCGGGACATGAGATAGCTTTCGTGGTAACCGTAACTGTTCCCCTTGCCGTCAGAATTGTTCTTGTATAGGACGAACGGGTCACGCCCGGTGGCGCGCGCCATCTGTTCAAGACATTGGGCCAGAATATGGGCGCCGGCCCGCTCGAAGGCCACGATTTCACGAGGATTGGTACATTCCGGTGTGGAATATTCCGGATGGGCGCCGTCGACGTAGAGGCGGCCGCCGTTGGCGAGCACTTTGTTCAGCTGACGATTGTAATCGGGATTGGGCCGTTCCCGCTCCCCCGCGACTTCGAATCCCCGCGCATCGAGCAATGGATTTTCATTTTCATAGTCCCAAACGGCCAGAGGAGCCTGCAGACCAGGATAGTGCCCGATGACGGCGATGGAATTAGAGACGGGATCTGCTGCAGAAGGGTCGCGCGAGGCGATGCCGAACTCTGTTTCTGTGCCCAATACGCGGGGGGTCGTCAAAAAGGTAGATTCCTGCATGGGTATGACGGTTTAGAGATAATGCCCGGTCGTGACAGTTTCGATCTGACGCGACTCGCCAGGCCCTCCGCTGATCGTCCTGAGATGCACGATCTTTTCGCCCTTTTTCCCGGAGACCTTCGCCCAGTCGTCTGGATTGGTCGTATTAGGCAGGTCTTCATGTTCCTTGAACTCCTCCCGAATGGCGCGGATCAAGTCCTCGGACCGGAGGCCGCGGCCCTCCTTCGCAATCACCCGCTTCACGGCAAACTTCTTCGCGCGCGACACAATCCCTTCGATCAGCGCCCCGCTCGCAAAGTCCTTGAAGTAGAGCACTTCCTTTTCCCCGTTCGCATAGGTCACTTCGATAAACTTATTTTCCTCCGAAGAAGCATACATCGCCTCGACCGTGAGATCGGCCATCTGCGCGACCAGGGCCTTGGCATCTCCGCCATGGCGCGCCAGGTCCTCCTCAGCAAAAGGCAGGTCGACGCTCAGGTACTTCGAGAAAATATCCTTGGCCGCCACCACATCGGGCCGCCCCACCTTCACCTTCACATCCAGCCGTCCGGCGCGGAGGACCGCCGGATCGATGAGGTCCTGGCGGTTGCTGGCCCCGATCACGATCACGTTGCGAAGCCGCTCCACCCCGTCGATTTCTGAGAGAAACTGCGGGACGATCGTCGACTCGATATCGGAAGAGATCCCAGTGCCTCTCGTGCGGAAGAGCGCATCCATCTCATCGAAAAACACGATGACAGGATTGCCGTCCGCCGCCCGCTCCTTCGCCTTCTTGAAGACTTCACGGACTTGGCGCTCGGACTCGCCGACATATTTATTGAGCAACTCCGGCCCCTTCACGTGCAAGAAGTAGCTCCACACTTCCTTGCCGGTAAGGTGTCCGAGCTTTTTCGCAATCGAATTCGCCACGGCCTTGGCGATCAAGGTTTTTCCGCAGCCCGGCGGGCCATAGAGCAGGACCCCCTTGGGGGCGCTCAGCTTATACTCTGAAAAGAGGGTCGGATGAAGAAAGGGCAACTCCACCGCATCGCGGACCTGCTCCAATTCACGCTGCAACCCCCCGATGCGCTCATAATCGACATCGGGCACTTCTTCCAACACCAACTCTTCCGCCTCGGACTTCGGCAGCTTTTCAATGACATAGCCGGAACGGGGATCGTAGAGGAGATGGTCGCCGACGCTCAATCGTTCGCCCAGCAACGGGTCGCCCAGCTGCGCCACCTTTTCCTCGTCGAAATGCAGCGTGACCAGAGCGCGGTTGCCTTCCAGCACACTCTTGAGTCGCACGACTTCGCCCTGGATGTCGAACCCCTTCACCTCGATGACGTTCAACGCTTCGTTCAGGACCACCTCCTGCCCCCTCCGCAGCGATTTGCCATTGATCGAGGGATGCAGACTGACCTTCATCTTCCGGCCAGACACATAGACATTGCTGGTTTCGTCGACATTGAGGCTGGAAAAAATGGCGTAGGTCGAGGGAGGCGCGGTCAGTTTTTCGACTTCGGCGCGCAACGTTTCGATCTGCGCCTTCGCTTCCTGAAGCGTGGTGACGAGTTTGTCGTTCTGTTTGGTGGCTTGGTCGAGCTGGTAGCGGGATTGGTAGAGCCGACGGATTTCTTCTTCCATCGACTGGATCTGCACGCGAAGCTTTTCCACCTCGCGAGCATGTTCGTCGTTGCGTGGGGCCAAGTCCGTTTCTCCCTCAGTCAACCGCTTCGTGATCTGCGTGACGGAATCTCGGAGAGACCGGAATCGACTCGGACTGTCTTTCTTGCCAGCCATGGCATGACTCGAAGAATCCAAACCCCCTTACGGAATCGGGGAGCCCTTGTCTGAGCGAATTCTATCACCCGCCCCAGGGGTGGTCAACCAGACTGGACCAGCGGCAACCGACATCACGGCAAGCACATCACGGCATCGAGCAACTCGCGCGTCGCCAATTCCACATCCTCCGCGCCAAAAATCGCCGTGATCACCGCCACGCCAAAAGCCCCGGCCTGCCGTATCTCGCGGGCGCGAGCCGCGGTGACTCCGCCAATCCCCACAACCGGAATGCGGACAGCCCGACAGGCCTTCTCAAGCGTCTGAATACCAATCGACGCACCGAATGCCAGTTTGGAGGGAGTCTCGTAGATTGGTCCAAGAATCACATAGTCGGCGCCCTGGGACTCAGCCTGCACCGTCTCCTCAAGGCTATGCACGGACAGACCCAGGAGCCGATCTGCCCCCAGCAACCGCCGCGCAACGGAAACAGGAAGACTATTGCTGCGCAGATGGACGCCGGCGTCGTCCAGCGCCAAAGCGATATCGACCCGGTCGTTGATGAGGAGTTGCGATCCGCCAGAATTCGTCAGAGCCTGCACTTCCCGAGCAAGCGCCACGAGTTCTCTGACCGGGAGATCACGTTCACGGAGTTGGATGGCGGGGGCTGCGACCGAGAGCACACGCTGGAGCAAAGAAACGAGAGGCCGCCCCTTGGTCTGATGGCGATCCGTCACGAGCAGAAGACGGCTGGAGAGTTTCAACATCGGCAGCGCAGTGAATCAACAATGCTGAATGCTAAACAGAATGTTCAAAATGGCTGTCCAGCAAGGCCGCAGGCTCATCGAAACCGGAGGCATACCCTTGTGGGCACGTTGAGGATTTCGATGAGTCGAGAACGACGCTGGCGGCCGTTTGGCACATTCTGCTAGAGCATCCCTTCGATCGGGCTGCTGGCCGTCGCGTACAACTTTCTCGGGATGCGCCCGGCTTTGTAAGCCAACCGCCCGGCATAGACCCCGCATTTCATCGCCTCGGCCATGGCAATAGGATCCTTGGCTCCGGCAATAGCCGTGTTCATGAGCACCGCATCCGCCCCCAGCTCCATCGCAAAGGCTGCATCGGACGCGGTCCCGACTCCCGCATCCACGATGATCGGCACCTTGATCATTTCCATGATGATCTTGAGGTTATAGGGATTGCGGATCCCGAGGCCCGACCCGATCGGCGCGGCCAAGGGCATGACAGCGGGACAGCCGACGTCCACCAGCTTCTGGGCCACAATGGGATCGTCATTCGTATAGGGCAGGACGATAAAGCCTTCCTTCACGAGAATCCTCGCCGCCTCGATCAAACCAGCCGTATCAGGAAACAACGTCCGCTCGTTGCCGAGCACTTCCAACTTGATCAAATCGGACACGCCGGCGGCCCTGGCCAAACGGGCATAGCGCAACGCATCTTCCACGTTGTAACAGCCGGCGGTGTTGGGAAGGATGGTGTACTTTTTCGGGTCGAGATAATCGAGCAGGTTCTCTTGCGCGCGATCGGTGATGTTCACGCGCCGCACCGCCACCGTCACCACATCGGCGCCGGACGCCTCAATGGCCTTCTTGGTTTCGGTAAAGTCCTTATACTTACCGGTCCCGACCCACAGCCGGGACTTAAATTCACGACCGGCAATGATCAACGGATCATTCTGCATGGACGAAACCCCTCTCCCTGACATGAGAACCCATGGGCGCGCCGCCGCCGATGAAGCTCAAAATTTCCAATCGATCGCCCGCGTGAAGACTTCGACCCTCGAAATCCTTGCGATCCAATATTTCCAAGTTCAACTCTACTGCTACGCGTTCAGTCTTGATGGCGAGATCCCGCAGTAGATCCCCGACCGTGGAATCGGCCAGGCAGGCCCGCGCTTCGCCATTTACCTGAATTTGAATCGTCTCTGCCATCGCCGCTCATCCTAGGGGACCAGAAATCTGGTTGTCAACAAACCCGGTCCCGCTCCGCCCCTTGCCTCCGCCACCATGACCACGTCACAATGCCTGCACTACAGCCTATGATGTCTCCCCCTCAACAGAACCAGCAGATCGCCACCATCTTTCGGTCGATGGCAGAGCGGTTAGCCTCGCAACGGGCGAACTCCTATCGAGTCAGGGCCTATCGAAAGGCAGCCGATACCATCGAGGCCTTGGAGGAAGACATTGCAACAGTCACCTCACGGCAGGCGCTGGAAGAGCTTGAGGGAATAGGCCGGGACCTGGCGGACAAGATTGAAGAGTTTCTCAAAACCGGCAGGATCCAGGCCTATGAAGCCTTGCGAACGCCACTCCCAGAAGCCGTAAAAGCCTGGGCCAAGCTGCCGGGACTGTCCGAATCGCTCGTAGCCTACCTCTACGCCAGACTCTGCATCACCACCTTGGCCGATCTGGAACGGCTGGTACGGTCGCATCTATTGCGCACCGTACCAGGGTTCTCAGGATCGGAAGAGCTGCTACTGGAAGCGATTACCGCCTCACAACAACAGGCTCCCATTACGACGCCCGGGGAAGCTCCTTAAAGATCTTCCAGGTCTTCAACATCTCCACCGCCTTTTGCAGCTGGACGTCCTGCTCAAGCAGGGGATCGCCCACTGCATCGACCGGAGCAAGCTGAGGCAGAGCGCCGCCCTTCGACTGGCCCGCGTCCTGGCCCTTGGCAGCCGCCGGCTGCTCTTTCCCCGGCGCGACAACAGATTTGGCCTGCTTCGGCTCCCCATCCTTCTCACCGGGGCTCGCCTCACCGGCCTTCGCAACGGTCACAGGCGGTTGGGCCTTCACGACAATATCAGGCGTGATGCCGGTTGATTGAATCGAGCGCCCTTTCGGGGTGTAGTACTTCGCCGTCGTCAAGCGGAGGCCGGACCCATCCCCCAGCGGAAGAATCGTTTGCACCGATCCCTTGCCGAACGAGGTCGTGCCGACAATCACCGCCCGCCCGTAATCTTGCAACGCGCCGGCCACGATCTCCGAGGCGCTGGCCGATCCTTCATTGATCAAAATGATCATAGGTGAATCGTCCGTCTGATCTTTCCCCTTGGCGATCCATTCGTCCTTCTTGCTCTCGCGGCCCTTGGTATAGACCACCAACTTGCCGCCGGGGAGAAACTGCTCGGAGACTTCAACCGACGCAGTCAGGAGTCCGCCGGGATTGTTGCGAAGGTCCAGAATCGTCGCCTGAAGCTTCTGCTCCTTGAACTGCTTAAGGACCTTTCCCAGATCCCGTCCGGTCGATTCCTGAAACTGCGTCAGCCGGACATAGCCGATATTGTCCAGCACCTTCGACTTCACGCTCTCGATCTTGATGGTGTCGCGAACCAGTGTAAATTGAAGCGGGTCGGTCGTCCCCTCCCGCTGAATCGTCAAATTGACCTTTGAGCCCTTGGGGCCGCGCATCTTCTGCACCGCATCCATCAACGTGAGGTCTTTAGTCGTTTCGTCGTTCACCTTGGTAATGAAATCGCCCGCCTTGATCCCGGCTCGATAGGCCGGCGTGCCCTCGATGGGCGCGATCACCGCCAGACGGTTTTCCTTCACACCGATCTGGATGCCGACGCCTCCGAACTCCCCCTTCGTCTCCACCTGCATTTCCTTATACATGTCCGGCGTCATATAGGCCGAATGGGGATCGAGGGTAGAAAGCATCCCTCGGATGGCCCCCTGGACGAGGTCCTTCACCTTCGTTTCATCGACATAGTTCTTTTCAACCTGGGTCAGCACCTCGGAAAATGTTTTCAGCTCTTCATAGGTTTCCGTGGCATGCCCGGTCCGCTCCCAGCCCTTGCCGAGCATCACGCCCAAGACCAAGGCCACCACCACTGTCGGCCCAACCATCCAGAATCGTTTCCGAGGATACTGTTCCATAATAATAACGTCCTTTCCTCTTCCGTTCCCTATCGCCTTGCCAACCATTGGAGAGGATCCAGCGGCTCCGCCCCCTCGCGCAACTCAAAATATAAAGTATTTTCACCCGTCATGCCCGTATCGCCCGTTTCGCCGATCGACTGCCCGACGCCCACCTGCGCCCCCACCGCCGCAAGGATCTTCGAAGCATGGGCATAGAGCGAAAAAAACCCGTTCGCATGGTCAAGGATTATAACGAGTCCGTAGCCTTTCAACCAGTCCGCATAGACGACAGACCCTGGCATCACCGCATGGATGGCGCTCCCCTCGACCGCCTTGATCTCGATGCCTCGGCGCTGCACATAGGTATTGAAAGTCGGATGTTTCTGGCGCCCGAAGAAGGAAATGACTTTCCCGTCGGCTGGCCATGGTAAGCCCCCCTTCACACCCCGCGGGGCAAGCCCCCCGACGGGAGGACGGACCGCAGTCGCGCGGCGGCGCGTCTCCAACTCATGCAACAGACTATCGATGCGAGAAGCGGACCGTTCCAATTCCTGAAGCGCATGCTCGTAGGATTCTTTTTGCTGGGTGATCTTGGTCAGATAGATGTGCTTTTCCTTCTTGACCGACTTGATTTCCCCCAGATGTTTTTCGGTGCTTTGTTTGTACGAGAGCATCCCGATCCGCGCTTCTTCCCTCTGCCGCTCCACCTGCTCCATCCTGGCCATATCGGCCTTGAACGTGCCCATGAGGGCATAGTCCCGCTCGGAGACGGCCGAGAGGTACTGGAGCCTCCGCTGGAAATCTCCATACGAATCGGAGGCGAGCAGGGTCTTCCAATAGCCGAAACGCCCTTCCATATATTGGACCCGCAGCCGCGCCAGAATCGCATCCTGCCGCTCCCGCACACTGACGCCCAAGCCGGCGAGCTGCGCATTGATGGATTCGATTTCCTGATCTTTCTTGCGCAGCTTCCGGCTGATCTCCTGGTGCTCCTGCTTGTACTGGAGCAACCGTTCATCCAGCGTCTGGATCCCCTGCAGCAGCGACTCGCGCTTCTTCCCTGCTTCATCAGCCTGCTTGCGTTTCTCTTCGATCTTATTTTTCAGTTGCTCCAGCGCCTTCCGCTCTTTTTCAATCTTGTCGGTAATCGGATCGGCGACGGCATCCATGGGCCCAAAGAGAGCCAGGAGCCCACAGACCAGCACGCAGGCCCGCCAGCTCATGTCCTGGCCTCGCCGAAACGCCTGATCGACACGAAACTGCCGGCGACTCCCAACCCCATCCCTATCGCAATCAAGGCCAAACAGGCTGAGGGGGGAAAGAAGGCGATCAGGTTCTCAAGCCCGGCAAATCGTCCAGTCGTGCGCATTTCCTGTCGAAACAATTCGTACATGAGCTTGAGCATGCCCAGCGAGAGCGCGCTGCCCAACACGCCGAGCACCGCCCCCTCTACCAGATAGGGGATGCGAATGAAGCTGGTCGTGGCCCCGATAAGACGCAGGATGGCAATCTCATCTCGCCGCGCAAACAGGGTAAGGCGGATGGTATTGGCGATAATGGTCACAGCCGCGGCCGAAAGGATAACGCCGATGCCGACGGCCACCAACTCAATCGACCGAATTACCGTCGCAAGCGCGTCGATCCAATCCTGGTTGTAGTCGACCTTGGAGACCCCGGTGATCCGGCTTACCCGTTCCGCCCATCGCTTGACCAAATCCGAGGAACGGAACGATGGACTCAGCGCGACCACGAAGGAGGCCGGCAAGGGATTCTGGCCCAGGCCCTCAAGCAAATGAGATTCTGAAGGAAACTGCGCCTTGAACTCGCCCAGCGCCTGCCCTTTCGAGATGAACAACAGAGAGGCCACGGCATGGTCGCCCCGCAGCTGCTGTTCCACCTTCGCGATCGAATCGGCGGTGAGCCGATCATCCAGATACACCATGATCTTGATATCGTCCTGCAGCCGTCCGGCCGCCGCCCGCAAATTGACATAGAGGAGGAGGAAGATCACGACGCAGGCCAGCGTAAAGGCGGTGGTCAAAATCGCAACCACCGTCGTCATCCGGTTGGTTCTCATATTGACCCAGGATTCTCTCAGGAGATAGGACAGCATCTTCACGCCGACACCCCCTGCTCCGGCAGCAACCGGCCCTGTGACAAGGTGAGCACCCGCCGATTCGCCTGGGCTATGACAAGAGGATCATGCGTCGCCACGACAACCGTCGTGCCGCGCGCATTAATGGTTTTGAATAGCTCGATAATCTCAACGGTCAGGGCCGGGTCTAAATTGCCGGTCGGCTCATCGGCCAACAGGAGAACCGGGCCATTCACGATCGCGCGCGCAATGCAGACCCGTTGCTGCTCCCCTGTCGAAAGCCCGGCGGAAAGCTGGTCCCGCTTATGCTCGATCCCGACCGCCCGCAAAGCTTCCGTGACTTTCCGGCTGATGTCGTCGGCAGACACGCCTTGCACCAGCAAGGGCAGTGCCACATTGTCGAAGACGGACTTCTTCGGCAGCAAACGAAAGTCTTGAAAGACCGTCCCCACTTTGCGGCGCAAATAGGGAATATCGGACTGCTTCAGCGTCGTCACGTTTTTCTGATGGACGAAGACCTGCCCCTCATCGGGCCGCTCCGCCCCGATGAGCAGCCGCAAGAGGGTCGACTTGCCTGCTCCGCTTGACCCCATGAGCAGGACGAACTCTCCTTTGCCGATCTCAAGAGTGACGTCGGAGAGCGCCGCCCGCTGATCATACCGTTTCGACACATGGATTAATTGAATCATCGTCCCTTTACCAGCGGAGATCATCCCCCGCTACTTCGAACGCGTTCTGAATATGCTCGATCTGGGAAGCGCCGGCACCCGCCCCCTGCAACAGGACGACATCGAATCGGCAGGGCCGATCCTTGAGATGGTGCCGGGCCAGATACTGCGCCGCCAACTGAATCGGCTTCTCCTGCTTTCGCTGATGAACGGCATGGATGGCCCCGCCGAATGCGTCGCTGCGCCGCGCCTTCACCTCGACAAAAACCAGCACCGGCCCGTCTTCCGCCACCAAGTCCAACTCCCCCACCGACGAGCGCAAGTTGCGCTCCACGATTCGATACCCCTTGCGGCGCAAATACTGCTCTGCCGCCGTCTCGCCTTCTTGGCCAAAGAGCTTCCGGGGGTCGAGGCTGGTCACGGAGTCGTCCAGGGACATTCGCCCAGCCCGCCCAAGAGCTGGGCGACGGGAGCAAAGGTGCGCCGATGAATCGCGCAGGGGCCATGTTGCGCCAGCCGCTGCAAATGCTCTTCCGTCCCGTAGCCCTTGTGGGAAAGAAAATTATACAGAGGATAGGTCAGATGGTACGCAGCCATCATGCGATCGCGCGTCACTTTGGCGATGATCGACGCGGCCGCAATCGAGATGGATAGGGTGTCGCCCTTGATGATCGAGCGTGAGGGAATGGCGAGGTTCGACAGGGTCACGGCATCGATCAAGAGGCAATCAACCGGAGGATCGAGCGAAGCCAGCGCGCGGCGCATGGCCAGGCGAGTCGCTTCGAGAATATTGAAACGGTCGATCTCCTGCTCCGTGGCGACCCCCACACCGATCCCGCGAGCCCGCTCGACAATGACCTCGTAGAGCCGCGCCCGCTCAGATTCTGAGACTTGTTTCGAGTCGTTGACACCGACCAAGCGGCAACGAGAAGGCAGGACCACCGCCGCCGCGACGACAGGGCCCGCCAAGGGGCCCCGTCCGGCTTCATCTAGCCCGGCGATGCGGCGATAGCCGCGCCGCCGGGCTTCCAATTCAAATTCGTCGGTCAGTCCCACGATGTGGCCCCGCGATGCGTCCATTGAACGGGCACCCGTCGACGGAACCAGGAAAAACGACTAGGCCTTCGGAGCCGCAGCAGTTTCTGCCGGCGCTTCGACCTTCCGCGCGACCCCGGCCTTCGCCTTCGGGCTCGCGACGAACTCCCGATCTTCGACTTTGGCAAACTTGCCCTTCTTCCCGCGAAGATAGTAAAGCTTGGCCCGACGCACCTTACCCTGGCGCATGACCTCGACGCGCGTGACGATCGGCGAATGGATCGGGAAAATTCGTTCCACGCCGACGCCGTAGGAAACCTTGCGCACCGTGAAGGTCTCGGTGTTCAGCAACCCTTTACGGGCAATCACCGCGCCTTCAAACACCTGAATACGCTCTTTTTCTCCTTCGACCACTTTCACGTGCACGCGAACGGTGTCGCCGATTTCAAAAACAGGCGCCGCCGGCTTGGTGAAAGACTGCTGTATCCGTTCTAAGCGATTCATGAGACTACCCCTTCCTCCCCACATCGAACAGGCGTGCCAGCCACGCCTTCACGAGTAAGTTCATCTAGCAATTGTTGATCTTCGAGACTCAAGACCCGATCCCGCAACAGATCCGGCCGTCTCTGATACGTACTTCGCAAGGACTCCTTCCGACGCCATAGACGAATGACCTCGTGATGTCCTGAAAGCAACACTTCCGGCACGGGCACCCCTCGAACCTCCGCCGGCCTCGTATAATGCGGATATTCGAGCAACGAATCCGTAAACGACTCTTCCTCAATCGACTCCGGATCGCCCAACACGCCAGGGACCAGACGGGCTGCGGCATCGATAAGCACCAGCGCCGGCAACTCGCCTCCGGTCAGCACATAATCCCCGACGGAAATTTCTTCCGGCTGCAAGGCCAGCCGCACACGCTCATCGACGCCTTCGTAGTGGCCGCAGAGAATGACCAGCCGACGGCTGTCCGCCGCCAGATTCTTCGCGTAGGCCTGCGTGAACGGGCGACCGTGCGGAGACGGAAACAACAACCGGATCTCTTCACCGGCCGCGGCGTACTCGGCCTGAATCTGTTCCACCGCGCGCAAGATGGGCTCCGCCTTCATCACCATCCCGGCCCCACCGCCGTAGGGCACGTCGTCCGCCACCCTGTGGCGATCGAGCGTGTAGTCGCGCAGATTCCGCACCTGCACATGCAACAGCCCCTTTTCCTGCGCCCGCTTGAGAATGCTCTGCGCGAGCACCGGCGCCACCATATCGGGAAACAGGGTCAAGATGTCACAGCGCATGGCGATCCTCAACCAAATCGTCGATCCCGCGAACCAGCATCCGGCGACGCACCAGATCCACCGACGTCACAAAGCTCTTCGCGGCCGGAATGAGGACCTCCTCCGTCCCCTTGCGAACGACGAAGACGTGATTGTCCGGTATTTCCAAAATCGTCTCCACCACGCCGACCTCGTCGCCCCGCTCGTTCTCGACCGTCATCCCGATAAGGTCACACTCGAAATAGACGCCCTCGGCCAACGTCGCCGCTGAAGCACGCGGTACTTGGATCAATCCCCCACGCAACGACACGGCTTCTTCCGGCGTCGTCACACCGACAAAACCCATGATGTAGGTCGAGCCGGCGCGTCTGACATGCGCCACCGTCTTCTCGACCACCTGTCCCGTCGGCGCCACCACCTGCACCTGCTTCAGATGGTCCAACCGGCCAGGCACATCGCTCAACAATCGCACCTTGAACTCGCCGCGCACACCAAAGTGACGCTCGATCTTGCCGATCGTCACAAGATCGGCCGGCGCCGTGGTCACGTATTACGCGCCCTTCTTCTTCACGGCTTTCCCTGCGGCTTTTTCCGCTTCAAACGTCTTCCAGACGCCACAACGACGGAGCAACGTCTTGACCGTGACGGTCGGCTGTGCGCCCTGGCGCAACCAGCTCAACACCCGTTCCTGCTTCAGCTCCGGCAGACCCGCTTCCTTCAAAGGATCGAAGATTCCCAAAATTTCCAGGAACCGCCCATCGCGCGGCTTCCGTGAATCCGCTGCGACAACGCGATACAGCGGTCGTTTATGTCGTCCCGTTCTCGTCAATCTCAAATGAACAGCCACTAGACTCCTCCTTCTATACAACACACCGTGATGATGACTATCGACCCTTACATGGATCGCAGAAGTTGCGCCAACTGCCGGCGGCCTCCCGACCCTGCCATAACCTTGGCGATTTTCCTCGCCGAGAGAAACTGCTTAATCAACCGATTCACTTCTTCCACCTTCGTTCCGCTGCCCCGGGCAATCCGCTTCTTCCGGCTTCCGTTGATGAGCGTATGATCACGCCGCTCGCGCGCCGTCATCGAGTCGATCATCGCCGTGACCCGCTTCATCTCCCGCTCCGGCACCTGCCCGTCCATCGCCCCCTTGAGCTTTTGGCCGCCCGGCAGCATCCCCAAAATCTGGTCCAGCGAACCCAGGCGACTGACTTGACTCAACTGAGCACGGAAGTCTTCCAGTGTGAATGTCGTGCTGGTCAGCCGCTTCTGCGCATCCGCCGCCTGCTCGATCGTAAAGGTCTCTTGGGCCTTTTCGATCAGCCAGAGCACGTCGCCCAAGCCCAGGAAGCCCGAGGCCAACCCGTCGGGATGGAACAGCTCCAGCGCGTCCAACTTCTCGCCCACGCCCAAAAACTTGATCGGCTTGCCGGTCACCGCCCGGATCGACAACACCGCCCCGCCCCGGGCGTCGCCTTCCACCTTGGTCAGGATAATGCCGGTCAGGCCGATCCGTTGATCGAACTGGCTGGCCATCGTGACCGCATCCTGGCCCGTCATGGCATCGGCCACCAAGAGCACTTCGTGTGGCTGCACGGACGCTCTCACCGCGACCAACTCTCCCATCAACTCATCGTCGATATGGAGACGCCCGCCGGTATCCAGGACGACGAGATCGTACCCCTGCTCCCGTCCTCGCTCCACACCGGCGTGACAAATGCGGACGACATCCGTATGGGAAGCCTGGGCCGGATCGACTCGATGCACGTCGATCTCAAGATCGCGCCCCAGACTCGCCAACTGATCGCCGGCTGCCGGTCGCCGAGGATCGGCCGCAACCAGAAGCACTCGCTTCCCCTGCGCCTTGAAATACCGCCCGAGCTTGCCGCAGGTCGTGGTCTTTCCGGCTCCCTGCAGCCCAACCATCATCACGACCGTGGGGGGATGCGAAGCCAGAGCCAACCCGGTCCGCTCGCGGCCCATCATCTCACAGAGCTCGTCCCACACGACCTTGACCACCTGATGGCCTGGGGTCAAACTCTGAAGGACTTCCTGCCCGACTGCCTTAACCCGAACCCGCTCGATGAAATCCTTGACGATCTTGAAGTTCACGTCGGCTTCGAGCAGCGCCAGACGAACTTCCTTCAAGGCTTCCGCGATGTTCTGTTCTGTCAGAACTCCAGAACCGCGCAGCTTCTTAAAAATCTTCTCAAACTTTTCGCTAAGCGAATCGAGCATACCGCCACATAGAAAAAGGCAATCGAAACCCCTAGCTCCAGATCTCCGATCACCTCGAAAATTCTAGCAAAAGAGCATCGGGGAGTCTAAAGGACTAAACGGGGTGAAGTCAAGGGAGAGAGGGATCCCGGAGTGGGTGGTTTAGCCCTCGCATTTTATTGACAGGTGGAAGACACTTCACTATAGTCCTACCGTTGTCTCCTGAGATTATACAAAGACTTATGAGGCGGTTGCCGTGAAGAAATCATCCCTGATTTTGCTCGTGTTTGTGCTCATCGGCGGACTATTGGGCGGAATCCTGGGAGAAATCCTCCGGGTCATGGCCCCACAGGGCGTGATTCAGGCGATTTTCTCCAGCAATTTCAACCCAGGCATCAGTCCACCGCTGACGATCGACCTCGTCCTCATCAAGCTCACGTTTGGCTTGGTCCTGAAAATCAACCTGCTCAGCCTTCTCGGAATGTTCTTGGGCATCTATCTGTACAAAAACGTCTAGCAACCCAGTTCCAGGCTGCTGAAAAAGCCCGCCAGCTTCTTCTCGGGCTCCGTGAAACGTAAAACGTGAAACGAGGGTCAGCTCGGAGCTGCGGCTTTGCTGGACGGCCTTTTTGAGCAGCCTGCGAAACCGCTCTCCTCTTTCCCCTAACCTACAGGCTATTGGAACGCTTTACCGAAATGACCTTGCCGCAATCGGCTAAATCTCCGAATTCAACTCGAGCACCTGCAACTTCAACGCGCGAATCTTATTGCGAAGCGTGGCAGCCCGTTCAAAATCCAACTGCTTCGCGGCAGCCTTCATCTCCGACTCCAGCCGTTTGATGACCTGCTCGGTGACCTCCTCCGCGCCATAGAGGGCCGGCGACTCCGCCACCAAATCCAATTGCACGGCCGCCGTGTCTTCCGTGGCATAGTCGAGCGACCGCACATCCTTCGTAATGCTCGTGGGCACGATGCCATGCTTCGCATTGTAGACGGCCTGAATCGTGCGCCGACGCTCAGTCTCACTAATAGCCATTTGCATCGAATCCGTGATGGCATCTCCGTACAAAATCGCATGGCCCCGTAAATTTCTCGCGGCCCGCCCGGCCGTCTGGATCAAGGCCCGATAGGACCGAAGATAGCCTTCCTTGTCCGCGTCGAGAATCGCCACCCGCGTCACCTCCGGGAGATCCAATCCTTCACGCAGAAGATTGATCCCCACCAGCACGTCGAACACCCCGCGCCGCAGATCACGGATAATCTCAGCCCGCTCCAGCGTCTTAATGCCGGAATGCAGATAGCGCACCTTGATCCCGAGATCGTGGTAGTACTCGCTCAAATCCTCCGACATACGTTTGGTCAAGGTGGTGATCAACACCCTCCCGCCCTGCGCCACTTCAGCCCGCACTTCTCCCAGGAGATCACCGACCTGCCCCTTGGCCGGTCGCACCTCGATGACCGGATCCATCAGACCGGTCGGACGAATAATCTGCTCCACCACTTCTCCTGCCGTATGCCCCAGCTCATAGGGGCCCGGCGTCGCGGACACATACACCGCCTGCACGAGACATTGCTCAAACTCGGTGAACTTGAGCGGCCGGTTATCGACCGCCGATGGCAATCGAAAGCCGTACTCAACCAAGGTGCGCTTCCGCGAATAGTCCCCCTCGTACATCCCGCCGACCTGGGGAACCGTCGCATGGGATTCGTCCACGATCAACAAAAAGTCTTTAGGGAAGTAATCGATAAGCGTCGGCGGCTGTTCGCCTGGCGCGCGGCCGCTGAGATGCCGCGAATAATTCTCGATACCATGGCAATAGCCCATCGCCCGGATCATTTCCAGATCGAACTTGGTCCGTTGCGCGATCCGCTGGGCCTCCACGAGCTGATTCTGTTTCTTGAAATAGGTGACGCGCTCGTCCAGCTCTTCTTCGATGCCCGTAATCGCCCGCTCGTACCGGTCCGGAGCAATGAGGTAATGCGTATTCGGGCAGATCGCGACTTTCGGCAACTTCCCGATCGACTTTCCCGTGAGCGGGTCGATTTCATGAATGCCATCGACCACGTCGCCGAACAGTTCGATCCGGACGGAGACCGCGTCATTCGAGGCGGGAAAAATTTCGATGACGTCGCCGCGGGCCCGGAAGGTGCCGCGATGAAAATCCACGTCGCTGCGAGCATATTGAATCTCGACCAGCTTGGCCAGAATCTTCTCCCGCCTGATCTCCATCCCTTCTTCAAGAAAAATCACCATCTCGTGATAGACCTCCGGCGACCCCAGGCCGTAAATGCAGGAGACCGACGAGACGATCAGCACGTCGTTCCGTTGAAGCAACGCGGACGTCGCCGCATGCCGCATCTGATCGATGGCATCGTTCACGGAGGCGTCTTTGGCGATATAGGTGTTGCTTTGCGGGATGTAGGCTTCCGGCTGGTAGTAATCGT
>SYGW01000034.1 GCA_005800255.1 Nitrospiraceae bacterium | reverse complement strand
TCACGCTGGCCGCGGCCGATGGGGATCATGGCATCGATGGCCTTGATCCCGGTCTGCAGGGGCTCGCGCACGGATTGGCGGGTGTTCACGCCGGGGGCCACGACTTCGATGCGGGAGGAGAGGGCTGAATTGATCGGGCCCTTGCCGTCGATAGGCTGGCCGATCGCGTTGACCACGCGGCCGATCAAGGCTTCGCCGACCGGCACCTCGGCAATGCGTCCCGTGCGCTTGACCGGATCGCCTTCCTTGACCCCGACATCATCGCCCATGAGCACGGCGCCGACATTGTCTTCTTCGAGGTTGAGGGCGATTCCGTAGAGGCCGCCCGGGAACTCGAGCATTTCGCCGGCCATCGCGCCGTCCAGACCGTAGACCTTGGCGATGCCGTCTCCGACCTGGATGACGGAGCCGGTCTCCTTGACATCGACCTGTTTGTCGAAGCCTTTGATCTTTTCTTTGATGATCGAACTGATTTCTTCTGCCTTGATCTGCATGGCTACTCCTTAGTCAACAAACTCTGCATCGCCTGTAACCGCCCACGGACGGTGCTATCGACCACCGTGCTCCCGAGCTGAATTTGAACGCCGGCGAGGTGGCGGGCATCCGTGTGAAAGGTCACGTCAACCTGACGTTTGAGCATCTCGCGTAAGCGCGCGCTGATTCGATCTTGTTCCGCTGAGGGCAGGGCCGCAGCCGAGGATACGGTGATCTGCTGGGTGCCTTTCGACGCATCGGCCAGCTTGGCGAAGGCCTCGGCGATTTCCGGGAGAAAGCCGACGCGATTCTTTTTCACCAACTGCGCGAGAAAGGTTTTTCCGACCGACGGGCAACCCAGGCGTGAACCAAGTTCTGCGAGGACGGCGATCTTTTCTTCGGCGCCGAAGCTCGGCGAGGCTACAACATGGCGTAGCGAAGCGGAGTCCTTGATCGCGTCCCCCAGCCCCGTCAGGGCGGTGCGGGTAGACTCAATTGTGGATGCGTCGAGTAGCTCAAAGAGCGCCTGTGCGTAACGTCGCGCAACTGCTGTCTTTATCACTATGCTGGTCCGTTCGTTCTTCTTTTTGACAAAAGGAAAACCTTCGTGCGTGTGCACGAAAAGTGGCGTGACAAGTTAGCATTGGCAACGGAGAACTGTCAATACAGATGCTGCGGGCGCGAAAGAAGTCAGAACGACTGGATGATGCCGCCGCCGAGCACACGATCGTCCCGATAGAAGACCGCGGATTGTCCCGGGCTCAAGGCGCGCTGTGGCTCGTGGAAGAGAATACGAAGGGCCCCCTCTGAAAGAGGTTGGAGGGTGGCAGGAGCTGCGGGCGTGGCATAGCGGACCTTCACCGTCACGTCCGTTGCGCCAGTGAGCAGGGTGGGGTCGAAGAGATTGAGATCCGCGATATCGCATTGATTGCGGCGGAGCGACTCTTCCGTTCCGAGGATGACCGTATTGGTGGCGGGCTGGACTTGCTGCACGTAGAGTCTGCGGCCCGCGGCAATTCCGAGACCCCGTCGTTGTCCCGGTGTATAGAACGCGATCCCCTCATGATCGCCGAGGTAGCGGCCTTCATCGTCGACGAAGGCCCCGGTCTTCTTTGCGGCTGGGGCTTCTTTTTCGATGAAGGTGCGATAGTCGCCGTGGCTGACGAAGCAGATTTCCTGGCTTTCCTTTAATTCATCGACGGGAAGGCCGAGTGCCTCCGCTTCCTTCCAGACATCGGCTTTTTGCATCTCCCCTACGGGAAAGAGCATGCGAGAGAGCCAGGGCTGACGGAGGCGATAGAGAAAGTAGCTCTGGTCTTTTTTGGGATCGGTGGCCCGGTGGAGGGTCGGGAGGCCTTCGGATGTGTCGATGCGGACATAGTGGCCGGTGGCGACAAAATTGATCCCGCGTGCGTCCGCCAGTTCGATAAGCCCGCGTAGCTTGACGCGCTCATTGCACCGGACGCAGGGATTGGGCGTGGTACCGTCGAGATAGCCGGCCAGAAAGTCGTCGATGACGCCGGCGCGAAAGGTTTGCCTGGTATCGACGACCTCATGCGGAATTTTCAAGGTCTGCGCCACATAGCGGGCGATGCCGACCTTGCAACAGCCTCGCTCCTCCCATTTCTTGGAGGCTGCGACCGTTTCGTCTTCGTGTTCCCAGACCTGAAGTGTGACGCCCTGGACATCGTAGCCCTGGCGAACCAGGAGCGCCGCCGCAACCGAGCTATCCACTCCACCGCTCATGCCGAGAAGAACTGTTGGACGAGTCATAGGGGCTATTGTACTGAGTGGGCAACGAAAGGGCTAGGGGCTGGCCGTTAATGCGAGGATGCGGCAAGACCGTGGGGTGCGCTGATCGGCACGGTTCGGTCGTCATGCAAGTGCTGGATGCCCATATCGCACGTGCCTTGGAATTGTGAGCCCTCCTCGATCGCGATCACCGGGGTGCGGATCTCGCCGACCAATAGGCCGGGCTTCAGAATCTGAATCTTATCCGTGGCGGTGATGATGCCGTTGATCTTGCCGCTATTGATGAGCGTGCCGGTGGATACGAGGCCTTTGATCACGGCATGCTCTCCGACGATCAGCGTCCCGATGATGTGGAGTTCGCCCTCGACGCGACCATCGATTTGGACGGTGCCGGTGAACGTCATCACGCCCTTGAAGACCATGCTCTTGGCCATGAGCGTGAAGTTCTCGTCAGCGGATTCGGCGTGCTGGCCCCATTCTTTCATTGCCCACATCATGGCCTCCTGCGGCGCGGGCGCGAGCACAATATGCTTAAGTATATATACGATCTAGCCATTCGCGCGTTTCAATTCCGGCTGCGCGATGACGCTCGCCTCGCGCGACGGAATTTCCCGGGGAAGCGCGTGCGCCGCGCGAACCATTTCAAGGTCGCCGTTAAACAGTACACCGTCTTCCACGGAGAGGACGGGCGTCTTCACGCTTCCGCTCACCACTGCCGGGTCGCGGAGTTTTACGCGTTCTGTGCCCACGATATCGCCGGTGATTTTTCCTTTGCAGATGACCGCTCCTGCCGTGATTTTGGCTTGGATGACGGCATTTCCCCCCACCAGTAGTATGCCGTCCGTGTGGATTTCTCCGTTGAGATAGCCGTCAATTCTGACCGTGCCGCTATTAGGTGATGGTGCCGTTAAATTCGACGCCTTTTCCGACGAAGGCAATAATGCCCCCGGCATCTGTGATCGCCGGGTTGGTCGTGAGATCCGTGATGTCGTCCCGTTCCTGTTCGGCCGAATCCTGCACGTCTTGTTTCACGTCCCACATAATGAGTGGGCCTC
>SYGW01000001.1 GCA_005800255.1 Nitrospiraceae bacterium | reverse complement strand
ACCAGGACGGTCCGTTCGCCGGGCGCCAGGCCGAGGGTCGAGGCCAGGTTCTCTCGCGCTGGGAGAGCGGGGGTGCAGATCGGTCCGATATCGAGGCTAGTGGCGAAGGCGTCGAGGGTCGGAGCAGGGGCAATACGCAGAGCGAGGGAAGTTTTGGCATAGGATTCACGGATGCATTGCAGTAACCGCTGCTGTGCAGAGTTTGAGGCCTGAGAATATTCCTTGAGTACGAGGTCCCAGGTCAGGTTCGCCAAGGCAACGGTCTGTACTCCCGCGCGGGATCCGGCTTCGATGGCGAGGTAGGGGATGTCGGCCAGGATCAGGGCTGGCGCTGATTTCTTCATGGCTGCCACTTCGGTCGTGATTCGCTGGTCCCAGCTGTCGTGAAAACGGTGATGGGCCTCCCAGGTTTTTGGCACGTCGATCTTGAGGGGGCCGTCCTGGATACAGCCGATATCTTGCTGCACCGGTTGCAGGTCCCAGGGGACCGTCAGGCTGTCGCGGAAGAATGAGGCTGGAACCGTGGTGCGGAGGATCGCGGTGATATCCGGCACGAGGGAGCCCAGCGCATTGAGCACCGGCACGACTTGCGCCGCGTGGCCGTAGCCATGGCCGGAGATAGCACACCAAATTAACGGCATCTTCTGAAGAGGGGGAAAGTTAAAAGTGAAAAATTAAAAATGGAGGTGTCCCAGATGGAGCGCGTATCAGCGTGCAAGATTTCCTCGGCCTGTTTTTTACTTTTTAACTTTTAATTGGGTTTAGCTATTCGAGTAGTCCGATTCGAGCGGCGCGATGTTGTATTGCAGCTCGAGGTCGAACTCGTCGATCAATTCGTTGGCTGTAGCGGCGCCGAGGTCGGAGCGGACTTCGTTGATCACCAGGTCGATGGCCATTCCTGCTTGGGCTCCATATTGCGCCATGGCCGATTCAATGCGCTGTCTGGCGACTTCAATCTTCATCGGGACTCCTTTTTCTGTGGCGATCCGGTTCGTTATCCCAAGGTCCGCAGCAAGGCTTCCATCTCAGGGATGAGGTCCACGCCTCCGTTGGATCGGCCGGAACGAGCGGCGTCGATGCCGGCTCGTAAAACGGGCTTCGCTTCGTCTTTGCGCCCCAACGAGGCTAAGGCGCGCCCCAGGCCCAGGTGCGAGGCGACGTGGGTCGGGTCCAGTTGGGTGGCGACGAGGAGATGTTCGACTGCCTCTTCTAGATTTCCCTTTTCCTGAATCAGTTTGTTTCCGAGTCCGTAACGGCCGAGAAAGCCCTTCGGGTTTTTGGCAACCATCTGTCTGAATGAATCAATATTCACGCTGGCCTCCTTGTACCTATGGTCGTATGTTACCACCAGAAGGAAGGCGAGAGCCAGATGGTTGAGAGGCTGTGAATGCTATGGAAACTGTTACCAGGGCGAGGTGTCGGCGAGCGGACGAGAGATGGGGATGGCGCGGCTTGCCGGGCGGCGGATTCCGACTGTGACCGTCTGAATCGGGCGGTCATGGGGCTGCTCGTGGCTGGCCAGGTAGAAGGCCCAGTCACGAACGACTTGATTGAGCAGGGAGGACAGGCAGGCTTCTGTGACCTGTCCCTTCAATTCCTCGATGACAGCGGGGGTCGCGCCGAACAATGTGTGGTAGGCGGATCCATTGGAACTGGCGTTGTAATGTTTGATCTGTCCATCCCATCGTTCGATCTCAAGACCCATCGCGGTGCCATAGTCGTAATCGAGGGAGAGGAATGGCGCGAGCGTAAACAGCGACGCGACGACGACGTCCCGCCAGGCCGCTTGGCCCGTATGGGGTTCGACAAGATTGCTGACCGAGAGGCGCACCGTGACGCGAGGCTGGTCCGTCGCAGGCTGATGCTGCCCCGATTGGTACTGTTGCGAGAAGAGGCGAGTGGATTCGATGGCGCCGAGTACCTGCCGTTCGAGCGGCGCGGGCGGCGCGATCGCTGCGCCGTTTTCCGTCACCTGCAGGGTTTGAATCAGCAGCGGCACTCGCGCGTCAGTGACCACTGTAGCGCTGACTGGCGGTATCACGTTTGCCGGGACCGCCAGTTCAATCGAATGGGAACAGCCGGTTCCCAGGACGAGCGTCGTGACGAGCAGGTGAATGGTCATGGGCCGTGAAGCAAACCGTCCTGTCATCACATGCTCCCGGTTCAGGAAAAGAAGGTCGAGTCCAGAGGGTATCTGGCCTTGGATTCATGTCCTCTCCTGTCGGATCTTTTTCGGTGAAACTTGATGCGCGGGATGGAAGCCTTTGCGGGAACAGGGGGTTTTCATCTGGCAGAAAGGTGAGGAGCGGTTGGCTAGGAGGGAGGGGCGGACTGGCGGAGGAGGCTCAAGGATTCCCGGTCACGGCTCAATTCCGGAAGGCCGAAGTGTGTTGCGAGGAAGAGGACTCGCTCAAGGCACCGGATGGCTGAGACACGATCGGCAACACGGAGGTAGACGGCGGCTAACAGGCGCAGGACGGCTGCTTCGCCAGGGGCGTTTCCGAGCTTGATGAAATGTTCGGATGCGTTATTGAAACATTTTTCCGCTGGCCGCAGGTCTTCGGCATCCAGAAACGTTTTGCCCAGATGACTATAGGTGAGTGCCAGCCCTTCCTCATTGCCCACGATGCGATGGGCATCGAGGGCGCGGGTGAAGTAGTCCGTGGCTGCTTCCCATTCACTCCGGCGAGCCTTCTCCATTCCGAGGTTGTGGTAGAGGATGCCGAGCGCCCGGTGGTCGTTCAGGGGGGCGAGGAGATCGAGGGCTTCCAGGTAGTAGGGGCTGGCCTTTTCCGGTGTGCCGGCTCCGACGTAGAGGTTGCCGAGGTTCACCAGGGTATGGGCGATGGCCTGGTGATTCCGTTCCGTGCGCTGGATGGTGAGGACTTCCCTGTAGCAGGCTTTCGCCTGATCCAGATCGCCCGAGAGGGCGCAGACGTTGCCCAGGTTGCCGAGCGAGTCGGAGAGCGCTCCCTGGTTTGCGCTCAGGCGATCATCCGCGACGGCCTGCTCGTAGGCGGACTTGGCCTGAGTCAGTTGGCCGCGATGGAGAAAGATGCGGGCGCGATGTTTGTGGTCGTCGGACATCGTGTCGTGAAGCGTTCAGTCTCCCCCTCTAGGTTCGTCCCGTCGAAATTCGACTTGAATCGCATCTTCTTCATTGAGCCCCAGCCCGTCGCGGAAGGACCTGTAGAGTTCCGCGACGTTCGCGAGGTCTTGTGCTTCTTTCGATTCGGGAGCGGCGAGATAGGCCTCGCAGAGCGTGATGCCGGTCTGGAAATGATGGGCGAGGGTTTCTTCCATCACCTGCTGCCAGGTAATGAAGATGCAGAAGGCTTGGTAGGAGCGGGCCTTGGGGTAGCGAGCGGCGAGCGCGAGGAGTTGCTCGTAGGCGGCTCGTGCCGAGGAACCGGCATTCGATGAGAAGGCTGTTTCGGCTTCGGCCGCTTCGGCCCAGTCGGCGCCGAGTTCGCCATGGGCTTCTGCCCGGCTAAAGGCCTGTTGCGCGGCAAGGGCTGGATCGAATTGCATGGGGTTCCTCTTCGGTTGGCTGATTCAGCATACGCGGGGAGAGAAAAGGAGGTCAATGAGGTGCTTCCTCAAGTCGGACGTTGTTTATTCCGAGAAGATAGCTAGGGGTTTGCGGTAGTCGATAATCTGCGAGGCGACATGGAAAAACGGGTGCTGTTCGTGATGGAAGATCCGTCGGAGCTTTCGTCACTGAAAACGATGTTGGCCCCCCCTATCCGGAGAATGGGAGCTGTCGTTCGTCGCCAAGGCGGAAGAAGCCTTGGCGGTCCTCGACCAGCCGCCGGTCGATGTGATCCTGTCCGGTATCCACTTGACGGGAATGGGAGGGCTGGAACTGCTGGCGGAAGTGAAGCGCCGCGCCCCCCCCATGTGGCTCGGATCGCCTCTTCCGGCTGTGCGCATCGCGTCACGATCGTGTCGGCGCTGGAGGTGGCGCACCAGTTTATTCCGGCGCCCTTTACCGCAGACGTCTTGAAAGCGACTATCGCGCGGGCCAGTGCGCTGGGAGCACGGTTGGCAGATGACTCGTTGCGCTCCTTGATTGCCGGTATCCGCACCTTGCCGAGCCTTCCGCATCTTTATCAAGAGCTGGTGGCTGCAATGGGTTCCGCCACGGCTTCGGCTGATGTCGCCAATCGAATCATCTCCCAGGACATGGCCATGGTGTCCAAATTGCTTCAAGTGGTGAACTCGGCGTTCTTCGGCCTCCGGCGCACGATTTCGAGTTCGGCCCATGCGATCGCGCTGTTGGGTATCGATTCGGTGAAATCACGGGTGCTGTCCGTGCAGGTCTTCTCGCAATTTGAAGAGGCCAAGCGGTCGCCTCTTCCGCTGGAGAGCCTGTGGCAACATGGCCTCATCACCGGCACGTCGGCTCGGGATATCGCGAAGAGTCAGGATATCGGTTCTATCGGCGCGGAGGGGGCCTTCACGGCAGGATTGCTCCATGATATCGGGCTCCTGGTGCTCGCCACCAATTTTCCTGACGAATATGACGAGGTGCTCACAGGCGTGCGAGACCACCGCTTGTCCGTCTGCGACGCCGAGCGAACGGTGTTCAAGGCGTCGCATGAAGATGTGGGGGCCTATCTGCTCGGGCTCTGGGGCCTCAGCGATGCCATTGTCGAGGCCGTGGCCTTTCACCACCATCCTGGGGAACGGGTCCGGGAAGGGTTTAGTTCGCTGGCCGCAGTCCATGTGGCCAATGCGCTGGAGGAGGCCAGGGACCCCCTGACGACGAGCGGCATCCCCACACCCATTGATCATGAATATCTGACAGCCTGCGGTCTGGCCGAGCATCTGCCTGTTTGGTGTAAAGCGGCCGGGCACTCCATCGTGGGGGAATCGGCTGCCGCACCAGCGCGGGTGTAGCGTCAGCGTGATCGCAGTGCCTGCCGGGGCGCGTTCCAGAGATTCTCTCCATCCAGCTGCGTTTACTTTT
>SYGW01000033.1 GCA_005800255.1 Nitrospiraceae bacterium | reverse complement strand
TTGCGCAAGAAATTCTCAGGGCAGCCGGAACATATCGTCAATTTCTTTTTCTTCATTGCGGAAGAGCTGCGAGAAATCATGGCCAAGCTGGGCTTCCGGACCATCAACGAGATGGTCGGGCGGGTGGATAAATTGAAAGCCCAGAAGGCCGTCGACCATTGGAAGACCAAGGGGTTGGATCTTGCTCCGCTCTTGCAAGCGCCCAAGGTGGGGTCTGAGATCGCCCACTATTGCGTGCAGAAGCAGGACCATGGCCTCGCGGACGCGCTCGATAATAAGTTGATCGAGCTCTGCAAGCCAGCCTTGGAGAAGAAAGAAAAAGTCACGCTCGATCTGCCGATCCGGAATGTGAACCGCACGGTCGGGACGATGCTCTCCAGCCGCGTGGCGAAACAATACGGCCTTGATGGCTTGCCGGACGATACCGTCACGATCAAGTTCTCCGGTTCCGCCGGCCAGTCCTTCGGTGCCTTCCTGTCCCGCGGCATCACGCTGATCCTCGAAGGCGAGTCCAACGACTATCTGGGCAAGGGGCTGTCGGGAGGAAAGATCGTCGTTTTCCCGCCGAAGCAGGCGCTCTATAAGCCGGAAGAGACGATTCTCATCGGCAATACCTCGCTCTATGGCGGGACGCAGGGCGAGGCCTATTGCTACGGCACGGCGGGCGAGCGGTTTGCGGTGCGGAACAGCGGGGTCAGGGCGGTCGTGGAAGGCACGGGCGATCACGGTTGCGAATATATGACCGGCGGAGTCGTCGTTGTGTTGGGCCCGACTGGCCGGAACTTCGCGGCTGGCATGTCGGGCGGCATGGCCTTCGTGCTGAACGAACTGGACAAGTTCCCCACCCGCTGCAATCTTGGCATGGTGGAATTGGAAAAGGTGACGACGGCCGAAGACAAGAAGCTGCTGCATCAGATGATCACCTCGCACTTCATGCATACTGGCAGCCGGAACGCGAACCGCATCCTCGATAATTGGGACGCGATTCTGCCGAAGTTCGAGAGGGTGATGCCGGTGGACTACAAACGCGTGTTGGAAGAACGGAAGAAAAAAGCCGCCGCGATCAAATAATGCGTGAAACGTCGTTCGTGAAACGTGAAACGTTTTGCGGGGGACGAGAGACGAACGACGAACGACGAAAGACGAGTGCAGCATGGGTGATCCAAAAGGTTTCATGAAATATGCCCGCGAGGGCCCCAAGCGGAAACCGGTCGAGCTGCGGGTGCTCGAGTGGAAGGAAATGTACGAGCCGCTGGCCGAGGACAAGCTCAAGGTCCAGGGCGCGCGCTGCATGGATTGCGGTGTGCCTTTCTGCCAGGGATCGACCGGCTGCCCGGTTGTGAACTTGATTCCGGAATGGAACGACCTAGTCTATCGCGGCCGCTGGAACGACGCGCTCAAGGCGCTCCATACCACAAATAACTTCCCCGAGTTTACCGGCCGCCTCTGCCCTGCGCCTTGCGAAGGGGCTTGCGTGCTCGGCATCAATTCCGACCCGGTTTCCATCAGGGTTCTCGAATGGAACATCATCGACTGGGGTTTCAATGACGGGTTGGTTCAGCCGATCCTGCCGGTCACGAACACGGGAAAGACCGTCGCGATTGTCGGGTCAGGTCCGGCCGGTTTGGCCGCCGCGCAGCAACTGGCTCGCGCCGGCCATCGCGTGACGGTGTTCGAGAAGTCGGACCGTATCGGCGGCCTGCTCCGCTACGGCATTCCTGATTTCAAAATGGAAAAATGGGTCATCGACCGGCGGCTGGACCAGATGAAGGCCGAAGGGGTGGAGTTCAAGACCGGCGTGACGATTGGGAAAGACCTCACCGGCGAACAGTTGCGCCAGCAGTTTGATGCGGTCGGTCTTTCTATGGGCGCGGAGCAGGCCCGTGAGTTGCCGATTCCCGGACGCGAACTCAAGGGCGTGCATCTCGCGATGGAATATCTCACCCAGCAGAATCGACGCACGTCGGGCCTGCCTATTACAGGCGAGCCGATCATTGCCAAGGGGAAGCGCGTCATCATCATCGGCGGCGGCGACACAGGGTCCGATTGCGTCGGTACGGCGCATCGTCAGGGCTGCGCAGAAGTGCATCAGTTTGAATTGCTGCCGGAGCCTCCTCCGACCCGCGCCAGCTCGACGCCTTGGCCTCTCTGGCCCATGCAGCTCCGCACTTCGCATGCGCATGAAGAGGGCTGCGACCGTCAATGGAGCGTTTCGACCACCAAGTTCACCGGCCAGAATGGCCAGGTGACGAAGCTCCATGCCAATCGGGTGAAGTTCGAAGGCGGCAAGTTCACGCCGATTCCTGGCAGCGACTTCGAACTGGATGCCGATCTGGTTCTGCTTGCGATGGGGTTCACCGGCCCGGTGAAGAATGGTCTCCTCGACAGCTTCGGGGTGAAGTACGACGCCCGTGGCGCAGTGGCCGTGGACGATCGTTTCATGACCAGCCTCGACGGGATCTTTGCCGGCGGCGACACCAAACGAGGCCCTTCGCTCATCGTCTGGGCCATTGCCGAAGGGCGTAAGATGGCGGCGGGCATCGATCAATATCTTCAGGCTGGAAAGTCCGCAAAGAAGTCAGCCTCCTAAATTTCCCCTCGATTGATTCTAAGTCCAACCTGATTAATCCACTTTGAGGGGATGGAGGCTAATGATCTTCTGTGCTCGCGCAACGCGCGGCCTCAGAAGGCCCTCGTTGGACGCGCGCAGTGGAAGATCAATCAGCCCCCATCCCTGGTCCTTCGTAAAGCCGTCACCAGATGCTCGAGGGTTTCCTGGGTGAGGTCACAGGCGTTGTCGCTCAGGAGTTGATCGATCCTGACTAAGAGATCGAATAGGGGGCAGAGCCAGGTGAACCAGGAGTCGTGAAGGACCAAATGGAGGAGCTCGTCCGGTGATTCGACGCGGCCGTGGATGCGTTCGTAGGTGAGTTGCTCCGCCGTAATTAACGCGTTATAGAGCGACAGGAGCCTCTCGCGCATCTCCAGCAGGGTGCAGCGCAGAGGGTTGTCTTAAACCGGCAGAGTCGAGGGTGACGATAGTGCCATGGAATAAGTGTAGCAGAGTCTTCGCAGAATGGAGTCGCCGCCAGACGCGAGGAGGCCGGTGCGGACGATGTCGATCTCTTGTTAGCGCCCGATGCGAGTGCCGAACTGGGCAAAAAGTTCCCCCGTGAGGTAGCCGGTGTCGGCTGGGTCGCGTCCATCCTTGCGGCGGAGATAGTCGTTGAGGACTTTTCCCTCGGCGGTTGCATGGAGATGCGGGAGAGCGAGGTTCATGCGGTAGCGCTCGATTGCGCCAGCCACGCGGCTGATAAAGAGGATGGTGCCATCGGGTTCTTGCCCTTCGACGATCCCGACGTGCGTCAGCGGATCGTTCACCTTGCCGTCCCCGTTATAGTCCCAGGTGTTGTCGAAGAAGACGAGATCGCCTGGATAGACGACCGGACCTCGATGGAGGGTGCCGTACTGGCGCATATGGGCATCGATGAGCCGGACTCCATTGGCGTTGGGATCGCGCGCGCTGCTGTCGTAGAGATCGATGCCATGTTTCAGGAAGATGGCGTGGGTGATTCCGGCGCAGTCGGCGGCGATCGGGCGGCCGTTGACTTCAAGGGCGCTGGCTCCGATGAGTTGGGTGGCGGTGCGGACGATGGCGGCTCGATGGGGGCTGGCGTCTTCCCTCTGGCAGCAGGCCGGTCGGTCTGTGGGGATTGTCTGGCTCCCGGCACAGTCGGTGAGGGTGATCGCCGCGAGCAGAAAAAGCAGGCGAGATCTCGCGGCTCGTCGGACGATTGCGTCAGCGCACAGGGGGTTGTGAGTATCGGCCATCATGGAATGTGCCCTGGCGTAGGCCAGGGACTATTTTACAACGGCCGGTTTCTCGTCGTGCACGGTCAATTGCGCGCAACGGAATCCGATGGTGGCTGAACGTTGATCCGGCGCCGAGCCGCCGCGGGTCGCGGCCCGGAGCATGATCTGGTTGCTTTTCCAGGAGCCGCCGCGAACGCTCTTGTAACGCCCGTTGGTCGGGCCAGGCGGATTGCGCTCCGGCATATAGGCGTAGTAGTCGAACCCGAACCAGTCCTGCACCCATTCGGCGACGTTTCCTGCCGTATGATGGAGGCCGTAGGGGCTCTTGCCTGCGTCATGCGAATCCACCGCTGCGAGAATGGGAATCTCATGCATGTGGTGTTGCCCGAACATGGCGCGGGTCTGGTCTGGATCCGCTTCCCCCCAGGGAAAGAGGCCTCCGTCCGGTCCTCTTGCCGCTTTTTCCCATTCCGCTTCCGTCGGCAGCCGCTTGTGTCTTGCCTCGCAGAGATCTTTCGCTTCGGTCCAGGTGGCATAGAGGGCGGGCCACCGGCTGAGGGTCTGGTCCGAGACGGAATGGATCGAGATGACGTGCCAGATGAGTTTTTGCAGCTCGTCAGATGGATGGAGCTTTTGTTGCTGCAGGAAGGCCAGATATTCCCCCAGGCTGACTTCGTCGCGATCGATTTCGTAGCGGTCCAGCCAGACGCGATGTTGCGGCAGCTCCGTATTGTCGAACTGCGTCCAGTTTCCATAGGGGTCGTCATCCACTCGCTTGCTGCCGAGCAGGAACGGACCGGCCGGGATGGTGACGATTGGCGAGGCTTGAGCCAGCGTTGCGATCCCGGCCAAATGGCGGGCCAGTTCCGGCGACGATTTGTCTCCGGCCATT
>SYGW01000032.1 GCA_005800255.1 Nitrospiraceae bacterium | reverse complement strand
CAAGTCTTCGGCCGTCACGACCTCGACACGCTTGAGCGCAACCACCGTTCCGCTCACCTCGCTCGCGCCTTTCGCAACCCCTTGCGCCATCTTCTCCGTATTGCCCGCCATCGAATAGTAGGCGACAAGCACTCGGACTGTCGGCGGGGGGTCGGCCGCACGGGCACAGGGAGCACTCAGGACCATCAGCCCGGCCAAGGCCAGAACAAAGACAGCTGTTGTGCGCATCGGGCACCTCCCCTCTCGCGGCAACGGATTGAAACGGATGGACGGACAGACCCTACGCACGTGACGGGACCATGCAGGCGAGACAGGCACGCAGGCGGAGCAACCGGCCACAGGCGGAATCGAAGAGAGCAGACGAGCGTCGGCCCGTGATCAGCGCTGGAAGGTTTCCTCTTCCATCCGCTCGTCCACTGAAATATCGGTCAAGGTCCCCCGATAATCGCACTTATGGCAGCGAATCCGCCACTCCTCGATCCATTTATCCTGCACGTAAGACTGGCGACATTTCGGGCAGACAAACACCCCTTTTTTGTAATGCACCAACCGCTTTTCTTTCATCGCGCCTCCTACTCGTCCGAGCCGTGGAACATCGCCACAAAATTACACAGGCCTGCGGGCAAATGCAAGCGGTCGGGCTGCCTCCCGGCCGCTCATTCCTCTTCGTCGCCCGCCTTCAGCGCCCCTTTCATCCACTCTTCTTCGATCAGCACGCGACGGAGCACCTTGCCCACCAACGTCTTGGGGAGGCCCGGCCGAAACTCCACCTTCTTGGGGACCTTGAATTTCGCCAGGTGCCGGCGACAATGCTCCAGCATCTCTGCCGCACTCGCTTGTTCCCCGTCTTTTAAGACGACATAGGCCTTGATAAGCTCTCCGCGCAATCCTTGTGGCAGCCCGACCACCACCACATCCTTCACCTTGCCGTGCCGGAGAAGCGTTTCTTCAACCTCGCGCGGATACACGTTCTCCCCCCCTGATTTGATCATGTCCTTCTTGCGATCCGCGACGTAGAAAAACCCTTCGGCATCCATCCGAGCCAGGTCTCCCGTATACAGCCAGCCGTTTCGGAGCACCTGTCTGCTTTCATCTTCACACTTCCAATAGCCGGACATCACTTGAGGCCCCCGCACCACCAACTCTCCGACTTCTCCCGGAGGCAGCTCCTTATCGCCGGTCTCCATGTCCACGACCTTGGCCTGGGTATCCGGCAGCGGCAGCCCGATGCTGCCGGTTCGTTGCTGCCCCGGCTGCGGGCCGATCGGGTTGACGTGGGTTACAGGACTGGCCTCCGTCAAACCATAGCCCTCGACCAACCGCGCGCCCGTAATTGCTTCAAATCGCTCTTGGACCGACGGCGGCAGCGGACCAGCCCCGCTGATGCAGATGCGGATGGACCGGAGGTCGTAGCGCTCCAAGTGCTGATAGTTGTTGATGGCTTGATACATGGCGGGGATGCCTGGAAATACCGTGACCCGCTCGCGTTCGATGGCCTTGAGCACCTCGGTCATCTGAAAGCGGGGCAGCAGCACCAGGCAGCCGCCGACCGCGATCGCCAGATTCTGGCAGACACTCATGCCATAGACATGGAAAAACGGAAGCACGGCGAGGAACACTTCTTCCCCTTCTTGCAATGACGGCATCCAGTTCCGGCACTGCCAGGTGTTGCTGAGCAGGTTCCGATGGGTGAGCCCCACTCCCTTGGGAACGCCAGTCGTTCCACCTGTATACTGCAACAGGGCCACCTCGTCCGGCTTCATCGGCGCCCCCAGCGGCGCATCCGACCCGGTCATCAGGTCCCGCAGGTGGATGGTCGCAGGGCCCAGCGACGCGGGGGCGCGCCGCCCCCCCCTCATGGCCTGCCAGGGGTACAACAGTCGCTTGATCGTTGGCAGGTAGTCCTCGACACCGGTGACAATGACCCGCTTCAAGCCGGTACGCCCGATCAATGGCTGAACACGCTGGCACAGGTGGTCCAACACCACGATCGTCTCACAGCCGGCATCGTGCACCTGGTGTTCGATCTCGCCTTCGACATACAGAGGACTGATCGGCGTCACTTTCGCGCCGGCCCGCAGACTCCCATAGTAGCCGATGACCGCCTGGGGCATATTCGGCAACATGAGCCCAACCGAGCTGCCCGGCTCCACCTGCAACTCTCTCAGGGCGCGGGCAAAACGATGCGCGAGTCGGTCCAGTTCGGCATAACGAATGACATTGCCGTAGAAACGGATAGCCGCTCGGTCAGGATAACGGATCGCGGTCTGGGTCAGCAGATCGGGCAGGGTGCTGTCGGGATAGGAAAGAGAAGCGGGAACACCGGGGTCGTACTGTCCAATCCAGATCGGATCCATTCTACCCACGCACACTCCGGGCACCCTAGCCCGCCCCCGCAACGATTGTCAATGCAGACTCCGCTCCTTGACAGCCTGTCAGCGGGCCGCTAGGATTCGCCCATGTCCGCCGGCACTTTCCGTCTCCGCTCCACATGGTTCTGGCCGACATTCGGCATGGCCGGGCTTCTCGGGCTTACCCTCTGCGCGGGAGCCTCGCCGGCCCTGGCGGCTGGCGCGCCGGGCACAGGCCCGGAAGAACCGGTGGTCTCCGTGACCACCCCTCAAAAAGACACCATCCTCGCAGAACTGGCGGACACGACGGAAAAGCGCGCGCGCGGCCTCATGTTTCGTCAGTCCTTGGCCCAAGACCGGGGGATGCTCTTCATCTTTCCCGAGCCTCAGCAGTGGACCTTCTGGATGAAAAACACGAAGATTCCGCTGGACATCATTTGGATGGACCAGTCCAAGCGCATCGTCTACATTGAGCGGAACGTTCCCGGCTGCAGCCGCAGCGACGACGGCTGTCCCCAGTATCAGCCCATCCATGACGCCCTGTATGTGCTGGAAGTCGCGGCCGGAATGGCCGATGCCTTGAAACTGCAACGCGGGGCTAAGCTGCAGTTCCAGCTCCCCTCTTCTACACAGAGCCGTTGAATGCGGCCCTGCTGGGCTGTTGAAGGCTCTGTTGCGCCTGAGCCACACCCGACACCCTGTGGCCCCATGACAGGCCTACCGTCTCCGGCTACCGGGCCTGCCAGGCGCGGATACGCCGTGCGGTGATGACCCCCTCCACTCCTTCGATGGCCTTCAGCACACGCCCCAGGTGCGCCGTATTGCCGACCTCGACCACAAAATCAAGAACCGCCTTGCGATCTTCCCTGGTGGTAATCTCAGCCCGGCTGATATTCGCTTCCGCTCCCGAGATGGCCGACGAGACGTTGGCCAGCACCCCTGTCTTGTCCACCGCCAGAACGGACACCTTCACCGGATAGGTGCTGGCAGTCGCCGTATCCCAGTCGACCTCAACCAAACGTTCCTTGTCGTAATCCAACGCCTCCAAGTTGGGACATCCGACCGAATGAATCGTGAGCCCCCGCCCCCTGGTGATATACCCCATGATCCGGTCCCCAGGGACCGGGTTGCAACAGCGGGACAGCTGCATGAGCAGGTCGCGCCCCCCCTTGACCTTGACGCCCTTCTCATCCGGTTTGCCGACTGGCTGGCGAGACGGCGGCAACTCTTCCCGGACCTCGGGCTTCCCCTCCTGGGGACCGGCCGGCGCCAAGCGATTCATGACCTGCCCGGTCGAGAGCCGCCCGTAGCCGACCGCGACGCTCATCTCATCCACCGCATCAAACCCCAATTCATGCGCCACCCCCAGCAACTGCTCGGACTTCAGCATTTGCGCCGGGGCCATGTCATGCCTCCGGAACTCCCGTTCGAGCAGCCGGCGACCGATTTCAAGGCTGCGCTTCTGCTCTTCAACTTTGAGCCAGTGCTTGATCTTGGCCTTGGCCCTTGGCGTCCGGACGAACTTGAGCCAATCCTTGTGCGGCACCTGGGTCGGCGACGTCAGGATCTCGACGGCATCCCCGCTGGTCAACTGGTGCCTCAACGGCACGATCTTGCCGTTGACCTTGGCGCCGACACAACGATCGCCGACCTCGGTATGGATGGCATAGGCGAAATCCACCGGGGTCGAACCGAGCGGCATCTCCTTGACCATGCCCTTGGGCGTAAACACATAGACTACGTCGTGAAACAGATCGAGCTTGACCGAGTCCATGAACTGGCGGTTGTCGGTCAGGTCCTGGTGCCACTCCACAAACTGGCGGAGCCAGCTGAAGACCTTCCCGTCTTTGTCGTCGACCTGGCCCCGCTCCTTGTATTTCCAATGCGCCGCGATGCCGTATTCGGCGAGACGATGCATCTCCTCCGTGCGGATCTGGAATTCGACATGCTCACCCTTGGGGCCGACGACCGTGGTATGCAAGGATTGGTAGAGGTTCGACTTCGGAATCGCGATGTAATCCTTGAAGCGACCCGGCACCGGACGCCAGAGCGAATGGATAAGGCCCAGGAGCGCATAGCAGTTCATCTTGGTGTCGGTGATGATTCGAATCGCGGTGAGATCGTACACTTCCTCAAAGGAGATGGCTTGCCGCTCCATCTTCTGATAAATGCCGTAGAGGTGCTTGGGCCGGCCTTGCACTTCCCCCTTCAGGCCCGCTTCGGCCAGCGCCTGCTTCACGAGGCGGGCGACTTCCTCGATGTACTGCTGGCGATCTTCGTCGCGCTTGGCCACGCGCAGTTTCAAAGTGGCATGGACATCCGGCTTCAGGTATTTCAGGCAGAGATCCTCCAACTCGTTTTTCATCCACCCGATTCCAAGCCGGTTGGCCAGCGGCGCGTAGATCTCGAGGGTTTCCTGCGCGATCTGCAGCCGTTTGGCTTCGTGCAGATGCTCCAGCGTCCGCATGTTGTGAAGACGGTCGGCCAGCTTGATCAGGATGACCCGGATGTCATCCGCCATCGACAAAACCATTTTCCGGAAATTCTCGGCCTGCTTTTCCTCATGGTTCCGGAATTGGATCTTGCCGATCTTCGTGACTCCGTCCACCAACCGGGCGATATCCTTCCCGAACTCCTGATCGAGAACTTCCGGCGTGGTCAGTGTGTCTTCAAGAGTGTCATGGAGCAGTCCGGCCACGATGGCCGGCACATCGGATCGCAGGGAGGTCAGCACGCCGGCCACCGCTAGCGGGTGCTGGAGGTAGGGTTCCCCGGAGCGCCGGGTCTGGCCTTCATGCGCCTTGGCTGAAAAAGCGTAAGCCCGGCAAACCAAATTCACGTCGGCTTCCGGATTGTACGTCCGGATCTTCATGATCAGTTGATCCAGGTCGGTGATCGTATCACTCGGCATCGCCACACACCGTTAGAGCGGTTGACTGGCCTTCAGGTCCCGAATCCTCAGCTGAATCCGATCCAGGCCATTCCAGCTATTTCGTTCAGGCACGAACGCCAGATCCACCGATTGCGAGGCCGACAGCCCGCAATCGGCCAGTGAGCCCATGCGAAATCCGATCCCGTCGAATGGCTTGGAATTGCCGTGGCGGACCGTCAGCTTGAGATGACGCTCCCCGACCACCCGGCTTCCCAGGATCGCCAGGTTCCTGACCGCCAAGGTCGGCTCCGGATTGCCCGCTCCGAAAGGATGCAGCAGGGCCAACTCCTTCACCAACTGGTCGTTCACCTCGCTGAGGTGGACTTCTGCATCGAGGTGCAGCAAGGGCTGCTTCGATGTGCCTCCCTCCCAACGAGCCGCGACTTCGGCGAAACGCTCACGAAACTGCTCCAAACGGGATTCCCGAATCGTCAGGCCGGCGGCGCAGGGATGCCCGCCGAAGGCGTCCAATAGATCGCGGCAGGCCGACAAGGCCTGGTAGAGATCAAATCCCGGGACACTGCGGGCGGACCCCTTGCCGATCCCCTGGTCATTCACGGCAATTACGACAGCGGGCCGGTGGAAACGCTCGACGAGTCGGGCTGCCACGATTCCCACCACCCCGAGGTGCCAGTGCCCGGCCCAGACGGCCAAGGCAGCCGGGTCGGTCTCGGCCTTCGCCATCGCAACAGCCTCCGACGTCGTCTCTTCTTCCAGACGTTGCCGAGATCGATTCAGTTGCTCAAGTTGATCGGCAACGTCCCTGGCCTCCGTATCGGATTCCGTGGTCAGGAGTCGAACCCCCATCTCGGCATGGGCCATCCGCCCCGCGGCGTTGATCCTCGGCGCCAGCCGAAACGCCACGGTTCCCGTCGTGACGTCGCGGTCGACTCCCGCTACTGCTTTGAGCGCGCGAACCCCGCAACGGGTCCCGCGCGCGATCAAGTCCAGCCCCTCTCGGACCAGAATCCGATTCTCGTCTTGGAGCGGAACGATATCGGCCACCGTCGCCAAGGCCACAAGGTCCAGCAAGGTTTCAGGCTCCGGTCCGCTTGTCCCATACTTGTCCTGATAGGCCCGGGTCACCTGATAGGCCAGGCCTCCGGAACAGAGGCCCGTAAACGGATAGGCGGAATCGGACCGGTGCGGATTCAATAGAGCCAGAACCGGCGGCAATCGTTCGTCACATTGGTGATGGTCCGTGATAATGAGGTCGAGCCCGAGCTGCTTCGCCGCCTCGGCTTCCCGATGGGCGGTCGTGCCACAGTCAGACGTCACCACCAGGCTGACACCCTGCCGATGGAGCCACCGCAGGGCCGTTTCGTTTAACCCATACCCTTCCCGGACTCGGTGCGGGATATAGCTGAGGACCTGGCCTCCCTGGCCTCGAAAATAGGTCAGGTAGAGGCTTGTCGCGGCCATCCCATCGACATCGTAATCACCATAGAAACAAATCCGCTCCCCTTCCGCCAGGGCCCGGTGAAGCCGATCAATCGCCGACTCCATATCAGGAATTAAAAACGGATCGTGCGGGACGACCAGATGGGGGGCCAACCAAGTTTGCGCCTGGGCTGCGGTGGTGACTCCTCGCGCCAGGAGCACAGATGCTGTGATGGGAGAAATGGAGAGTGAACTGGCCAGAGCCGCACGTTGCTGCTGGTTCACCTCGCGCAAGACCCACTGCTTGATCGGCATGAAACTTTTATCCTTCCACACCGGACAAACTTACGCAACCCACTGAAATTAGAGTAAAAGCTTATAGTGCGGGACGGACTTTGTCAAACCAGTCTGCGCGAGATGCCGCATGAACTACTGAGCAGGGCAAGCACCGGGAAGGAACGGTTGGAACCGAGGGGAAGGTCTGCGGCTCGCTGGAAGCGAGCCGCCATAACGGAACCTGGATTAAGCCCACCTGCGGGAGGCTGGAAGCGGAAGCTTATTCCCCTCCCTTTTGGACATAATTCTTGACGAATTCTTCGGCGTTTTCCTCAAGGACCTCATCAATCTCGTCGACCAGCTTGTCAATATCCTCTTTCAGCTTCTTCCCGGCTTCAAGCACCTTGGGATTGGGCTTGGCCTCGTCGCGAGCCTGCTGGTCCCGTTTAGACTCCGCTTTCTTCTCCTGTCGTTCCATAGGAGCACCTCCAAGCGTCGTCGAATAATGGCCGGATCACCTGCCGTTTGAACTGGGGTCGCGCACGGATTCAGGATACCCCCGCCCCCAGACCGCATCAAGCCGAGGCCTGCCTTGCAACAATCTCTTATACGATCAAGGACACGATCAAAAGCGCCACGATGTTGATCACCTTGATCATTGGGTTGATCGCAGGCCCGGCCGTATCCTTGTACGGATCGCCCACGGTATCGCCGGTTACGGCCGCCTTGTGCGTGTCGCTCCCCTTCAGCCCCTGCTCCTCGAT
>SYGW01000031.1 GCA_005800255.1 Nitrospiraceae bacterium | reverse complement strand
GCCAGGGGGGCGGTTTTTGATGGGCAGTAACCCCAAGATCGATCGCGCCGCCGGTCCGCAAGAGTTGCCGCAACGGCTCGTGTTGTTGGATGCCTTTGAGATCGACCGCTACGAAGTGACGAATGTTCATTATCTTCAATTCGTGTTGGGGACAGGCGCGGCCTGGCCGGAGTTTTGGATGCAGGATCCCTTTCTCGAAAAGATTGCGTCGCATCCGGTCATTGGGGTGAGCTGGGACGAAGCTGATGCCTATTGCCACTGGGTGGGGAAACGGCTTCCGACCGAGGCGGAGTGGGAGAAGGCCGCGCGCGGTGCAGATGGCAGAATGTTTCCCTGGGGCAACGAACCGGCCGGATGGATGAAGAGCAATATTGCCCATTCCGGTTCGAAGCGTGGATTCAAGTATCCGCCGCTGGCCAATGTGAATCGATACGACAAGGGGGTCAGTCCTTACGGCGTCTATCAAATGGCGGGCAATGTGAGTGAGTGGGTGTCTGATTGGTTCGACCCTGAATACTATCGCCGCGACTTATTGGACAATCCGACTGGGCCTGCTTCCGGCGAACTCAAAGTCTTCCGCGGAGGGTCCTGGAACGAAGATCCGGAGGTCGCGCGTTCAGCCGGGCGCAATGGCGGTACGCCGGATCGCAGAAGTTATTTGACGGGGTTGCGTTGTGCAAAATCAGCCATGGGCAAGGGGCTTGAGGCGAAAGGCGAGAAGGGGGAGTCCGATTCCTCCTTGCCGTTGGCCTTGCGCCGTTAGCCAGTAACAGAGGAGGCCGGTTATGAGTGAGGTGCAAGTGGAGAAATTGGTGACGGTCAATCGGGTGGTGAATGTCATTATCGCTGCGGCCGTAGCCCTGGCGATTGCGAACGTCGCCTGGGGGCTCGATACCCAGGACATTACGATGGAGTGGACAGAGGCTGGCAAACAGCTTGCAGCCGAACGATTGGCTAAGTGGAAAGCCAAGGATGACATGGTCCTGATTCCAGCCGGTGAATTTATCATGGGCAGCGACAAGAAGACGGACCGGCTGGCCTATCGCGGAGAGATTCCTCAACGGCATGTCTATCTGGACGCTTTCGAGATTGGCAAGTACGAAGTGACGGCGCTGGAATATCTTAAGTTCGTATTGGCGACGAACCGCCCGCCGCAAGTGGATTGGCGCTATGACGGGGGAAACTTCCAGGAGGCGATGGCGCACCATCCCATCATGCATGTGTCCTGGTACGATGCCGATGCCTACTGCAAGTGGGCGGGCAAGCGGCTGCCGACCGAAGCGGAATGGGAGAAGGCGGCGCGAGGAGTGGACGGGCGTCTATTCCCCTGGGGCAAAGAATATGCAGGCCCGAGCCGGGCGAACTTCGGGAGAACCGGCCTGTCCGGTCCGGTGCGGGATCGTCCGGAGCGGTTGCTCCTCTATCCGCCGATTATTTCGGTCGATAAATATGAGAACGCCGCGAGTCCCTACGGGCTGTATCAGACGATTGGAAACGTGTCGGAATGGGTGGCCGATTGGTACGACCAGGACTATTACGCGGCAGCGCCGGATCGGAACCCCAAAGGCCCAGAGACCGGTACGCAGAAGGCGTTCCGGGGCGGAGGCTGGATGGATAGCACGACGACCATGCGAGTTGCGATGCGAAACGGAACCGACCCCAATACGAAGATCAATTGGATGGGATTCCGTTGTGCGAAGGATGTGCCGGATGGGGCAGGGGCGAAAGTGTCGCAGCTTGCGCCGTAACGGGAGGCACCGGTGATGCGGTTATTCACGAGGCTGATCGCTCGGGCAGCCGAGCGCAGATCAGCGGAATGGTCGGGGGACAAGGAATGTATTCCGATAATCACCCAGGGAGGGGAGCATGATGCAGGCTTGGAAGAGAAGCAGGAACATTGGAGTGTGGGTTGCCGCGATTGCGATCGCCGGGGGGCTCGCTGTCTGTGCTGTATTGCCGGCTTCGGCTGAAGAAGCCGGCAATATGGTGTTCTATCGAGGCGGGTTCACGCATTTGAGTAGCAATCGTGCGAACGAAGTATTTACGGATGTAAATGGTGCAAACGGTCGCAATGATAACAATGTCGGGTGGTATGCGGGGGCTGGCATTGATTTTCTCTTATCTAAAGATGCCTGGGGGGCAATGGATAAGACGTGGGCGGCTGGCGAGCTGGGCGTGCAATTTAGTCGACTTGCGTCGAACACCGTCCGGAATAATACAAGTGCACTATTGGCAGGGGCTAATAATGGCAAGACGCAGCTCACGATGGTGACGATTGATGTTTCGCCAAAAATAAAATTCAGAGAGGGGGAGGCCTTCCGTCCCTGGATCATTCCTGTCGGATTGGACATTCATGTGATTAGTCCTCCGTCGAATGCTACGCAGTATCTCGATATTGGTCTCCAGTTCGGCGCCGGGGCGGAGTATCAGGTCTGGAAGGCCTTCAAGGTTGGGATGGATGCCCGTTTCCATTTGGCGGCTGGGATGACCAACACGACGAATAACTATTTCACCGTCGGTCCCTATGTCGGAGTGTCATTCTGATCAACGGAGAGTGGTTGGCCCGCGATGAATCTGAAGGTGTACATACCGCATCAGATTGCGGAAACTAATTCGAGCGCGTTGAGCTTAGCTCAACGCGCTCCTTTCTTTACCGTAGAACAGATGGATGAAAAGCCAGTGAATATTGCTCAATTCCCCTTGCTGCCGGAGAGGTTGGATGACGCGCTGCAGCTAGTCGGCGAAGCCATCCAGGTTTCCGGTGCCTGGGCGAGCATGAATGGTCGTCTAGTGTCCAGCCTCACGAGGCTCTGGCAACGACTTGAGTGTTACCGAGAAAGTTTGGTGGCGGCAGATCCTGCTCGCTATTGTCGAGAACGAACGAGGTGGTTCAATGCCCTTGTCGGGTGGGATGCGCATCGATGCCCTGCGTTCTGTCAGTTTCTCTGCACGCCTTGCTTGGAGATGGGGCCGGGTGGAGCACCGGTCCCTCTAGCGCAGCGCTTTGAGGTCGCGGCCGTCTTGGCGGAGATTGACTGGTGCCCCCATTTGAATCTGCCACCTCACTCTGCACCGACCCAGGCTCCACGCTTGGACTCCGGGCGCTCTACTCCGTAGCCTGGCGAAGCAATGGGGACCGCTCTTCTTGTATGGTTGCATCTTCTCGCGGCATTCTGTTGGATCGGCGGGGCAATTTTTTTGTCGCTCGTGCTCGTGCCTGTGCTCAAGCGCGAACCCTTTATCGCGCAGAGACCGCTGCTATTCCCAACCGTCGCCCGCCGGTTCCGTATCGTGGTCTGGGGCGCGATTGCGGTCCTCTTGCTCACAGGGATCCTCTTGTTGCATCAGCGGGGGATTGTCATCGGCGATCCCTTGCATTGGCCGATGGTATTGACGGTCAAGCTGGGGCTCGTGGCGTTGCTCTTGTTTTTGACCCTGACCCACGATCTTGTTCTCGGACCGCTCATCAGAAAGATCGCGCAGTCCCCAGCTGAACGTCGAACCACGTTTGAGCAAATCCTGGTTCTCTGGTTTTCCTGGGTTGCGCGTTTTTCTCTCGTTCTTGCGCTGGCCGTTTTGTTTGCCGCGGTTTTACTGGTGAGGAGTTGACCATCGCCGAGCTTTGCAGGGCCTGGCGCGATACACCACAGCGGAAATTAGGATGATGGTTGCGGCTTCACGGCCTCTTCCTTGAACGTGAGCATCACAAGAACGATAAGTAAATCGTATGCTGCCAAAATATCGGACACAGGACAAATAGCAGAGCGAAAGTGCGGATGGTGGATATTGTGGCGCAGTCGTATCAGATTATGCGCCAGTATATGATCCGCTTGTCCGAGGAGGGTTTCAGTGATCCGGCGGCGTTGGGCCGCTATGCAGCCCTCGCGGGTCTGCCGTCGGAAGATTCCCAGCGGCGGGTTCGCCTGCCGATGCGAACGTGACCGCAACTTAATCGAAAGGATGCGTAACATGAAGGTGCTTGTCGCGACGGATGGATCGAAGTATGGGCGTTGGGCGATGAACTGGGTGGCCAAGCTGCCGCTCGCCGAGCCGGCAACGGTCACGGCCCTGCATGTGGTCGATATCGCCTCGCTCCGCGCGCCGTTTCTGTCGCAGCCGGTGATGGCGGGAACCGAGCGGTATATCCATGAAGAAATCCAGCGTATGGAAGCGCATTCGGTCAAAGCCCTGAAGGAGGCGAAGCAGCAGTTGGCCTCCTTGAAACTTAAGGGCACGGCCCGCAAGGAGCAGGGGGCTGTGGCTTCGACGATCTTGAAGCGAGCGCCCAAGCGGGACGGGTTGTTGGTGGTGGGGAGTCAGGGGCTCGACGCCCTCGATCGCTTCATGCTCGGCAGCGTCTCGACGAATCTCATCCACCATGCGACGTGCCCCGTGCTTGTCGTGAAGGGCGAGGCGGCGCCGGTGCGGCGGATTACCTTGGCGACCGATGGGTCTTCCGCATCGGCCAAGGCGCTGGATTTTCTGGTGAGCAAGCTCCAGGCGGATCGCGCGACCGGCAAGGGCGGGCCGATCCATGTGAGCGTCATCCATGTGATGCCCTTCATCAAGTATCCGGAACTCAAAGAGGCTGGGCGCCATTTGGTCGAACGGAGCGTGCGGAAGCTGGTCAAGGCTGGATTCACCGCAGAGCCGGTCTATCAGCTTGGCAAGCCCGCAGAAGAGATCATGAAGGTGGCTGCCAAGCACCAGTCTGACCTGATTGTGATGGGGGCCAAGGGGCTGGGCGCCGTTGCGCGCTTTCTGTTGGGCAGCGTTTCGACTCGAGTGGTCCAGCACAGTTCCTGCTCGGTTCTCGTGGTGCGATAGCCTTCTGCGTATCGTGGGTGACAGATTGGGGATGCGGGCGTTGTTTCCGGTGGGTGGGTGTCGGATATGAGCCCCCAAGAAGCCATTGCTCCGTCTCCAGCGTCTGCTTCCGCTCCTGTGCCCTGGCACCTTCTCTCGCCCAGTGATGTCGCGACACATCTGTCGGTCGATCCGAATGCCGGTCTCACTCCTGATGAGGCTGCGCGCCGGATCGCCCGATACGGCCTGAACGAGATCCGTGAGCGCCCTCCGCGCCAACTCTGGTGCATGTTCCTCGATCAATTCACCGACTTCATGATCCTCGTCCTGATCGGGGCGGCGATCGTGTCCGGAATCGTCGGCGAGCCACCCGATGCGATTGCGATCGTCGGGATCGTCCTGCTCAACGGGGTCATCGGTTTTATCCAGGAGTATCGGGCGGAGCGGGCGGTCGCAGCGCTGAAGCTGCTCGCGGCCTCCACGGCGCGAGTGCGGCGGGGCGGCCACGTGGCAGAGCTCTCTGCCTTGCAGCTGGCGCCAGGCGATGTCGTCTTGCTGGAGGCAGGCAACGTGGTGCCGGCCGATCTGCGTCTGATCGAAACCGTCCAGTTGAAAGTGGATGAGTCGCCCCTGACCGGCGAGTCGGTTCCGGTTGAGAAACGCATAACCCGGTTGCATGAAGCTGAGGCGCCGCTCGGCGACCGGGTGAACCTTGCCTACAAGGGAACCAGCGTGACCTATGGCCAGGGTATCGGTTTGGTAGTGGCGACCGGTATGCAGACGGAGTTGGGCCGCATCGCCTCGATGCTGGGGCGCGAAGAGGGCGTGAAGACCCCGCTCCAGAAGCGGCTTGCCTTGTTCGGGCAGCGTCTGGCCCTGGCGGCCCTGGCGATTTGCGCTATCCTCTTTGCCATCGGGGTGGTGCGCGGCGAATCGGGCGTGTTGATGTTTCTGACGGCCGTGAGTCTGGCGGTTGCGGCGATCCCGGAAGCGCTCCCGGCCGTGGTGACCGTGTCCTTGGCCTTAGGCGCCCGCCGGCTGGTGAAGAAACAGGCACTGATTCGCCGATTGACGGCGGTGGAGACGCTGGGGTCCGTCACCTATATTTGTTCGGATAAGACCGGCACCCTCACGCAGAATAAGATGCGGGTGGAGCAACTTGTTGTAAGCGGCCAGCCGGAGAGTGACGCGTCGAACCAGAAGGAGTCCCGGCATTGGCTGATGAAGGCTCTGGCGCTCAGCAACGACGCGACCAGGCAGAAAGATGGCTTGGTGATCGGGGATCCGACGGAGGTCGCGCTCTTGCAGGAAGCGGAAGCCAGAGGCTATGGGAAAGTTGAACTGTTGACACAAGCGCCGCGGCTGGCAGAACTGCCGTTCGATTCGGATCGCAAATGCATGACGACTCTGCACCGGGAGGGCTCAGGGGTCGTGGCCTTTACCAAGGGAGCGCCTGAGCAGGTTCTGGCTCTGTGCGAGGGGCAGTTGGCCGGCGATGTCCGGGTTGCACTCAATCCGGCCGAGCTGTTGACGCGAGCCGATCGGATGGCGGCGGAGGGGTTGCGCGTGCTGGCCGTGGCCTATCGGATCTGGCCTGCTCTGCCGACAGAGCTCACGCCGGACAGGGCCGAGCGGGGGCTGACATTTCTCGGCCTGGTCGGTTTGATGGACCCGCCGAGAGAAGAAGCCAGAGCGGCTGTGGCCCTCTGCCGGTCGGCCGGCATTACGCCGGTGATGATTACCGGGGACCATCCTGCGACCGCCCGCGCGATTGCGCTGTGTCTCGGCATCATCGAGAACCACGATGCGGTGATGACGGGGCAAGAACTGGCGCAGTTGCCGCTGGATGCGTACGAGGAAAAAGTGGAGGGGATCCGGGTCTACGCGCGGGTCTCGCCGGAACAGAAGATAACGATTGTGAAGGGGCTGCAAGATCGGGGCGAGTTCGTGGCCATGACCGGTGACGGCGTGAATGATGCCCCGGCGCTGCAGCGCGCGGATATCGGCATCGCGATGGGGCTGACCGGCACCGATGTGGCGCGTGAAGCGTCCCATATGATTTTGCTCGACGACAACTTTGCCACGATCGTGACGGCGGTGGGGGAAGGGCGGCGCATTTTCGACAATATCCGCAAGTTCATCAAGTATGCGTTGTCGTGCAATACGGCGGAAATCTGGACCATTTTTCTGGCGCCATTTCTGGGCATGCCGATCCCCCTGCTGCCGATTCATATTTTGTGGATCAACCTCGTGACCGACGGATTACCGGGCTTGGCGCTGGCGGTGGAGCCGGAGGAAAAGGGCCTGATGCAGCGGCCACCCAGGCCGCCGCGCGAGAGTCTCTTCGCGGATGGGATGTGGCAGGGCATCCTCTGGGTGGGTCTGCTCATGGGCGGCATGACACTCGTCACCCAGGCCTGGGCCTATCGTACGGGCCATGCTCATTGGCAAACGATGGTTTTTACCGTCTTAACGTTGTCGCAGCTGGGCAACGTGCTTGCCCTTCGATCCGAGCGCGCCTCGTTTTTCCAGCTTGGCGCCTGGACCAATCTTCCTCTCCTGGGCGCGGTGGGGCTGACTGTTGCGCTGCAGATGGCGACCATTTATATTCCGGCCTTGAATCCAATCTTCAAGACCGAGCCGCTCGATGCCGAGGAGTTGCTGCTGTGCCTGGCGCTCTCGTCGATCGTGTTTATTGCGGTGGAGATCGAGAAGTGGTGCATCAGGCAAGGGTGGCTACGGTGGTCGTCATGAGTTCTTCCGGAGAGTCTCCTGTGACGGTAAATCAGGCAGATCCGGTGCTGTCGCGGAGAACCTTGCTGGAGCGGGTCATCCAGGGGTTGGGTCTGTCGCTTGCGCTGAGCCCTGCGATCCCTGTCGTCCAGGCCAGGGAACGGGCTGCCAAGAGTGACGAGACCGACCGCTTGATTGTGCGGGTGGCGCGGCCGTTGGATGCGGAAACACCGGTGCAGGAGTTTGTGTCTTCCCTCACGCCCACCTCCCGCTTCTTCGTTCGCAGCCACTTCGGCCCCCCCCCGCCGGAACAGCTTTCCGAGAAAAACTGGCGATTGCGCGTGACCGGTCTGGTCGATCGACCGTTGGCTCTCACGCTGCAGGATCTGAAACAATTCGAATCCGTCACCCTCACCGCCGTCGTGCAATGTAGCGGGAACGGCCGGGCCTCGTATCGGCCGAAAGTGCCTGGCGTGCAATGGGAGCGAGGCGCGGTCGGCAATGCGAGCTGGACCGGGGTGCGCTTAAGAGATGTTCTGGCGAAGGCAGGCCTCTGGACGAGCGGTTTGCATGTGCAGTTCCAAGGGGCGGACCGCCCGGTAGCGGCGACGGTTCCGCTCTTCGTGCGCAGCATTCCGGTTGAAAAGGCGCTGCACCAAGATACGATTTTGGCCTATGAAATGAACGGACGTCCCTTGCCGCTATTGCATGGAGCGCCGCTACGCGTGATCACGCCTGGATGGATGGCGGATTCCTGCATCAAGTGGCTCACCGACATCACGGTTCTGCAGGATGAAGCCCAGGGCTACTATATGCAAACCGCCTATCGGTACCCCGCGAGGCTTGTGACGCCCGGCGAAGTCATCGTATCGAGCGAGCTCAAACCGGTGGAGGAGATGGTCGTGAAGTCGCTGATCGCACAGCCGCGGGAAGGGGCGTCGCTTGTACCTGGCCTCGTGACGATTGGCGGCGTGGCCTGGACCGGCGAGGGCAGGATTGTATCGGTCGAGGTTTCGCTCGACGAGGGCCGCACCTGGGAGCCGGCGCGTGTGATCGGCGAAGATCAACCCTATGCGTGGCGCCAGTGGCAGTACATTTGGCAGGCGACTCCCGGTACGAAGACGATTCTCTGTCGCGCGACTGATGATCGGGGGCAGACACAACCGAAGGCGAGTCCCTGGAACCCCGGCGGGTTTCTCTGGAACGGGTGGGACTATGTGAGCGTGACGGTGGCCGGATGAGGGTCGCTACGAAGGTTGCTGCCATCGGTCTGCTAGGGCTGGTGACGATACTGTTTAGTCGTGCAGGGGCTGCGCCGGATGATCGTGCGGGAATGGCTGCGCGGGCAGAAGGATTGGTGCTGGCCCGCTGCGGCATCTGTCACAGTACGGATTTAATTACGCAACAACGGTTGGACCGGTCACGCTGGCAGGCCACAGTCGGAAAAATGGTTCATTGGGGAGCGGAGCTGTCGGAGGAAGAAGCGGCCCTGGTGGTGGAGTTTCTTGTGGCGCGGTTTCATCCTGCCGCCCCGGCCTTGGTCACGCTCGGTGAGATCGGCGCGGCGGAGCCTTTGCAGGACGAGCACCCATCCATGCAGGAACGTCCGAGCGGAGTGGCGCAGCAGGGAGCGGCACTTTTTGCCAGTAATTGCCAAGCCTGTCATGGAGCCGGCGCCGGTGGAGGGTTCGGGCCCAAGCTGGCCGGCAATCCCATTCTCAATTCTGAGACGTCATTTTGGGAGACGGTCTTGTATGGACGAGGGCCGATGCCTGCCTGGGAACATACGTTGAGCCGGCAGGAGATTGCGGATATCCGGACCTGGCTAAAAACGCTGTAGAGTGGCGGATGGTGGGCGTGATCTCCTGTGCTCGCGCAACGCGCGGTCGCAGACTCCTCTCGTTGGACGCGCGCAGTGGGGGATCGCGCCCGTCACCCGCCTGTGAGGAGAGATATGTGAGTTCGGAGAGAATCATTCCGGCACGACAGATTTCCTGCTAGCTTGGATGTTTGAGGTGAGAGTAAATTTGCAGGATGCTCAAAAAGGCCATCTTCACCATTCGTGAGCCGTAAAAGGTAAGATGTGAAACGTCGTTCGTCGTCAGACTCTGACATTTCACGTTGTACCTTTCACGAACGGTGAAGATGGCCTTTTTGAGTATCCTTGCCCCGTTGTTTTCTTAGGCGATGAAGAAGTCCATTCTCGTCGTCCGTTATTCGTAACGGCTTTTGCTACGGAGAGGACCCGCGGATGTCGCAACCTCAAGTTGAGCCCCACGTCTTTGTCATTATCGGCGCGACCGGCGATTTGACGCGCCGGAAGCTCCTGCCTGCCCTGTACCATTTGCGGGATCAGGGCAGGCAGGAGACGCGCAATACTCTGATCGTCGGGGCGGCTCTGCCGGAGTTGGGCGAAGAGGGGTTTCGGCTGGGGGCTTTCGAAGGTTTGCAGCAAGCCGGCTGGCGCAATGAAACGGAGTTGCGCGCCTGGTGCGAGGAATGCCTATTCTACCAGACCTTACATGAAGGGGGTCCGCAAGATTATGAGGCGTTGGCCCGCTACATCCGGCGGTTGGAGCGCATCCACAAGATGCCGGAGAACCGGGTGTTCTATTTGGCCTTGCCGCCGGACACGGTGCCGACCGCGATGGAACGGCTGGACCAGGCGGGACTGTTCAAGAGCCACGGGTGGGTCCGCGTCGTGTTCGAGAAACCGTTCGGCCACGACTTTTATTCGGCCAGGCGTTTGAACGCGACTTTGCACCAATATATTGAAGAGTCTCAGATCTATCGGATCGATCATTACCTGGG
>SYGW01000030.1 GCA_005800255.1 Nitrospiraceae bacterium | reverse complement strand
TCAGGCGCATGGGTCGGCACACTGAACAGGTTGAACAGTAAAATCATGAAGAGGCCGACGACGACCCAGAAAAGCAGATTCTTTGCCCTGGAATTCATCCAGATCTCCTTGTGGATTAGCGCTTAAATGAGGAAAACCACGCAGTTCCGTAATGCTACCACAGGCCCATTCATACTGACAACCGTAGGGGCACGAACCTATTCTTGATCCTCTGCCACATCCAGGACGGCCAGATAGGGCAGGTTGCGATACTTCTGCTGATAGTCTAATCCATACCCAACCACGTACTTGTTGGGAATTCTGAACCCCTCGTAATCGATAGCGACATCGATGGTCCGCCGCTCCGGCTTGCTCAAGAGGGTGCAGACTTTAATCGAGCGAGGCTTCTTTTTCCCCAATGTCTTGAGGAGGTATTGGACCGTCAGGCCGGAGTCGACGATATCTTCCACCAGCAATACATCTTTGCCTTTGATCTCCTCGGTCAACTCGGTCACCATCTTGACCTTGCCGGATGTTTTAGCCCGGGATCCGTAACTCGTCACCATGAGAAAATCCACCCGGATGGGGATCCTGATCGCGCGGGCCAGATCGGCATAGAAGGCATAGGCCCCCTTCAGCACCCCGACCAATACGAGATCCTTCCCCATGTAATCGGTCGTGATCTGTTTGCCCAGCTCTCGAATGCGCGCGCGCATTTCTTCCTGCGTCACGATCGGTCGACCGAAAATTCGCTCCATGCTCCCCTACTCCTTCTCTGAACCCCGGTGATTCACCGAAACCACTAGGCAGGTGGCCGTCCCACTGCGGACAGCAAATCGCTCATCCTGCCTCATGCCCACCACCCACAGAATCCCTTCTGGGGCCACCAACAAGGGAAGCGCCTCGCGTCGGGAGCGAGGGATCTTCCGGTCGGTAAAGAAATCTTGCAGCTTTTTACTCTTCCCCTGCATTCCCTGAGGAACAAATCGATCGCCGGCTCGCCAGGACCGAACCACCAAGGGCTCCGAACAGCGGTCGGCATCGAATACAGCGCGACACGAAGTCGGAGTCGCGCCTCCCTGCTCCGCCTCGCAGCGAGCTATACGTTGTACATGAATTTGTTGATTCGTTCCAGCCCAATAGACCGTTGACGGCACGGAAAGACGCAGGCTCTCGCCCTGTCCCGACCAGGAACCAGTTGCCGCCTTGCGCGCCCCATTCAGGGGACAAAATCGCACCGACTCCTGCGCCAGAATCACGACGACCTGCTTCAACGAAAGCTGGGCTCCGCCCTTGCCCTTGAGGAAGACCTGCCGGACCGACTCCACCACACGAAGACTGCTGGCTCGGCCCTCTTCATCGTAGGTCCGTAAGACGGCCCGAACGAGACGCCGTTGCAGGGAGACCGGCAATTCCATGAAGGCCTGGCGCTCGACTCGTTGCGCACCTCCGGGCTCCTGACTCACGAGCCTGCGCACCAGCTCCCTCGTCACCTGCTCCAGATATCGTTCGTCCTCGCGCAAGACATCCGCCTGCCGCTGCAACAGACGAACGGCAGCCGGCGCCAACTTCGTGACAACAGGCAACAGTTCCTGCCTAATCCGATTACGATGATACAGCGGCTTCTCGTTGCTCGAATCCCGGCGATAGCTCACCCCTTCCTGATCCAAATAGGCCAGCACCTCCTCGCGGGTGGAGGCCAGGAGCGGACGAATGACCCGGTCCTCTCGAACATAGGGCATCCCGGCCAACCCGGTCATGCCGGCCCCTCGCAACATCCACATGAGCACCGTTTCCACCTGGTCATTGGTGGTGTGACCGACCACAATACGGTCTGCCTCCACTTCATGAGCCAGTTGCCTCATAAAGGCATAACGCGCCTCGCGGGCCATGGCTTGAAGCGACGACCGCTGCCTCCGTTTGACGAGCAGAGGCCGATGGATGACCAGGGACAGATGCCGTTCCCGGCAAAAATCTCGAACAAAGGACTCGTCTCCGTCTGACTCCGCTCCCCGCAATCCATAGTTACAATGGACGACCGTCAGGGCGAGGCGCCAGGACTGGACCAGGCGATGAAGAAGCGACAGCAGGGCCATTGAGTCTGGTCCGCCTGATACTGCCACGAGCAGATGCTGGCCCGGAACGAACAGTTCATGCTGCCGCACCGTTCGAACGAGCTGGGTCAACAGAGCCGGACCTGCGGTCGATCTGGATGATGGCCTCGCCATGGGCGTCTCAACTGGCATAGTTACGGAACTCCCTGCGGAATATTGCGCAAGCTGATGCGAGCCTGCTCCACATCCCGGACAATTTGCTTCGACAACTCATCGGCAGAGGCAAAGGTATGGTCGCCCCGCACCCGCGAGACAAACTGCACCGTAATCTCCTGGCCGTAGAGATCGCAGGAGTGATCCAGAAGGTTCACCTCGATCAGCCGCTCGCCCGCGCCAAAGGTCGGTCTGGTCCCGATATAGGCGATGGCGTCATAGACCTCCGCCCCATGCACTGCCCGCGCGGCATAGACTCCATCGGGCGGCACGACACGCCCGGCCGGAATATGCAGATTGGCCGTAGGCCAGCCCAGCGCCTGGCCTTGTTGCATCCCATGCACCACGAGACCCTTGATGCCATAGGTTCGTCCGAGCAGCGTGGCAGCCCGATCGACATGTCCGGCCTGAATGAGCTGACGAATCCTGGTCGAACTCACCACATCCCCCTCGATCATCACTGGCATCACAGGATGCACGAGAAAATCGTATTGGCCGCCAAGACGCACCAGGTCATCAATATGGCCGGCCCGCCCCTTCCCGAAGGCAAAGTGATTACCCACGAACAGTTCAGCCAGCGTGAGAGACCGATGCAGAATCTCCGAGGCGAACTGATCCGGGCTCATCGCCGCGAAGGTGGGAGTAAAGTCCAGGAAGACCACTTCATCGATCCCAGCCGCTTCGAGGTACGCCAGCTTTTCTTCCGGACTGGTGAGAAAACGCAGATCGACGTGGGGCGCAAGAATTTTCACCGGATGAGGCTCGAAGGTCAGCACCAGCGCGGCCCCCTGCGCCTTTCTGGCCGTCTCGACCACCGTCTGTAGCAGGGCTCGATGGCCCAGATGGTGGCCATCGAAATTGCCGATCGTGGCGACCGGATAGGCCCGAAGAGCACGTTCACCGGACAGCCCGCGCGTAACTTTCAACATAGTCGTCAGTGGAGAAGACGCGCGGCGTCTTTGGCAAAGTAGGTCAGAATGAGATCCGCGCCGGCCCGCTTGATCGACAGCAAGGATTCCATCATGGCCCGCGACTCGTCGAGCCAGCCGGCCTGAGCGGCGGCTTTGATCATGCTGTACTCCCCGCTCACCTGATAGGCCGCCACCGGCAACAGGATCTGCTCTCTGGCCGCGGCGATGATATCGAGGTAGGGCAACGCCGGCTTCACCATGATGATATCGGCCCCCTCTTCGACATCGAGGGCGATCTCGCGCAACGCTTCCCGGCGGTTGGCCGGATCCATTTGATAGGATTGGCGATCGCCGAATTGCGGGCTGGAAAAGGCCGCATCCCGGAAGGGAGCATAAAAACAGGAGGCGAACTTGGCGGCATAGGCCATGATCGGCAACTCGATAAACCCCGCCCGATCCAATTCCGTCCGGATCGCCGCCACCCGCCCATCCATCATATCGGACGGGGCGACCATATCGGCCCCGGCCTGCGCATGAGTCAGGGCCATGGCGCGAAGGCAGTCCAAGGTTTCATCATTGAGAATGCGCCCGTCCTTCACGACCCCGCAATGGCCATGGTCGGTATATTCGTCGATGCAAACATCGGTCACGACCATCAGGCCCGGCACATGGTCCTTCACCGCCTTGACGGCCCGCTGCACGATGCCGTTCGGATCGTAGCCGGCACTCCCCTTCGCATCCTTCCGATCCGGAATCCCGAACAGGATGATGCCGGGAATCCCCAAGGCCGCAATCTCGCCCGCCTCCTTCACCAAGAGATCGACCGAGAGCCGGAACTGGCCCGGCATCGACACGATCTCCTCCCGCCTGTTCCGCCCTTCCACGACGAACAGCGGATAGATGAAATCGGCGGGAGACAGGCTCGTCTCCCGCACCATGCGACGAAAGCCCTCGTGCTGCCGCAACCGTCTGAGCCGCTGAATTGGAAAGGCCATCGGATTATTTCCTCGGAAGATTCGTGAGAAACACCACCAGATCGCGAACGGAAATCATGCCAACCAGCTTACCGTCCTTCGTCACTCCGAGATGGCGGAGATGGGTCTGGGCCATCAAATCGTTGGCATCCAAGAGAGTCTTACTCTCCTCGATCGTCAAAATCGGCGCCGACATAATCTGCTCGACCGTCGTCTTGTGCGTATCTGCTCCGGCCGCCACCACCCGCCGGACCATATCGGTGTCCGTCAGAATGCCGACGACGTCCTTCCCATTCGTCACGAAGAGGCTACCGATCCCGCGATCCCGCATGATCCGCGCCGCCGTCTGGGCATCCGTATCCCGCTCAACCGTAATGAATTTCTCTCTCGGAACCATGAACGACCTAACTGCAACCATGAGATGTCCTCCTTACTAATCCGTCCATCACCACCGTCTACTCTTGCCTATCCATGAGTCGGAACGGCCACGCGCGCCCTCTCACTGAAATACTTCACAATAGCTTCGGCCAATGCCGGTACGGTATTTTCTGTCGGCATGATCGTGACCGTCAACCCATATTCCTCTGCCGTGCGAGCCGTAATCGGTCCGATGCACGCAATCGCCACCTGCGCCACAAGTCGTCGAACTGGCTCCTGCCCGCCGAAGAGCTCCACAAAATTGCGCACGGTGGAAGAACTCGTAAAGGTAAGCGCCGCCACTGACCCATCCTGAAGCTGCTGCGTCAGCGACGCGACATCGACGGTGGGCACGATCGTGCGATAGACCGGAATCACATCGACGGTCGCCCCCAGCTCGCGCAACTGCTCCGGCAAGACTTCACGCGCCACTTCCGCACGGGGAATCAGAATGCGATGCCCTCGAATTCCCACCTGGGCCAAGGCCGCGATCACCCCTTCCGCTTGGAATTCGGCTGGCACGAGATCCGCCGTCAACCCATAGGTCTTCAATTCCTGCGCGGTGCGCGGCCCGATGGCGCAGAGGCGAAGGTTCGCCAAAGCCCGCGCATCTTTCCCTGCCGCCTGGAGCCGATCCATGAAGGGCCCCACCCCGTTCACGCTGGTAAAGATCAGCCACTGATAGGCCCCAAGACGAGTAATCGCCTCGTCGAGCGCCTGCCAACTGGCCGGCGGCACGATCTGAATTGTCGGCACTTCGACCGGCTCCGCTCCATAGGCGGCAAGCAACCGGAAAAATTCCTGCGCCTGTTCCTGCGCCCTGGTCAGCACGATCCGCTTGCCGAAGAGCGGCTTGAGCTCAAACCAATTCAGCTGCCCTCGCAATCGCACGACCTCGCCCACCACGATCACCGTCGGCGGCTCAAGCTGCGCGGCTTCGGTTTTCTCGACAATGTCGGCCAGGGTCCCCACGATGGCCTGCTGATCGGCTTTGGTCCCCCAGCGGATCGCCGCCACCGGCGTATCGGAGGCACGCCCTTCCGTCCGCAAGTGGGCCACGATCGACGGGAGGTTCTTCATGCCCATCATGAACACGAGGGTTCCTGACACATTGGCCAACTTCGGCCACTCCAAGAGCGTCGCCGGTTTAGTCAGGTCTTCATGGCCAGTCACAAATGTCACAGTGGAGGCCAAGGTGCGATGGGTCACAGGAATGCCGGCATAGGCCGGCACGGCAACGGCCGCCGTCACACCGGACACAATCTCGAACTCGACCCCTGCCGCGGCCATCGCCTCCGCCTCTTCTCCCCCGCGCCCGAACACAAAGGGATCGCCGCCCGTGAGACGGACCACCACCTTCCCCTCTTGAGCTCGTTCGATGAGCAGTCGATTGATATCGGCTTGATCTTGATATTGCCCGCGTCCCCGCCGGCCGATATACAGGCGCTGCGCTGTGGCCGGAGCATACTGAAGCAACACCGGATTGGCCAAATAATCGTAGAGCACGACATCCGCCTGCTCCAGACATTCCTTGCCTTTCAGCGTCAAGAGACCGGGGTCGCCAGGCCCCGCTCCGACTAAATAGACTTTCCCAGGCTTGTTCTGTCCCGTCATGCCGTCCCGTAGATGGCGCGAAGAATTTTATCGGCGCCGCGATCGATCAACTGCTCCGCGAGCTGAATGCCGATCGACGCAGGATCTTGGAGACTTCCTTCCGCCCGATCACGAATGAGCTCCTTGCCGTCCACGCTGGCCACCAGCCCCTCTAAGATCACCTTGGTCCCGGCCAAGGTGGCATGGGCCGCGATCGGAACTTGGCAGCCCCCTTGGAGCCGATGGAGCAAGGCCCGTTCAGCCAGCACGGCGGTCTGACTGGGCGCGTGGTTCAACCCGCTCAACAACGAACGAATAAAGAGATCGTCGCTCCGGCCCTCGATGCCCAGCGCCCCCTGGCCGATGGCGGGCAAACTGATCTCCGGCGCAATGTACTCCGTGATCTCATGCCCCCAATCCAATCGACGAAGCCCGGCCGCGGCGAGCACGATCGCGTCGAACTGGCCCTCGCGTAACTTCTTCAGCCGGGTGTCCAGGTTCCCCCGCAACATGACAATGGTGAGATCGGGCCTGGCATGCAGGAGTTGCGATTGGCGGCGGAGACTGCTGGTCCCGATTCTGGCGCCCACAGGAAGATCCGCAAACGACCGCCCCTCCAGGCTGATTAAGGCGTCCCGGGGGTCCTCGCGCGGCGGCACGCAGAGAATGGCCAATCCTTCCGGCAGCTCCGTCGGCACATCTTTCATACTGTGCACCGCCAGATCGATCTCGCCGCTCAAGAGCGCTTCCTCGATCTCCTTGACGAACAGACCCTTCCCGCCGATTTGCGCCAGCGGGACGTCGAGAATCTTGTCCCCCGAGGTCTGGATGCGACGCAACGTCACCGTGACATGGGGGGCCAACGCATGCAACTGCGCCTGCACCCATTCGCTCTGATGCACCGCCAACTTACTACCCCTAGTTCCCAGCACGACGGACGATCGTTCATGACTGACTTTCGACATGGCTCCCTTTCACCGGCTCACATCATGATACGGGGTATGAAACGTCGCAGATCCTTCGCGCCCAGGAAGTTTTTCAGCACCCTCGCGGTCCGACCGTGAGGGTTCGCTGGAGAAGGCTCCGCTGATAAAACTCCGATAGGACGACGAAACCAATAAAAAGCTAATCAATCCGAGAATCGACAGGAGATACACGAGCACATCCCATCGCACCCCCTCGCGCTCCCGATAGTCGAACCCGCAGGCCGGGCAATCGGGCAAGGGGTCATGTCCCAGGTACGCCTTTCGGCACTTGGGACAGACAAAGAGTTTCGGCCCCTTGCTGGTGTTTCCCATGCCCCTAGCCGCTCAATGATCCGGCCTCTTCGAACCGGCTCGCGGAATCATCGCTTCAGCATCCTTGTTCTCTTCTTGTGGAGAAGCACAGGTCTCCGACGCGGAAGAAGCATTCTCATTGGCGGGAGAGAGGGCCGGGTCCCCCAGACTGAAAAACCGTCGAGCCGCCTCGACGAACGCCGCACCGTCCGAAGAATTCACCTCCGCCTTCAACGTCACCATCGTACTATGAATCAGCTTGTTCACGATCGACGAGGCCATCGCTTCGACCAACTCCCGCTCCGGCGCGGACAGATTCGCCAATCGCCCCAAAGTCTTCTCGACCTCCACGCGCTTGATGTCATCGGCTTTGGTGCGAAGCGCCATGATAGTGGGGGTCACTTCAAGCGACTGGAGCCATTGCCGGACAACCCCGACTTCATCCACCACCATCCGCTCGGCCTTCTCGGCCTCCTGCAGGCGCCCCCCGCGATTTTGCTCGACCCGCGCCTTCAAATCGTCGATGTCGAAGAGGAAAGCATTATCCACATGGCGCACGGCCGGATCGATATTGCGCGGGACGGAAATATCGATCAAGAACATCGGACGATTCTTCCGTTGCCGGACCGAGCGCTGCACGTCGTCCTCGCTTACGAGATAATGGGCTGCGCCGGTCGACACCAACACGATATCGGCCGAAGCCATGTCCTCCCGACACTGCTCGAAGGGAACTGCGGTGCCACCGAACCGTTCGGCCAACTCCAGCCCATGTTGCGGATTCCTGGTCGTCACCCGCACATGGCGGACACCGCTGGCGATAAAATGCCTGGCTGCCAGCTTGGCCATCTCCCCCGCACCCACCAGCAAGACCGTCTTCTCGCTCAAATCAGAAAAAATCTTCTTGGCCAGTTCGACCGCCGCATAACTGACCGACACCGCCATCTCGGAAATCTTCGTCTCCGTCCGCACACGTTTGGCGACGGAGATCGCCTTCTTCACGACCTTGTTCAAAATGATGCCGGTCGATTTATGCGTAAGCCCGGCCTCGAAGGCATCTTTAATCTGCCCCAGAATCTGCGACTCGCCCACGATCATAGAATCGAGACTGGAGGCCACGCGAAACAAGTGGCTGATCGCGCGATCCCCCTGGTGCCAGTAGAGATGGGGTGTCAGTTGTTCCGAGGAGAGCGACAGGTGGGCATCGGCCAGAAATTCCTGGATGCGCCCGTAGCCGGCCTCGATCTCATCGACGACGGCATAGACCTCGACGCGATTACAGGTCGACAATAAGATCCCCTCCCGCACCCCTTGATACGAGCAGAGACGGGTCAGGGCTTCGCACATCCGGCTTTCAGGCACCGCGAGCTTCTCGCGGATTTCCACCGGGGCGGTCTTATGGCTTAAGCCGACAACGACAATGTGCATGTTACGACACCGGTCCGTGACTCTTCAGAACCACGCCAATGAGGGTCAAAATTACCCCGGCGAACCCGATGATCGTTAAGTAGGCCGCCCGCTTGGCTCTCCAGCCCATGGTCAATCGTCCCATCAGCACGGCGAAGTAGAATACCCACGTCACCAACGCCCAGGTTTGCTCGGGATTCCAATTCAGATAGGACCCGCGTGAAAACTCGGCGGACAACGCGCCGGTAATGATGCCGAGCGTCAAAAGAGGAAAACCCATCACAATCGACTGCTGACTCAGATGATCGAGAAAATCCAAGGCGGGCAATTTCGAATAGAGGGTATTAAACCGTTTGGACTTGAGAAGTCCGTCCTGAATCAGATACATGACACCAGCTACAAAGGCCACGGCAAATCCCACGGTGCCGAGCATGCTCAAGGTGACATGGACCCAGAGAGTTCGAAACACCGGGGTCAATGTCGGAGCCGTGTCCGGCAAGGCCGCGGCAGAGACGAGCGAGACCAGCGCCAACGGAACGATGAACGACCCCAACACATGCAGCCGATGGCGAAATTCCACGGCAAGGAAAACCAGGGTCAGCATCCAGGAGAAAAACGACAGGGCTTCATGGAAGCCCGGCGGTGAAACATCTGTCGCGCCAACCATCCGCGCCACAAGCGCAATCGTATGGGCGGCAAATCCGACTGCCGTCATACCAAGCGAAACTTTCGACAGGGCTTCCGAAGGCCAGAGCAAGTAGGCAAGAAAGGAAACGGTGGCCGCAAAATAGAGGGCCATCGTCACCACGAAAAACATGGCGGCCATAGAGGTCTATCCTCTCAACTTTTCAGGACAAACAGACGGGCGTTAAGCAAGGAATTATATCGATGGCGCGAGATGGGAGTCAACAAAACGATCGTAATCTGAACGACAAGACCGCCGCGTCCCGCTTATCCGGCACACTCTACATCGTTGGCACACCGATTGGCCACCCTGACGACATCACGCTACGGGCGCTTGCGCTCCTGCGCCGCGTGTCGATTATTGCATCCGAGGACCCCCGAGAGACCCAACGGCTCCTCACCCACCATGGCATTACCGCTACCGTCACGAGCTATGGCCCGCTCAATCGCCAGGAGAAAGTGCCGCTCCTGCTGCACAGGCTCGTCCAGGGGCAGGATGTCGCACTCGTTTCAGACAACGGCAGCCCCGTGATCTACGATCCAGGCGGTCAGTTAGTCGCTGCGGCTCATCAAGCGGGAATCCCAGTCAAAATCATCCCAGGCCCCTCTGCCATGACAGCCGCGACCGCGACCTCAGGGTTCTCCGGTGACGCGATCATCTTCGAGGGAACTATTCCATCAACCAGCGCTCGTCTCGCAAAACATTTCGCTCAATTCCGCAGCGAACGAAGAACTCTCGTTTTCTACGTGGATCCAGGAGCCCTCACCAGGCTGATGAAAACCCTGACGCAGATACTCCCAACCAGACAAGTGGCCATCGCCATGAATCTCACCACGAACCAAGAAGCGCTCTTACGCGGAACGCCTGATGCCCTGCTCGAGAAGATTACGCGAGTACCGAAAAACTCAGCTGTAACGGTCGTGATTGAAGGAAGTGGGGCGGAAAACCACATCAAACGACAAAAGAGAAAAACCCCTCGCGCTACTCCTCTTCACGACGGCGGATGAGTACACGATAGGATCCTTCGACAAGATCTTGCGAAAGAATGGTGTGACCCTCATTGCTCACGCTGCGGGGAACATTCTTGATCGGATCGCCCTCATCCAAGAGCACGGAAAGAACCTGCCCCCCTTCCATCGCTTCCAGCTTCAACTTCGTCTTGACGAAATTGTAGGGGCAAATCACTCCCCGCAAGTCCAACTCGGCATCCGGCTGACCCATCATTGTCGCGCTCCCTCTCGCATGTGCTTGCATTGTAGCGACCTGCTGCGCACAAAAAAAAGGGGCAGCGAAAGCGCTGCCCCTTCTCACATCCTTACGGAAGGTAGTTCGACTTAGTTCAGGCCCTTGACCAAGTTCGGCTTGGTGTAGTCCGTCCCGTAGTCTGACTTGTTGCCGACTGCATTGCCCCAGCCTGGCTGCGGCTCGCACTGCCAGCAAGGAGCGGCGCCGGTATATTCACCAACCGGGCTGGTGATACCGGAATCAATCTTGCCTGGGAGCACCGCACCGCCAATTCCACCAGTGGTAGAGCCGCTGTTCGTGGTAATTCCACGCTCAGTTGCCGGGTTCGGACGCTGTCCGAGTCCGCCGTTACCAGCAAGCTTTTCATTCCCACGAATGACGGTAATCTCACGAACGATCTTTCGGCCTGTGCCGAAGGGCTGCGCCGCGCTTGTTTCCTCATACGCCTGGATGGTCACGTCGTCACCAGACTCCAAAATACGAACCTGCTCGAAATTGGTCCTGTCATCAAAATACACGGTGCGATAGTTCATAGCACCACCACCTGCACGACCCTCATCGTGAGAGCTGCCGCCGCCCTCAAGATGCATCTTCTTACCCGGCAGATCTATGCCGATCACGCGGCCATACATTGTTTCTGCCTGCGACAACCGGTCAAGAAAATTGCTTCGATCAAACGTGTTCACCCGGGTACTTGACCCCGATATGTCGCCAACTCCTTCGCCCACGCCCAACCCTGATTGGTTAGTCTGCAAACGCTCCTGAGCGATTGACACACCCACGGAACCGACAAAAAGAATTGCCGTTCCTAGTGCCAACACTTTACGCATGTGCTGCCTCCTTGGTGAGATTAGAGAATGAAATGACGGACAACAAAATATAGAACCAACATGATCAGGTTAGAATTTGCTCATCACTACTCTAGGGTGCGGACTATAGGCCACCCATTCCGTCATGTCAAGAGGCATAATTGCGATGAATTCGCTGGCGATTCACACACAACCGCCAACTGAACGAACCGCGAAAAACCGAAGCTCTCCATGTCTCGACGGTTGGTGCCCAGAGGGAGGGTCGAACTCCCACTCTCTTACGAGAACCGGATTTTGAGTCCGGCGCGTCTGCCAGTTCCGCCATCCGGGCACAGCACATACCAACATAAAAAGCCGCACCTTCTTAACACGAAGCCATAGGCAGGCGCAATCGATCTCCCCTCTTTTCTTACGCATGAACGCAATGCTACAATCCTGCTCCACTTACCCTATTCTATGCGCAGGAGGATCCTCAGACCATGGCAGACGTTCAGTGCGTGACGTGCGGACAAGCAGGAGAAGCCATTACCGACCCCCTCTTCATGGGGAAACTCGAAGCCGAGGTCAAATCCAAAGTCTGCAAGCCCTGCTGGAAAAAGTGGGAAGGCATGCGAGTCATGGTCATCAACGAGTACCAGGTCAACCTGGGCGAAGAAAGCGGCAGGGAACTCGTCAAGAAGCAGATGAAAGCGTTTCTGAAGCTCGGCGAACAGGCCGACACCGAAAAAATCGAGCAAAACTTTCGCCCGCAAGCCTGAGCCCGCAGCCCCTCGCTGAGCGACAGAGCTCCACGCCAGGCCTGCGCGGCACGAGCCTCATCAATTTCTCCAGCGATCTCGCAGGCTTCGTTGACAGGCTGACTTCAAAAATGTTAAGTTGCTTCCTTCTTGATCCTTCCACCTGGACGATCAGCATCTCCTCACGACTACAAAGGCGAGGAAAAGGAATCGATTTGTCGTGATTACACAGATGCATATAAAGGGGTTGATGTTCGACCCTTATAACAACGCGTACATTGTGGTGCTACGCGACGAAGAGCATTCCGACATGCTCCCCATCTGGGTTGGAAAATCAGAAGCCGGATCCATCAGCATGGCGATGGAAAACGTCACACCGCCCAGGCCGATGACCCATGACTTCATGAAGGCGTTCCTGGATGCGTATAATGCGAAGGTCATCAGCGTGGTAATCACGGATCTCTCGGAACACACATACTTCGCAAAGATTCATTTGATGTACGAGGATTCCGAATATACCGTCGACGCCAGGCCCAGCGATGCCATCGCCCTTGCGCTTCGGTCCAATGCGCCGGTGTTCGCCAACGATACCGTGATTACAAAACAAAGCTCCGAAGAGCTGGAACAGTGGTTGGAAAATCTTAAGCCGGAAGATTTCGGCAAGCTGGACTCCTAATTGAGCATGAGCACCGCCAATCCACCCAAAGAACAAGGCCTGGTTGAATACCGGGTCGACCGCATCCTCGAAGAGGCCAACACCGACACGCGAATTGTCGTCTTGGCGAAACGGGATGACGCCCTCGACACGTTCCCGATCTGGGTCGGCGCGGCGGAAGGCAATGCCATTAAGCTCGCGCTCGATGCCATGATCACACCGCGCCCCATGAGCCATGACCTGATCAAGAGCTTTGCCGAACACTTAAACGTCACGATCCAACGGGTCGTCATTGCAGACGTGAAGAGCAGCACCTATTATGCGACGGTCTATGTCGCCAACAAAAGCGTGGAGCGCACGATCGACGCCAGGCCCAGCGATGCGATCTCGCTGGCGCTCCGGGCTCATTGCCCGATCTACATCACGCAGGACGTGCTGACGCGGCGGAGCACGACGAACCTCGACGCCTGGCTGTCAAAGCTCGAGTCGAAGAATATCGGCACACCGGCAGTACAAAAAACCTGATTCACTCGTTAGCGAAGGAGCGCGAAAGAACAATGTCGACTTATCAACAAAAGCCTTTAGACGTGCAAGAGAAGTGGTATCTCGTGGATGCGGAAGGGAAAACACTGGGCCGCCTGGCAGCCCGCGTAGCCGGCATGTTGCGCGGCAAACACCGGCCGACCTTTACCCCGCATGTCGACATGGGCGATCACATCGTGATCGTGAATGCCGAAAAGATCCATATGACTGGCGATAAGATGACCACCAAGCTCTATCGCCACCATACCGGCTTCCCGGGCGGACTCAAGACCGCGACGGCGCAGCATGTCTTCAAAAAGGATCCCACGATCATTTTGACGAAAGCGATCGAAGGCATGCTCCCCAAGACCCCCTTGGGAAATGGAATGGCCAAGAAACTCCGCGTCTATGTCGGGTCCACTCATCCGCATCAGGCCCAAGGACCGGAACCCATTACTCTGTAAATCATCACCGAGAGCGAAGAAGGAGACGTTGTAGCATGGCAGCAGCAACTCAATATGCGACCGGACGGCGCAAGTGCGCAATCGCCAGAGCCTGGGTCACCGGGAAGGCGGGCGACATCACGATCAACGATCAGCCCATCGAGCAGGCCTTCCCACGCCTGACCTTGCGGCAGATCATCCAGTTCCCGCTTGAAATCGGCGGCGTCGTCGGGCAGTACTCAATCAAGGCCACGGTCCATGGCGGCGGCTTGGTCGGACAAGCCGGCGCCCTGCGTCATGCGATCGCGCGCGCGTTAGTGGAACTGAACCAGCCCCTCCGCACCCCTCTAAAGAAGGAAGGCTTGCTGACACGCGACTCGCGCGGCAAAGAGCGAAAGAAGTACGGACAGAAGGGTGCCAGAAAGAAGTTCCAGTACTCGAAGCGATAAACGTCGGAGCCACAGTCAGAAAAAGGGAAGGCTCCATGCCTTCCCTTTTTTTGTGCCTGTGGGGTGCACAACGGGTGAAACAGATGAAGAAGATACGCGTCGCCATCGCAGGAGCCAGCGGCTATGCCGGAGCGGAACTCGTCCGCCTGGCAGCGCTCCACCCCCATTTCGAACTCCATGCCGTCACGTCGGAGAAATCCGCCGGCACGCCTGTGGCAGCGGTCTTCCCCAGCCTGGCAGGCCTGGTATCGCTCTCGTTTCAAGCCCTCTCACCGGAAGCTTTGGCGGACCAGGTCGACGCGGTTTTTCTGGCCCTCCCCCACACCAGATCATTGGCGCCGGTCTCCGCCTGTCTCAAGACCGGCAAACTCGTGGTGGACCTCAGCGCCGATTATCGGCTCACAGATGCCGCCGTCTATGAACAATGGTATCAGACTCCCCATACCCATGCGGACCTACTGAAAGACGCGGTCTATGGACTGCCGGAACTACATCGAGCCGCCATCGCCAAGGCCAAGTTGATTGCCTCGCCAGGCTGTTACCCGACTGCCGCCATTCTGCAATTGGCGCCCCTCTTCGCCCAGGATCTGGCGCAACCGCACAGCGTGGTCATCGATGCGAAATCCGGCATTTCAGGCGCGGGGCGCAGCCCGGCTCTCCCCTACCATTTTCCGGAAGCCCATGAATCCTTGGAGCCCTACAAAATCGGGCAACACCGCCACATTCCTGAGATTGAACAGGAACTGGGCAGGCTGCTGAGACGCGCCTCGAAGTCGGCAGGAACGGATACGGCACAGCCGATCATCACCTTCACGCCGCACCTCGTCCCGATGAACCGCGGCATCTTGAGCACGGCCTACTGCAAACTGAAAAGTCCGATGGCGCTGGCCAACCTCCGCCAGCTCTATCGCACCTTTTACAAGGGCGAGCGATTCGTCAGGATCCAGGACGACATCATGCCAAACCCTCGCTACATCAAAAGCTCCAACTATTGCGACATCGGGATCTACCTGGACTCCCGCTCAGGCTCCGTCATTACGGTGGCCGCACTGGACAATCTGGTCAAAGGCGCGGCAGGCCAAGCCATTCAAGCCATGAACCTCAGGCTGGGTCTCCCGGAAGAGACCGGCCTGACGGCTCCTGCAGCCTATCCCTAATCCTCTCGAACAGGATGTCTCTGTCATGAAGAAGACGAAGAAGACCGTCACCACCGCTCCTCGCCGTGGCATCACCGCCCCAATGGGGTTTCGCGCCGCCGGCATCCACTGCGGCATCAAGAAACTCGGCCTGCTAGATCTGGCGCTCGTCGTCTCTGAACAGAGCGGTCCCATCGCCGGCGTCTTCACCAAAAACCAGGTGGTTGCTGCTCCGGTCATCGTCGACCGCTTACATCTGCGCAAGGGAATCGGACGAGCCATTCTCGTCAACAGCGGCAATGCCAATGCCTGCACAGGCGCCAAGGGATTAGCTGCCGCGAAAAAAACTGTCACATTGATTGCGAAGAAACTAGGTGTTAACACTAATCAAATCTTCATCGGCTCCACCGGGGTAATCGGACGGGTCTTGCCGGTCGATCGCATCGTCACGGGCATCCCGCAACTGCTCAGGCAGCTCAGCGAGCATGGAGGCCCGGATGCGGCCAAGGCGATCATGACGACCGACCTCCGCCCGAAATCCATTGTCCTGCAAGACACCATCGGCGGCCGCTTGATTACCATCGGCGGAATGGCCAAGGGCTCCGGCATGATCCATCCCAACATGGCCACGATGCTGGGCTATTTCACGACGGACGCTGCCATCACGAAGCGCGCCCTCCAGCGGGCCCTCAGCCTGGCGGCCAACGAGTCCTTCAATTGCATCTCGGTCGATGGGGATACCAGCACCAACGATACGGTCCTCTGCTTGGCAAACGGCATGGCAGAGAATCGCACGATCACAGAAGGCACAGCCGCCTTCAGCCGATTTTTGCTGCTCCTGACCGAAGCCTGCCAAGCCCTCGCGCTGGCAATCTGCCGCGACGGCGAAGGGGTCACCAAGGTGGTGAAGATTGAGGTGAGCGGAGCCACCACCGTGGCGCAGGCCAGGCAGGTCGCCCAAACTATTGCCACCTCAAACCTGGTCAAGACCGCCCTCTTTGGCGAGGATGCCAATTGGGGCCGCGTCATGGCCGCCATCGGTAGATCCGGGGTCCCGATCACCCCATCCAAGCTGACTGTCTCGTTTGGCGGGGTCCCGATGGTGCAGCATGGGATGGGACTCGGACTCGGTGCGGAGAGCCGCATTGCGAAGGTCTTTCACCAGAAAGAGTTTACGATTGCCGTGGGGCTTGGGCAGGGCAAACAGCAGGCCCATATATGGACGACGGACCTATCGTTCGACTATGTCCGTATTAACGCAAGCTACCGATCCTAGGGCACAATTCCATCCTCCTGCTTGTAAATCTACGCGGCATTATGCTAACCTTCCAAGGCTTTAGTAGTCAGGAGACTGTCTCCTCCTCGCATAATTTCGTGCGTTGAGGAACCGTATCAAATTCGAATCGGCGTCTCTGGACGTCGCTTGACTTGAGAATAAGGGGGCCAGTCCCCCTCGCCTGCGTCAGCAGGCGCTCTGCAAGTCTTGAGGGGAGGTGAAGGCATGGGAGTGGTTTCGATCAAGGAATTACTGGAAGCAGGCGTCCATTTCGGACACCAGACGAATCGCTGGAACCCGAAGATGAAGAAATTCCTCTTTGGCGAACGCAACGGCATCTACATCATCGACCTTCAGCAGACCCTGAACCGGATGGAGCAGGCCTATGCCTTCGTCCGCGACACCGTCGCCGCCGGCCAGACGGTCCTGTTTGTCGGGACCAAGCGTCAGGCTGCCGAAATCCTTCAAGAAGAGGCGCTGCGCGCCAACATGTTCTTCGTCAACCAGCGTTGGCTAGGCGGCATGCTCACGAACTTCCAGACCATCCGGAAGAGCATCGACAAGATGAAGAAGATGGAAGCCAAGCTGGCGGACCCCAGCCAGTACGGCTTGAAGAAAAAAGAAATCATGAAGATGCAGAAAGAGATCGTCAAACTGCAGAAGTATCTGAGCGGCATCAAGGACATGCGCGGCGTTCCCAGAGCGATCTTCGTGCTCGACACGCGCATCGAGCACCTGGCCGTGCAGGAAGCAAAGCGGCTGGAGATTCCGATAATCGCGATCCTGGACTCAAACTGCGATCCGGACCACATCACCTACCCGATCCCTGGAAACGACGACGCCATTCGCTCCATCAAGCTCATCACGTCCCTCATTGCCAACGCCTGCATCGAAGGCGCCAATTTGCGGACCCAGCGCGAAGAAGCGGATTTCAAACCGGCGCCTGTGGCAGGCGGCAAACCCGCAGCCATGAGCCTCGCGAGCACGCCGGCTTCATAAGGGACGGCACGACACGCGTCAACGAAAGCACTCACTGTTTACTGAAAAGGACCGTCACGTATGGCTGGATCAAGTCAGCTTGTCAAAGAACTGAGAGAGAAAACCGGCGCCGGCTTCCTCGATTGCCAGAAAGCGCTCACCGAAAACGGCGACGATGTCGAAAAAGCCATCGATTATTTGCGCCAAAAAGGCTTGGCTGCGGCGCTCAAAAAGTCTGGCCGCGAGACCAACCAGGGCCTCATCCATGCCTATATCCACATGGGCGGAAAAATCGGCGTGCTGATCGAAGTCAATTGCGAAACCGACTTCGTCGCGCGGAACGAAGAGTTTAAAGCCTTCGTCAACGACCTGGCCCTCCAGGTGGCAGCTGGGAAGCCCTCCTATGTCAAACGGGAAGAGATCCCCGCAGACTTCATCGCGAAAGAACGCGCGATTTACGAAGGACAGGCCAAGGAAATGGGCAAGCCCCCGGCCGCCTGGCCGAAGATCGTCGAAGGCAAACTGGAAAAATTCTTCCAGGAGAACTGTCTGATCGAGCAGTCCTTCGTCAAGGACCCCGCTGTCACGATCAAAGACCTTCTCGCGTTGAAGATTTCCAAAATCGGCGAGAACATGAACATCCGCCGCTTCACCCGGTATCAATTAGGCGAAGCATGAGCTCTGCGAACTATCGGCGCATCCTCCTCAAAGTGAGCGGAGAGATGCTGGCCGGTGAGCAGGGCTACGGCATCCAGCCTTCCATTCTCGAGGGCCTCGCGACGGAGATCGCCTCCGTCGTGGCCCTCGACATGGAAGTCGCCGTGGTTATCGGCGGCGGCAATATCTTCCGCGGCATTGCCGCCAGCGCCTCCGGCATGGAACGAGCCTCCGCCGACTACATGGGGATGCTCGCCACGGTCCTCAATGCCCTGGCCCTGCAAAACGCGCTTGAGCGCATCGGCGTGATGACACGCGTCCAATCCGCGATCGAAATGCGCCAGCTGGCCGAAGGCTATATCCGCCGCCGGGCCATTCGTCATCTTGAAAAGAAGCGCGTCGTCATCTTCGCCGGCGGCACGGGGAATCCCTATTTTTCGACCGATACCGCCGCGGCGCTCCGGGCGATGGAAATCGGCGCCCAGGTCATCATGAAGGGGACTAAGGTCGACGGTATCTACGACGCCGACCCAGTGAAAAATCCCACCGCGACGAAGTATCAGACCATTTCCTTCCTGGCGATCTTGAATCAGAACTTGAAGGTGATGGATGCCACGGCCATCAGCCTCTGCATGGATAACAATCTGCCGCTCATCGTGTTTAACCTCAAAGAACAGGGCAACTTCAAACGCGTCGCCACAGGCGAAGCGATCGGCACCGTCGTCACGCCGGATCGTCGTTAATTTTCCCGGGAGTCTCGCATGTCCAATCCTGCCGCCATACACCAGAAAATCACGGAAAAGATGGAGTCCGCGCTGGAACATCTCAAGCGCGATTTAGCCGGGCTGCGAACAGGGCGAGCCTCTGTGGCCCTCTTCGACGGCGTGCGGGTGGACTACTACGGCACGATGACCCCGCTCAAGCAGGTGGCCAATATTTCGACTCCGGAGGCGCGCCTCATTACGATCCAACCCTGGGAGCCGGCCCTCATCAAGGAAATTGAAAAGGCCCTGGCAGGATCAAACCTCGGCGTGACCCCGTCCAACGACGGAAAGATTATTCGCATTCCCCTCCCGCCCCTCACCGAAGAGCGCCGCAAAGATCTCGGCAAGATCTGCAAAAAGCACGGCGAAGAGACAAAAGTGGTCGTGCGGGGGGTTCGTCGAGATGGCAACGAAGAGTTAAAGAAACTGCAAAAGGATGGCAAGCTCACCGAAGACGATCTGCGAAAAGCGGAAATCGACACCCAGAAGCTGACCGATCTGTACATTCAAAAAGTCGACGACGTGGTCAAGAAAAAAGAACACGAAATCATGGAAGTCTGA
>SYGW01000029.1 GCA_005800255.1 Nitrospiraceae bacterium | reverse complement strand
TGTCTGCATCACGACGACCTGGATCTCTGGAAGATGCTGGAGGTGCAATGCGAGCTCTTCGGCGTCGCCTATGTGCCGGTGCCGCTGCCGGACTATTGGTTGAAGGATGAGGAGAAGCTGCTGATCGGGCAAGTCTCGGTGGTCGCGCTCCACACGCCCGGTCACACCAGAGGGTCGATGAGCTTTCATTTTCCCGTTGATAAATTGGTCTTGGCAGGCGATACGCTCTTTCGCGGCAGCATCGGGCGCACCGATCTCTGGGGAGGAGATTTCGATACGATCGAGCAATCCATTCGTGAGCGGCTCTATAGTCTGGACGATGCCACGGTCGTCGTGACCGGGCATGGACCGGAGACGGAGATTGGGATAGAGAAAGAGACGAATCAGTTCGTCCGTCTTTAGTAAAACGCTCAAAAATCCTGCCAGCTTCGTTCTCGGTTCATCGAAATCCTCAACGTCCATGGGCTACGCCTCCGGTTTCGACTCACCTGCGGCCCCGCTGGACAGTCTTTTTGAGCGTTCTACGGGAAAGCGTTTCTTGCTGGGCCGCATCTGCGGCGCGCCGAAGGCGGGAGGATTGCTGGCGCTATTCTTTTTCCATCCTGGCGCGGAGTCGTTCGAGGCGTTTCTGGGTGGACTGTTTGATGAAGGTCATGTTCTCGGCGAGATGTTGCTCCGCGTTGATTTTGCCTTCCTCTCGCCGTTTCAGTTGGGCCAGTCCGAACTGTGAGATCAAGGGGCCGTCTTCCTGGTTCAGCTCTTTCCAGACTGCGGCGCATTTCGCCTGTTTGGCCGGGGGATATTTGTCGCAAGGGGGATCGCCCGCCCAGGCTATGCCCCAACCCATTCCCAGGAGCATCGCGGTCAGCGCCACTATTCTCATCGTCTGTTCCTTCACGGCATCCCCGGCGTTTCGTTTCTTGCCTTGCGGTTGATCGGCGGCAGCCTGCTAGATCTTCATCGCTTCTGTGACGTCATGCAGCGTCGCCTTGGCGACTTCGCCGGCCTTGCGGCTGCCTTCCTGTACGATGTCCTGTAAATAGGCCGGGTCTTTGCTCAGGATTGCGCGCGCATCCCACATCGGCGTCATCTGTTCGACGACCCGGTCTGCAACCAGATTTTTACAGGCGATACAGCCGATAGCGGCGCTCCGGCATTCCGTATTGATCTGATCCTGGACCATCGGCAAGGAAAAGATTTTGTGGAAGTCGTAGACCGGGCAGAGGTCCGGATTGCCCGGGTCGTGGCGCCGGACTCTGGCCGGGTCTGTGACCATCGTCTTGAGTTTTTGTCTTACGACCGGCTCGGCATCCGACAGGTTGATCGTATTGCCGTAGCTCTTGCTCATCTTCCGCCCATCCGTGCCGAGCACTTTCGGGAACTTGGTGAGCTGTTCGACCGGCTCCGGGAATACCGGCTTGTAGAGGCTGTTGAACCGGCGGGCCAGCTCTCTGGTGAGTTCCAGATGCGGCAGCTGGTCTTTGCCCACCGGCACGAAATCCGGCTTGTAGAGCAGGATGTCCGCGGCCTGGAGGACCGGGTAGCCCAGAAATCCGTACGTGGTCATGTCGCGGTCCTTGATCTCTTCCTGCTTCTCTTTGTAGGTCGGGTTTCGCTCCAGCCAGGAGACCGGGGTCATCATCGAGAGCAGGAGATGCAGGACGGCATGTTCCGGGATGCGTGATTGAACGAACACCTTGGCCTTCGCCGGGTCGATGCCGGCGGCCAGCCAGTCGATCAAGAGTTCATGGACGAACTCGCGGATGCGGCTGGTGTCGGCGTAGTTCGACGAGAGGGCGTGCCAATCCGCGACGAAGAAGTAACATTCGTAGTCGTTCTGCAGGCTTTTCCAATTCTCCAACGCGCCGAGATAGTTGCCGAGATGGAGCAGCCCGCTCGGCTGCATGCCGCTGAGGACTCGTTTTCTGGGTGTGGTCATGGTGTGTTTCCTGTTCCGAGACCGATGGCGGTGGAGAGAATCATATTGGACAGACTATGGGTCAAGGTGCTGGTGACCGTATGGATGAGGTGAATCTGCGGATCGAGAAGGATCAGCCCCATGAGGACGAACATGCCGTAGGGCTCCACGCGCATGAGCGCCTGGGCCGCAGTGGGGGGGAGCAGGCTCGTTAGAATCCTGCCTCCGTCCAGCGGGGGCAGCGGGAGCAGATTGAACAGCATCAAGAGCACGTTAATCAAGACGGAGTAGACAGCCATCATGGCGATCGGCAGCAGGAGCTTCGTGCTCCAGGTGTCAGGGACGGCGTTGTCCGTCGATCCGGACCAGTAGCTTCCAATCGCCGGTTCGATCGATAGGAGGACGGCGAAGAGGAGGGCGCTGCCGATGGCCAGCGCGAGATTCATGGCAGGCCCCGCTGCGGCGACGAGTGCCATATCGCGACGGGGTTGATACAGGGCGCGCGGGTCGATCGGGACCGGCTTGGCCCAGCCGAGAAAGAATCCGCCCGGCACCGCCAGGCAGAGCAGCGGCAGGATAATGGTCCCGAAGGGGTCGATATGCGCCAGGGGGTTCATGGTGAGGCGGCCCTGGAGCTTGGCGGTCGCATCGCCGCAACGGTAGGCGACCCAGCCATGGGCATATTCATGGAGCACCATCGCGAAGAGGAGCGGGAGCCCCATATAGGAGATGGTATGCAGAATCTGCGGGAGGGAGTTCATGGGGTCGGCTTTCTCAATTGATCTGGAGGAATCGGCCTCGTTTGATTTGCAGGAGGAAGAGCGATCGATTCAAGGTTCCGTCCGGTCCGAAGGCCGCCGGCCCTGCGAGCGGCGAGAGATCCGGCTGGGTCATGAACTGGTCGCGGACGGCTTCGCCGGAGGTCGCGCCTTTTTTCGCCGAATCGATCACCAATTTTGCCGCGTCATAGCCCTGCATGGCGAAGAGGGTCGGGCTGGTTTGGAATCGTTTTTTGTAGCGGTCGACAAAGTCCTGCACCGAAGGGTTGGGGCTATCCACAAAGAAGCCGTCGACGAAGACGGCTCCGTCGATCGAGGAATCGGCTGTGCGGGCGAAGTCCGTGGAGTTCCAGCCATTCGCGCCGAGAAAGGGCACTTTCATGTCGTGGAAATTAAGCTGCGCGGTGATGAGGCCGGCGTCGGCCGCGCGGCCCGGAATAAAGACCGCATCGAAGCCCGGCGTGTAGAGGACTTTCCTGTCCATTTTGGTCTGCTTTCCTGCCAGCTTGCTCATGTCGACCGGCACGGAAAGGCCGTAGTGCTTGAGGTCCTCCGCTTTCATATGCTTGAGCGGCGCGCTGACGTCCGGCTCGCCCTCTTTGTAGGATTCGATGGCGATGATTTCCCCTTTGGCTTGGCGCACTTCCTGGGCGAAGAGTTTGGCCAATTCGCGGCCATAGGTTGTGTCGGGATGCAGGATGCAGAACCGGCGGAAGCCCTGTTCCTTCATGGCATAGGTCGCGATGCGCTTGGCTTGGAGCTGATAGGTGAGGGATGTGCTGAAGACATAGGAGCCGAGTCGTCTGACGTTGGGCAGGGTCGCAGCGGGTGTGATCAAAGGGGTATGGGCTCGCCCAGCCAGCTCGGCCATGGCAGGCAAATGTTTTGAAAGGAGCGGGCCGATGACGGCCAGGGGATGGTCGTTGTTCAGGAGTCCGGAGAAGTCGCCTAAAAAGGAGGCGCGGTCGGATTCGAAATCCTTGACGATGAGGCCGACGGAGGGAACGCCTCCTCTTTCTCTATGGGTTTCGAGGGCCAGTTGCACGCCGTTGAGGGTTTCGGTCGCGAAGGGGGCGAGTTTCCCTGAAAGGGGCAGGACCGTCGCGACGAAGAACTGATGGGATTTCAGTTTGGCTTGGACTGTGGCGAGGAGCCCCAGGATTTTGGCTGACTGGGGATGCGCCGGGAAGTTGGAGAGGAACTGCTGAATTTGCCGGATGGCCAGGTGCTCTTCGCTCCGCTCGAGATAGAAGTCGATGAGGCGGAGAGCTGCGAGGTCGCCGGGAAAACTGCGAGGGAAGGCTTCCTTGATGCGCTCAAGGGCTTTCCGGTTCGAGGTGTCGCCGAGCAAGGTGCGGATGCGAGCCCGCGCGTCTTCCGCTTGCGCGTCGGTGCCCAAGGCCATTTCATCCTGCCAGGCTTGGATGGCGCGGATGGTGTTGTCCTTCTGTGCGTAGAAGCCCCCGCTCAGGCGCAGGGCTTCGCGTTTGAGGTTGTCGTCTTTTGAGAGGGTGCGGAGACTGGTCAGGAGCGGAATGGCCAGGTCGAGGTTGCCCATGGCTGCATGGGAGCGGGCTTGCAGCAGCTTGCCCCGGTCTGTGACCTCGGAGGTGGGGAACTCCGTCTGCAGTTGCTGCAAATATTTGAGGGCTTCCCCATATTGTTGGGTGTCATGTAGGGCGGCGCCCAGCAATAAATAGATGTCGTCGAGAAATTCAGGCTTCGGCGACGTGGCCAGGAAGCGACGGAGGAGGGTGATCGCTTCTTCTGCCCGTTCCGCCTCCAGCAGCCGTTTTGCCTGGGCCAGGACCGGATGGTTCGCTGGGGCCTGGGTGCCCGTTTGCGCAGAGGCCACGGGAGCGAAAGCGGCCCCCACCGGCCAGAGCAGTCCCCATGTCAGGACGAGCGCCGTCCCCCAGCTTGTCGCGAGGGTCGGTGTGCGAGGGGACGATGGCGGTGTTGCCTGGTGGATCATAAGCTCCTGGCGCTGTGACAGATGGGTGATGCGCCAGTGACTACTATCGGAAACCCTGTGAGGGTGTCAAGGTAACTCCTGCCAGGCTCGTTGTGTTCATCGCAGTGATTGGCTATCATCGCGCCGATGCTGTTGGATCCGCTGGCCGAGCGATATTTGCGCCATCTCCGAGTGGAGGGCGGTCTGTCCGTCAACACGGTCGAGGCCTATCGCCGAGACCTGAGTAAATTCCATGCCTATGTGCAGCGAGCCGGCTCCGTATCGCTGGAACGAGTCACAGCGGAAACGGTAACGGGGTTTCTCCGCTCTTTACGTGAGGCGAAACTGTCTCGCGCCTCCTCGGTTCGCTGTCTCTCGGCGATTCGCGGATGGTTCCGGTTTTTGTTGCAGGAACGGATGATTGAGGAGAGTCCTGTCGTCGGGCTGCCCTCGATGGCGAAAGGTGTGAGGCTGCCCAAAACGCTGCCACAGCACGATGTGACCGCCCTATTGGATCTGGCGGCAGCTCCTACGCTGGAAGATTTGCGCGACCGCGCCATGGTGGAGTTGCTCTATGCGACGGGGCTGCGTGTGTCGGAGCTGGTGACGGCTGACCTGGCGCAGGTGAATCTGGATGTCGGCTATCTCCGGGTTACGGGCAAGGGGTCGAAGCAGCGTCTTGTGCCGATGGGCGAGGGGGCGCGGCAGTTGTTGCGTCAGTATGTAGAAGAGGCGCGGCCTAGGCTTCTGAAGCAACGGGCCTCCCGGTATCTGTTCGTGTCGCGGCGGGGCGGGCCCTTGACGAGGCAAGCGTTCTGGAAGCTACTCAGGCGCCGCGCGCAGCGGGCGGGCATTGCGCAGGTGATTTCGCCGCACATGCTCCGGCATTCGTTTGCAACCCATCTGCTCGAGAGCGGCGCAGACTTGCGGTCTGTTCAGGTGATGTTGGGCCATGCCAATATTGTGACGACGCAGATATATACCCATGTCGAGCGGGGACGGTTGAAGCGGGTCCACGACGCCTATTTCCCCAGAGCAGGCAGGAGTCGCGAAAAAAAAACCTGACCGAAAAGACACGATTCGCGTGAGTAATAGCGAAGAAAATGCAAGAAGAGTGCGAGATTCGGTTGACATGGGCCTGTGGACTTGGTAGCATCCCGCCCAGGTTGCTAAGGAAATCGGGCGGATAGCTCAGTTGGCAGAGCGCCACCTTTACACGGTGGATGTCACAGGTTCGATCCCTGTTCCGCCTACCAGGGAAATACTGGGTGAAGGGGACAGGACGGATAGAATACGGGCAATGAAAACTTCAGACGAGACCAACCGCTAGATATTGTCTTGTCAGTAAAATCTTCCGTTACACGTTGAGTTTTGAGGGGCCGTCGTTCAGCTGGTTAGGACGCCAGATTGTCAATCTGGAGGTCGCGGGTTCAAATCCCGTCGGCCCCGCCATCTTCCCCGTGTTGCTGGAATCCACAGGTAGGAGGGTGAGTACTTCCGAGGGGCTGGAAAGGTTAGCGCTGCATGTTTCAGACAGGTCTGTCCGGACTGGTCGGCTCGCTTGGCTCGGTCTCCAAAATCGTGCTTCTGCTTCTGTTCGTATTCTCGGTCGTCTCCTGGGCGGTAATCTTCTCTAAATCGCGCGCGTTCCGGGTGGCCGACCGAGAGGATCGGCGCTTCCTCGCGTTGTTGGCCAAAACGAAAGACATCGACGAACTCTATCGGCAAGTCCGGCGGCTCGAAGGGAGTCCATGCGCGGCCGTATTCGAAGGGGTCATGGAGCGAATGAGCTCTGGCCGTGTCGAGGGGAAGAGCGGCGCGGGCCCCGTCGATCGGCACATTATCGAGCGGGCCGCATCCTATCTCGGGCAGAGTCAGCTCTCACGGCTTGAGACCTATCTTCCCTTTCTGGCCACGACGGGCAACATTGCCCCCTTTGTCGGCCTGCTCGGAACCGTGCTGGGCATCATCGATGCGTTTCGTGAGATCGGGACGCAAGGGACCGCCAGTATTTCCGCTGTTGCACCCGGCGTAGCGGAGGCCCTCGTTGCGACGGCCGCCGGTCTCTTTACCGCCATCCCCGCGGTCATCGCATACAACTATTTCCTCATCCGGATTCGGAATACGGCCTTCCGGCTGGATTCGGTGACCATTGAGCTTCTGGCCTCTCTCTCGACTGCAGCAAAGGCGAAACCAGTTCCGTCCGGAGTCCAAGGATGACCCTGGAATCTCGGCACCGCCGGTTTCTGGCGGAGATCAACGTTATCCCTCTCGTTGATGTGGTCCTCGTGTTGCTAGTGATTTTCATGGTCACCGCGCCGATGTTGTATCGCGGGGTGGACATCAAGCTGCCGACCTCCGCGACCAATACGATCAAGCCGGAAATGCGGACCGTATTGACGATCGAAAAAGATCAACGTTTGTATCTCGATAAAGATCCGGTCGGCGTGGCGCAGCTTGAGCAAAAGCTGAAGCTCTTGAAGCAGACGCATCCGGATGTGTCGCTGTACCTCCGGGCGGATCGCGACGTGCCGTATGGTGTTGTGGTGCAAGTCATCGACGGCATTAAAAAAGCCGGGATCGAAAAGATCGGGATGGTAACGGAGCCGGCCGGACCGGAACATGTGGTCGCGCCGCAGCTTCCGCACCTCCCGCCACGAAAGAATTAAAGCCGGGTGTTCGAGGGGGCTGGTGATTATGGCGTCCCAGGCGACGGTCCAGTCAGGTGTGTGGTTCGACCAGGATGATCAGTCCGGGATAGGAGCTCACCTCAAGCGGACCTTGGCCTGGTCGCTCGCGTTGCATGTGGTGGTGCTGCTTGTGGCGACAGGGCTCAGAATTCCGCAGCGGGCTGAGCGGCCGTTGACGTCGGTGGAGGTGTCGCTGGTCAGTCTGCCGGCGTCTGCGAGGCCAGCCGAGCCGGTCAAGCCGGCCGAGTCGTCGAAACCAATCGAGTCCGCGAAAGTTTCGGATCCGAAACCGGTTCCTGCCCCGCCCGCCAAGCCAGCCGCCCCGACTCCTTCCATCGCGCCTCCCAAGGGCGGGGTGAAGCGGGATGTGCTGCGGGATGTTCAGCTGCCTCCTGATGCGCCGAAGTTTGGGGATTTGAGCCCTGTAAAGTCGGTGGGGCAGCCCCAGCAGGCGGCGAAAATGAAGTCGCTTGATATCCCGCGCATCCCGGATGCGGCGCCGGTCCCGGTTGCGAAACCGGCGCAACGATCGTCGGTTAGCGACGATCTCAACCGTGAGCTGGAAGAAGAGCTGAAGAAGATCAAGCCGTTTCAGCCTGCGGCCAAACTGGATCTCCCACGCGAGAATAAGCCCAGTGAGACGCTGGCCAAGCCGGCGTCTCAGCAGCAGGTGAACGTGTTCGCGCTGAAGACTCCGGAGACGGCGCTGAAGGTTGCCGGGATAGCCGGGTCCAGTTCCTACTGGGCTCGTGTACAATTCATTATCAATAGTCAGTGGGAACCTCCGCCGGTTAATATGGCGGGGCAGACCTACCAGGTGATCGTGAAGTTTCGGCTGCAACGGGATGGGATGATCAAAGATGTGGTGATCAAGCAGACGTCCGGCAATAGCTATTTTGACATGGCGGGACAGCGGGCTGTGCTGCGGCCGCGAGTGCTTCCGGCCTTTCCTGCCGATATGACAGATGAGTATAAGGATATAGAAATGGTATTTCGAGTCGGAGAACCGGTCGGATGACACAGATAAAATGGATGAGTTCGGTGGTTGGAGGACTCCTGCTGGCGGCAGGGGCTTTTGGCCTTCTTGAATCGGGCGCGGCAGATGTGTTTCTTGAAGCGACTCGCTCGGACTTCCAAAAGATTTCTCTGGCTGTTGCAGGGATTCAGAACGCAGGAGGTCCCGACTGGTTGGGGGGGCGGATCGAAGAAGTTCTCAAAAATGATGTGAAACGCTCCTTGGTGTTCGATCTGGTAGATTTGCCGAGCCTGGGGATCAAGGCTCACGATCTCGGCACGGGGATGGAGAGCGGCGCCAAGGCCGTCTTCAAACAAGCGGCGGACCACGGGGTGTCGGTATTGGTCTGGGGTAAGGCCAGCCTGAAAGAGTCTGGTCAAGAAGCCGATCTGAACATGGAAGGCCTCGTCTATGACAGCGGCAGCGCTGAGGTGATCGGGGGGAAGCGATATGCCGGTGCGCCGGCGGTCTTGCGGCTCATGGCGCATCGTTTCGCCGACGAGCTCGTCTTTCGGTATACCGGCGAGCCTGGCATCGCCAGGACCAAGATCGCCTATGTCGCGGAGCATGGGCGTGCCCGCGAGATTTTCGTCATGGATTATGACGGCCATGATGCCCGCCAGGTGACAGCCGATGGTTTTTTGAACTTGATGCCGCGCTGGTCTCCGGACCACCGGTTTCTCGTCTTCACTGCCTATCGCAGCCGGAATACGCAAGACATCGACATGATTGAGCTGGCGACGGGCAAACGGTGGACGGTGGTACCTCTGGTGGGGTTGAATATCACGCCGGCTTTGTCGCCCGATGGGAACTTTCTGGCATTTGCCTCCAGCTACGAAGGCAATTCCGAGCTCTATCTGATTGATACTAGGACGAAAGCCCTTCAGCGTTTGACGGTGCACCCGTCCGGCGATTTGTCTCCCTCCTGGTCTCCGAACGGGAGAGAGCTGACCTTTGTGTCCGACCGGGGAGGCGGACCGCAGATTTTCCTCATGAGTGCGGATGGGTCGAATGTGCGCCGGTTGACGTTCGAGGGGGACTATAATGCGGCGCCGGCCTGGTCGCCGCGTAGCAACTGGATCGCCTATGTATGTCGCATCCATAAAGAGTATAAGCTATGTGTGATTTCTCCGGACGGGCAGAAGCGGGTGCAGTTGACGACGGGGCGAGGCGTCGATGACTCGCCATCTTGGTCGCCGGATGGTCGCCATCTGGTGTTTAGTTCGACGGTCGACGGAAAGAGCCATATCTATATGATCGATGCGGATGGTAAGAATCTCGAGCGGTTGACCTTTGAAGGCACGCGCAATAGCGCGCCTTCCTGGTCTCCGGCATCCTGAGGCTGCGTGTGCGATTGTGTGAGCTGAACACAGGAGAGAAACGATTGAGATGAGTAAATTGCAAGGAGGAGCGTCACTCATGAAGAAGATATCGTATATGTGCAGCCTAGTGATGATGAGCTTGGCATTGATCGGTTTGACTGGTTGTGCGTCGAAGTCTGTTCAATCGGGCGGCGATTCGTCTGCGCAAGCTCCGGCGAAGGCTGGAAGCGCGGAGAGCGGCGCCTCGTCCGGTAGTGGCAGCTTCCCGAGCACCGGAGTTCAGCCGAGTGGCAGCGGGCTTCGGGGCTTCGACAAGAGCCCGTCTGAGGAGCGAGTGGGGAGTGACACGATGCTGGCAAAAATCGATCCCTCCGCCAGCGTCGCGCGGCAAATGGACGATCTCCGAGCCGAACAGGTTGCTTCAGCCGCAGCTGGGTTGCGGGATGTGTTTTTCGCCTATGATAGTTGGGCGATTTCCGAGGAAGGCCGTCAGGCCTTGACCCGCAGTATCGAGTGGATCAAGTCTAATTCTAGTGCGCAGGTCAAGATCGAGGGGCATTGCGACGAGCGCGGAACCTCTGCCTATAACCTTGTATTAGGAGAGAAACGGGCGAAGGCTGTGCGGAACTATTTGGTCGAATTGGGAATTGGTGCCAATCGTCTATCTGTGGTGTCCTACGGAAAAGAACAGCCATCTTGCAGTGAGCATGCGGAATCCTGCTATCAGCAGAATCGGCGCGGCCATCTGGTGGTGAAGTCGGGAAAGTAGTCGGGGCCGAGGCGCCCGTGAGGAGTAGAAAACGTAATGTGGATTGATGGCAAGGTGAGCGGCGTCTGGATTTCGCTCTGCGCGGTCTGCGCAGTGCTCACCGCCGGCTGCGTGGCGCAAGAGGCGGATCTCAAACGGACGGAGCGGGATCTTCAGCAGCGTATTAAACAGTCTAGCGATGAGTTGGTGCAGACTCGCGCGCGGCAAGGCTATGAGATTTCAGCGCTTCGGGAGCAGGAGCTGCCACAATTGCGCGGCGATATCGATCGGGCGCTGTATCACGCACAGGGTCTCCAAGGGAAGCAGGACGATCTCAAACAGCAAATCAAGAAGCTCGAGCAGCTGGCGACGAAAATAGAGGCGGAGAGCGCCACTCGCTACGCCTGGGCTCAAAAGAGTGTCGAGACACAGGAGCTAAAAAGTAAAGAAGACCGCGAGCGGTTCATGGCGGACGTGAACAGCCGTTTGGACGAGGTGAATCAGCAGGCAGAGACGTTGAGGAAAGAGCTGATCGAGGTGGTGCAGAAGACGGGCAGTGCGTTGATGAAGAATGTGGATGCCCGCCTGGAGGAGCAGCAAAAGGCGGCGGGAACCAGCCAGATCCGTTCCGAGCAGCTGGTCGCGCAGTTCGCGCAGTTCAGCCGGTCGCTGGCAGCGTTCAGGGATTCATTGACAGGGTTGAGCGAGCGGCTGAGCCAGGAAGAGCAGGCCGGCAAGGCATCAATAGCCCATCTTAACGAGATGAATCGGTCGGTGACCGGATACTTGAGTGAAGTGAACAAGAGCCTGACATCAATGGCGCAGAAGTTTGCGAACCGGTTCGACAAGCAGGACCAGCGGCTGGATATGTTGTCCCAGGTGATCGAGCAGGATGCGCATCTGCGCGGGAAGAAGTCCGGCGCGCACCAGCCGACCGCGAAGCCGCCCCATCAACCGCCGGTGGAGCCTCTCGCTGAATCTCCGCGCGCCGAGCGGGAAATTGCGCCGGCTGACGTGGTCTCGACAGCAGCCGAGTCCGGCTCGACGGCCCCGTCTCACGTCAGTCCGGGCGGCGCGCACCAAGAGAAGCCAGAATATGAACGACTGCGGGCCTTGTTTCTCAGCGGGGATTTGGACGGAGCCAAAGAGGGGTTCGCCGCGTTCTTGCGAAACCATCCGAATTCCGAGTTGTCTCCCAACGCGCGGTATTGGCTGGGCGAGTCGTATTACGGAAAGAAAGACTATCGGCAGGCGATCGATTCCTATGACCGCGTTGAATTGGATTTTCCAAAGAGCGAGAAAGTGCCGGCGGCTTTATTGAAAAAGGGCTATGCTTATTTGGCGATGAAGGATATAAAGCGCGCCACTTCCGCGTTCAAGCAGGTGGCAACCGCATATCCACGGAGCTACGAGGCGGGGGCAGCATCGGATAAACTGTCCCAGTTGAAGGAGCGACGAGAACGGTGATGCATGAAAAAATAGGTTCAATAGGGGTCGTGTTGCTGCTCGTCGGATGTGCGACGCATGCGGACTTCGTGGAGTTGCGTGACCAGACTGCGGCGGTATCGAAGTTCCAAGAGCAAGACCAGAAACGGCTGGATGCGTTGCAACGGCACGTGGAGTCGCTGGAGCGGACGAAGGATGGCGACACCGCAAAGCCGAAGCTCGATTCGAGGATCGAGGAACTGGCCGCGCGGATTCAAAAAATAGAGGGCCGGTTGGCGAAGCTCGATGAAGCGCCGGCCGTTCCCGCTGCGCCTAAGGTGGAGCCGGCGCCGGGAGAGCCCGCCCGCCCGGTCAAGCCCCAGAAGCCTGCGGCGTCGTCGGAGTCGCCGCCAATGGTGCCCGGTGTGCCGTCGCTTACGCCAACGTCGGCGTTCAATCTGGCTTATAACGATTATCTCAATGGAAAATACGATCTCGCGGTGGCGGGGTTCCAGCGGTTCGTAAAAGATTTTTCCGGCACATCGCTCACGCCCAACGCCCATTACTGGCTGGGCGAGTCCTATTATCAGCAGAAGGCCTATGCGCGCGCGATGCAGTCGTTCGAATATCTGTCGACGGAGTATCCGGGGAATGAAAAGATGCCGGCGGCGCTGTTTAAATTGAGCCTCGCGGCGGGAGAAATCGGAGATCTCGCCAAGTCGAAGAAATATCTCAAGCGGGTCATCGACGAGTTTCCCATGTCGGACGAGGCAAAGCTGGCCAAGAATAAGCTGGGCGAAATTCGATAGTTGGACGTCCCGCGAGATCACTCGAAGCGGCGTTCTCGTTATGGTTATCCTCTGGAGTGTCGCGTCATGCCCGGCGCCAGTTGCTCCGCCAAGATCCATGTCCTTCCTGACGACGTGGTCAGCCGTATCGCGGCCGGTGAGGTGGTCGAGCGTCCTGCTGCCGTCGTAAAGGAACTGCTGGAGAACAGTCTCGATGCCGGCGGCCTCCATATCACGGTTGACGTGAAAGATGGCGGTTTGACCCTCATTCGCGTGACGGATGATGGAGAGGGGATCAGCCGCATCGATCTCCCCACGGCGTTCCAACGGCACGCCACCAGCAAGCTTCGATCAGACCGGGACCTGACCTCGGTGACGACGATGGGGTTTCGCGGCGAGGCTCTGCCGAGCATCGCGTCCGTGTCCCATGTGCTGGTGACGACCGCGACCAGGCAGGATCAGGTGGGCGCGCAGCTTACGCTGGTGGGAGGAGCCGGTGGCACCATTGCGGACGCGGCTGCCGTGCCTGGTACTAAGATCGAAGTCTCCAATCTGCTTTTCAATCAACCGGCCAGGAAGAAGTTTCTCAAAACGACTACGACCGAGTTCTCCCATATCAGCCATGTGGTGCAGCTCGCAGGCCTTGCCTGGCCGTCGGTGCATTTCCGTTTGACCCATAATGGCCAGGAGATTCTCAACTATCCGGCTGTGTCGTCGGACCGTGACCGCATCCTCCAGGTCTACCGCCCGGCTTTTCTGGATCGAACCGTAGCGGTGCAGGGTCGAGCTGCAGGCTTGTCGATCCGCGGGGTGATGGTCGATCCGGTCCATGCTCGTTCTTCGAAGACACCCCAGGAACTGTTTGTGAACCGGCGTCCCGTTCGCAATGCGACGGTGTTTCATGCGGTCATGCAGGGGTATGGATCGTTTCTTTCCAAGGGGGCCTATCCAACTTTCGTGCTGTTTCTGGAAAGCGATCCGGACCGGCTCGATGTCAATGTTCATCCCACGAAGAAAGAAGTTCGCTTTGCGGAGACAGAAGCGCTGCATCAGTTAGTGCGCCAGTCCGTCCGTCATTCGCTCGGTGGGTCCGAGCGTAAGGCCGTGCCGGGTTTCGCTCAGGCTGGCCCGTCGCAGCCGGCGTCGGAGCTCGCTTCCCTGGCGGAGCCGCAGGCTGTACCGCCGCGGGACTCTCAGCCTGCAGGATCGATCTCAGGTTTCCGGCAGGATTCCTGGAGCAATGGGCCAGACGCGGCGTCTTTGTCCGGCCTCGGCGAGGGGAGCCAGTTAGCCTTCGCCCAGGAGGCTGGCGCGGCCTATCAGTTGGCAGGGAAGCTGGACATCGTGCCGCTCGGGCAAATCCTTCGGACTTATCTCGTGGCGCAGGTGGGCGAAGAATTACAAGTGATCGATCAACATACGGCGCACGAGCGGGTTCTCTTCCAACGGCTTTGGCGAGGGTGGCAAAGCCGGGCGAT
>SYGW01000028.1 GCA_005800255.1 Nitrospiraceae bacterium | reverse complement strand
TCTCGCCCCGTTCGTTCCGCACTTCGCCCAGGAGGATGGCGCGACCATCGCCGAGCTGCGGCACATAGACCCCGAACTGATGGCCTGAGTAGAGCATGGCCAGCGGCTCCATCCCCGGCGCGAGCATGCTGCCGCCGAACACTCCGGCAAATTCAGGCCGCTTCGCTTGTTCCGGATCGAGATCGATCAGTTCGGCCGCCGCGGGATTGAAACTGATCAGATAGGGAGGCGACGAAAAGGGAGTGGGTTGCAGCTTGGAGTAGAAGGATTCGGGCAAGCGGGCATAGGTATTGTCGAACGGCAATTCTTCGAGCTGGCGTAAAGATCGCATACCTTCTTATTTATCATGGCATGAACAAGAATCGCCATCGTCGGCTCAACGAATGGCTTCCGCAAACCGGCACAGTGGTTATTTTGCAGGCTCGGCCAGGGAGACGAACGCGTCCTTGTCTTCGTCATAGGCCTAGATATCGCCGGTGCGGATGGAATAGACCCAGCCATGGAGGGTCAGGGTCCTGCGTCTCAACCGCACGGCAACGGCCGGATGGGTTTTAAGGTGATCGAGCTGAATCCGCACGTTTTCCTGGATGGTTGTGACCAGCAAGTCATCTCCTTTGAGGTCGGCGTATTTTCCCGCACGATGCGCCTCGTCGTCTCAGCCTGGACCATCCAGCTCTTCACAGCAGGCAGATCCTCCACCGATTCCGGATGGAGAAGCGCGCGCATCACGCCGCAATCCGTGTGACCGCATACGATCACATGTTTGACTCCCAGGACGGCAATCGCATATTCGATCGTGGCCGTGCTCCCCCCATGGTCTCCCCATAGGAAGGCACGATGTTCCCGGCATTCCGCAGAATGAATAGCTCGCCCGGCTCAGTCTGTGTCGGCAAGGTGGGGTCGATACGTGAATCCGAGCAGGTAATGAACAGCGCGCGAGGGGTTTGGCCTTCGGACAGGCGGCTGAATAACTCGCGCTTGGCTCCAAAGACCTCCGTCTGAAACCTTTTAAACCCTTCAACTAATTTCTCCATCGCCATTCTCCCTTATGTGGTCGACCGCGCGTCGGCGCACTGACAGCGACTCAAGAACTGCCGGCGGAAGACTCACTCGTTTCGAGGTCGCGATCGAGCGTAAAGACCATGACCCGCTCGCCGACCTGCGTGTCGATGTCTGTGAATAAACCGGTGACCTTCGCGCCGGTGATGCCGACGATCTCGCCACACAAGTTATCCTTGCCTTGCGCCATCAAATTCTGGCGCATGCGCTTGACCATCTCCACACCGTCCGTGTTCTTCACCAGCTGCCGTTCGGCTTGAGTCAGGACGCCTTTGAGTCGAACGACCACCATGTCCCTGACGATGAAGGCTTTCACATCCGTCGGTCCTCGCCCCATGAAGTCCTGCTCGAATTTGATGACAGCCTGTCTGATCGCGTTGTGCATACTCCCCCGCTCAATGGCCCATTGCATAGAGACCAGACCGCTGCGCTGCGGCCTCCTCGTGCGAAACGGATTATAGAGACCTGGAGACAAACAAGGCAATGACAGGCGCCAATTCCCGGCAGAGTCTCCGCCGTCACTTTCGGCTGTTTTCCCAGGCTAATTGGGCAAAAGACCCATGAGGATGGCCCCGATGTTCCTGTGCCACTAGACCGAAAGATTCTTTGCGTTTACCTCCAGAATCTTGCTACATCTTGCAATGGAAGACGGTGCCGCTGGATTGATTTCCTAGAGAGATCCGGCGGAACCGTACGGGGAGCTCACATAGGTGTAAACCCAACTCCACGATGAGGCACGTACGGTCGTCAGCTTCCCATTCGGTTGGCTGATAACAATACAAGCCAGTGCGGTGCACTCTGACGAGACGCGCTCGCTGGCTTTTTTTATTCCGTAGGCCGGGCGATATCGATGAGCGATCAAGAAGACATCGCGAGCTCCGTTATCACCGAGGCCCTGCGCATGGCGCCGTTCCTGTTTCGCAGCGCGAGGGGTACGACATGTCGTTCGTAATGCTCGTACCGCTGCTTCCGCTGTTCGCGGCGCTCCTCGTCCTGGCGGGCGACGAACCCTCGCGGCAGGAACGGGCCAAGATGGCGGCCTATCCCATCGGCGGAGCCTTTCTCGGTGCCATCGCCACGCTCTGGTGGGTGGCCACACAGGGGCCCATCACGTTCCGGCTCTACGATCCCGCGTCCCCGGCCACCCTGGCCTTCCCCATCGGGTTCTATATCGACCGCTTGAGCGCCGTCATGATGGTGCTGATCTCCGGCGTCGGAACGATTATCTACACCTACTCGATCAGCTACATGTACCAAGACCCTCACGATCGGCGCTATCTGGCCCTCATCGGCTTCACGACCTCGGTGTTGCTCTGCATGGTGTCCAGCGCAAACTTAATGATGTTGTTTCTCTTCTGGCAGGTCCTGAGCTACATGCTCTATCTCCTGGCCCACAACCATGCCCATGCGGCAACGCTGGACGGCGCATTCAGAACCTTTACCCTGTTACGGATCGGCGATGTCGCGTTTCTCTCGGGCACCGTGCTTGCCTATCAGTTATATGGGACGCTCGAATTTGAAACCCTCTTCGCCAGGGCCGCCGACCATCCGGGCATGCTGTCGCCCTGGCCTGGCGTCGAAATCAGCGGACCGACCGCCGTCACGCTCCTCTTGTTCATCGGCGGCATGAGCAAGTCCGCGCAGTTTCCGCTGCATTTCTGGCTGCCCCGGTCGCTCTATGCTCCGACGCCAGTCCATGCGTTGCTCCACGCCGGCATCATCAATGCCGGTGGCTTCCTGATCAACCGCCTGGCGCCGCTCTACGGTCTCAGCTCGACCACGCTGCATGTGGCGCTCGTGGTCGGCACGCTCACCGCCGTCCTGGGCGCCACCATGATGCTGGCGCAGAACGACATCAAGAAGACGCTGGGATTTTCGACGATCGGCCAAATGGGCTACATGATTATGGAATGCGGCCTGGGGGCCTTTTCGCTGGCCGTCTTTCACCTGATCGCGCACGGCCTCTTCAAGGCGACCGTATTCTTGAATTGCGGGAACGTCATCCACAAGGCCCGCCAGGAACCGGAGGTCCCTCATGCGGACCCTCGCGAGGAAGCCAAGGAGTTTTCCTCCCTGACCTGGTCGACGGGGTTCATCACCACGCTGTTGATTCCGCTCCTGATTCTCCTCGTGACGCACGGGGTGCTCCACATCCCCCTGCTCGAATCCCAAGGGACCGTGATCTTCCTCTTCTTTATCTGGATCACCTCGTCCCAGGCGATCTTGACGCTCACACGGCTGCGCGCCATCGCCTCCTGGAAAGTTTCCTCCGCGATGTTGCTGACCCTGCTCTTCGTCGTCTTCGTCTATCTGTTCGCCGTCGAATCCTTCACCGCCTTCCTCTATCCGAATCCGGACGAGGTCGCATCGTACTTCCAGGCCGCAGACCTGCCGAACTGGCTCTTCGACAGCATGGTCGTCATGGCCACGATTCTGACAGTGCTCAGTTGGGGCTATCTGTATATGCGAGCCCATGGCCGGACGATGTGGATACCGGGATGGGTCGAGAGGCTCCACATTCGCCTCTATGTCGTCGTCATGAACCGGCTCTATATGGATGAGCTCTATCAGACGCTGGGGAAAGCGGTCATGCGCCTCGTCCACCGCATCGACAAGCGCAATGCGAGGTGGTCGGAATGATCAACCCGATGCTCACTCCCTGGCTCGTCGCCGCAGTTCCCTTGCTGGGCGCATTGCTGGGCCTCGCGGTCTGGTCTCAGCCGAAAAAATTAAAGGCCTGGTCCGTCACCGTCGCCCTGGTGAGCCTGTTTACCGTCATGGCTAGCTTCTTCCGACTGACTGGGTCCACCGAAGGGCTCCTCTTCGTCCTGCTCCTTCCGCTGGCCGCCTCTGTCTCGCTCCTGGGACAGCCGGTGCACCGGGACCATCGTCTGGCCTGGGTCGTGACCCTCGTGTTTTTGGGAATGGGCTTAGGCATTCTCACGCTTCCGTCCCCTATAGGCTCAATCGCGCTCGCGCTGCTTCTGGGCCTCATCACGTTCCTCCTCTATTGGCATCACGACCCCTTCTGGGGCCCCTCCTGGTTGGGCATCGGGACTTACGGGCAGGGAACGCTCTGCGCGGGAATCGCAGCCATGACCGGCTCAGCCATCCCCTCGCTGCTGGCCTGCATGATCCTGCTGCCCCTGGTCCCCTTCCACCATGGCTACGTGGCGGCACTCACACGATTGCCCGGCAGCCTCCCCTCGTTCACCGTTTTGTTGCTCCCTGCGATCGGGCTGCACAAACTTGCCGCCCTGATCCCTGCCGTATCGGAGCTTGAAACCTTGTCGGTGATCGTTCTGGCTTTGTCGGGCGCCATCTATGGAGCGATCAAGGCGCTGGCGCAATCGCGCGTGCGGCTCCTCCTCGCCTATGGCAGCCTGTCATTCTTCTCCCTCCTCTGGTGGTTCGTGGCCACCTCACGGACGGTCAGCCCGCAGGCCGCGGTCTTCCTGGGCAGTCTAGCCCTCGTCACCGGTGGACTCCTCCTCGCCTGGCAAGTCATCCGGACACGCTACGGCGACGATGTGGATCCGCGAGCCATTACTGGATTGGCGGCGCAGATGCCGCAGTTCGCCGTGCTGATTTCTCTCCTGGCCTTGGCCGCGATGGGGCTGCCTCCCTTTGGAGTCTTCGCCGGCTTCATGGGGTTACTCTTCGCCTCGCCGCTGACTCTCTCGATCGCCCCCTTCGTTGTCGCCATCACTTGGCTGGCGGCATCCTGGTACATCCTCGATCTGGTGCAAGGGCTGCTCTTCGGCCGCAAACGCCCGGATCTCCGCTATGAGGATGTGCGTCAGTCCGAATTCGCCTCCCTCTTGATCGTCGTGATGATCATGTTCGCCTTGGGTCTCGCGCCAACCAATCTGTTCGAAGGGGCGCCGCGATCGACCGGCACCGGGGCCACCATGGAGTCAGTCTCATGGAACCGCTAAGCCTATCCGTCAGCATGGAAACCAGACGCATGGAGCTCCGGGGCGTGATCCGCCTCGCGAGCGAGGTCGTCGCCCAATATTGGCCGATGCGGACCTTCGTGCATCACAATCCGCTCCATAGCCTCGAATATCTTCCGTTCGAAGAAACCGTCACACGAGGAAAACAATTCCTCGGAGGAAACGGCTATCTCCCCAGCGAGCTCTATCGCCACTATCTCCGTTCCGGCCGAATTCAAGCCCGCCATATGGAAGCGGCTGTGGCTCCGCTGGCGCGCGACGAATACGCGACGATCGGATTGCATCGCGTGTCCCATAGCGAAGTGCTCCGCGCCTGTCTGGCCGAAGGCCTCTGCACACCGGTCGAAGAACCGTTGGATGCGCGATGGGAGCACGACCCCTACCACCAACTGGACGTCTCGATCGCCGACCGATTGGAAACGGTGCTGCCCAATCCGAATCTGGATGAGCGCGTGCGGGGCCTGGTCCATTGCAACCAAGCATCGCTCGGCCAATGGATGACGCTCTCCCATTGGTGCGATCAGGCACTGGGCACCACCATCGTCGACCGGATCAACCGCGAACTGATCAAGTGGTGCGGAGCCTTCCTGGACGAGGGCCATGCCACTTGGGCCATGCCGGGGCGGGAACAGGGCTTGTATCTGGCCTGGAAAGCCCTCGCGGCCCATGAATGGTCGCCCTGCGGCATTGCCGACAGCAGACGGAAGATTGCCAGCCTCCCCGACTATCCCGAAGATACGTTGCTCGAAAGCCTGGACGCTCTCGGCATTCCCGCAAACCTGCGACAGGATTATCTCTCCCTGCAACTTACGGCGCTGCCGGGATGGGCCGGTTTCATTAAATGGCGTTCGGAAGAGCACGACTACGAATGGCAGAGGGCCTATCCGGTCGGGGTGGTCAAGTATCTCGCGATCCGTCTCTGGTATGTGCGTGAGCTGGTTCAGCAAACCTGCCGGGAGGAACTCGGCATCGAGGGAACGTATCAGTCTGTGACCGACTATATGCGGCAGCGTTCCAAGGAATATTTCCTGCGTCGGGAACGGGTCGCAGGCCGGCTTCCCGCCATCTATGCGGAAGAAGTCGACCGGCTGCGGCATCAGCGCACACAGGGCTGGGACGACTTGTACGAACGCTACCGGTCGGACGTCGCGCCCCGCCAACTCCGCGTCGCCCGCCATGGCGCCGCCAAGCAGTTGCGGTCCCTCGCGCTGGCGCTGCAGCTCGATCCGCCCACGCTAATGACTACGGCACCGGACGAACTCGTCCGCCTCGTCGAGTGGATGAAAACCTTCCCCGAATCGGACCATGGCCCGGTCTGGCTCAAGGCCTTTGAAGCCGGCTATCAGGAACGACTCCTCGGCGCGCTCGCCCGACCACCGGTCGCGCAGCCCCCATCCGGCGTCACACTGGAACTCAAGCGGCCCCATTCGCAATCGGTGTTCTGCATCGATGTCCGCTCCGAACCGTTCCGGCGGCATCTCGAATCCAGCGGCGCGAACGACACCTACGGATTCGCCGGCTTCTTCGCCGCCTTCATCCGCTATCGCGCCTGGGGCAAGGAGCATGACACGGAACAGTTCCCCGTCATCATGCGCGCCAAGAACGAGGTGCGCGAAATTCCCCGCAGCTATCTCGATCATGTCGTCTCGAAACATGAGGCCCGAACCAGAATGGTCCATGCTGGCCATACACTCCTGCACGACCTGAAAGAAAACGTCGTCACGCCTTACGTGATGGTGGAATCGGTGGGCTGGTTCTATGGCCTCCCGATCGTCGGGAAAACGTTTCTGCCTTCTCTCTACCAGCGCTGGACCGATTGGCTGCAGCACCTCTTCGTGCCATCCATCGCCACGACCCTCACCATTGATAAACTGGCGCCGACCGATACCGCCGAAATGTTGATGGCCGAACAACAGGCCACCATCAGGCAGGCGCTCCAAGAACGTACCGGCCTGCGCAGTTCTCAAATCACGCCGGCGCTGATCGAGGCCTTGCGGCAATGGGCCTTGAGCGGCGACGTCGAGCCGGACGCGGCGCTCGTCTCAGCCGCAACCCAGGCCAGGCTCTCGGCGAAAGCGCTCACAATCTTCGTCACGACGTTGCGCCAGCGCTACGGCATCAATCAGCGCTCGGCCTCCCGGCAGAAGGAACGAATCACGCGCACCGGCTTTACGCTCGACGAGCAGGTCCTGACGGTGGACACGGCCTTGCGGATGATGGGCCTCACGCATCAGTTTGCGCGCCTCGTCCTCTTCTGCGCGCACGGCAGCACCTCTGAGAATAATCCGTTCGAATCCGCCCTGGACTGCGGCGCCTGCGGAGGCAACGAAGGCAAACCCAACGCGCGCGTGCTCGCCATGATGGCCAACAATCAAAAAGTACGGGAGCGCCTGGCGAAAAACGGCCTCGTGATTCCGTCCGACACGCACTTCCTGGCCGGGCAAGTCGATACCACGACCGATGCCGTCCAACTCTTCGATTTGGAGGACGCGCCGCCGCCCCGCCGCGCGGATATCGCGCGGCTGACCCAAGACCTTCGCGAAGCCTCCCGCCTCACGAGTCTGGAACGTTGTACCCGCTTTCCCGATCTTGCCGAACCGCTGCCGGCCCCTGAATCGATCGCGCATGTGCGCCAGCGGAGTCTGGATTGGAGCCAGGTGCGACCGGAATGGGGCCTGTCGAGCAACGCGTCCATCGTGATCGGCCGACGGGACTTGACCAAAGGAATCGATCTGGGCGGACGCGTCTTTCTGCAATCGTACGACTACCGCGAAGATCCCAGCAGCCGCTTGCTCGAAGTGCTGATGACCGGGCCGCAAGTCGTGGCTCAGTGGATCAACATGGAACATTATTTTTCCACGGTGGATAATGAGGTC
>SYGW01000027.1 GCA_005800255.1 Nitrospiraceae bacterium | reverse complement strand
GCCGGCGGCTCCGCGCCGAAGCATGTGCAGCAGTTCCAGGAAGAGGGTTATCTGCGGTGGGATTCGCTCGGCGAATTCCTCGCGCTGGCCGCGTCGCTGGAGCATTTGGCCAAAGTGGCCAACAATTCTGCCGCCAAGATGCTGGCCGACACGCTGGATCAGGCCAACGCGAAGTTCCTGGAGAGCAACAAGTCTCCCGCCCGCAAGGTGGGCGAGATCGATAACCGCGGCAGCCATTTTTATCTCGCGTTGTACTGGGCACAGGCCTTGGCCCAACAGACGCAAGACAAGAATCTGCAGGCGCGTTTTGTGAAAATCGTCAAGGAGATGGCGGACAACGAGGCCAAGATCAATGCCGAGTTGCTCGCGGCGCAAGGCAAGCCGGTCGATGTCGGCGGGTACTATCACCCGGATGACGCGAAGGCCGCAAAAGCGATGCGCCCCAGCGCGACGCTGAATGCCATTATCGACGCGATTGCATAGAAAAGCCGTTAGTGGCTAGCTGTTAGCTCTCAGCCAACGGGAACTCCGAAGGCTGAGAGCTAATAGCAGATTTTGGAGAGCATGGCACAAGAAGGCAAAGAGAACATCATCGATCAGCCGGAAGTCCTCCGGCACAAGATGGTCACGGTCGAGATCGCCGGGAAGAAGTACGACGTGCCGGAGGGGATCACGATCATCAAGGCCCTCTGGTATTCCGGCCAGGAAGTCGTCCGCGGGGCCGGCTGCCTCGGCGGGTTCTGCGGCGCTTGCGCGGCCTACTATCGGACCAAGGACGATCCGAAAGTGCGGACCTGTCTGGCCTGTCAAATGGCGGTGCAGGACGGTATGTCGATCACGATGATGCCCCCGTTTCCGGCCCGGAAGGCCACCTACGATATTCGGACGCTGAAAGACCCCAAGCAAGACCTCTTCAATCTCTATCCCGAAGCGCCCCTCTGTAGAAACTGCAATGCCTGTACGGAAGCCTGCCCGCAGAAGATTGATGTGCGGGAAGGAGTCTGGAAAGCCGTCTTCGGAGATTTCAAAAGCGTCTCCGAGATGTTCATGGATTGCGTGATGTGCGGGATGTGCACGCCGGTCTGCATCGCGGACATCGCCCCCAATCTCGTGGCCCTCTATGTGAGCCGGGCGCAGGGGGCTCATTTTACCGAGAAGCCGGTGGGGCTGGATGTCCGCATCAAGGAAATCCAGGACGGCCGCTTCAACGACGAATGGACCAAGCTCCTCAAGATGAACGAGAAGGAACTGGCCGATCACTGCGCGACGGTCAAATAGCCGCAACAAGACTGCTTTCCATTTTACCCAGAGGTTTCAGACGTGGACATCCATGCGCTTCAACAGATTGTGCACCAGACGCGGGATGCTCGACGCAAGCAGACCCTTCCCAAGCTGTCTCCTGCCGATCGCGATCAGCTGATTCACAAGTATCATCCGGACTTTCGGGAGAGCGCCTTTCGGCCGATCCGGTTCGGCCCCAATGTGGGGGACAAGACGGCGATCGAGCTGGCGACGTTGCTGGAGGGGGACAGTTCCGTCACCGACGGATTCGATCTGACGCCGGACTACACGACCGATGTGCTGGTCGTGGGCGGCGGCGGCTCCGGCTGTGCTGCGGCGCTCCATGCGCATGCGGCAGGGGCCAAGGTCATGCTGGCGACCAAGCTTCGCCTCGGCGACTCCAACAGCGTGATGGCCCAGGGCGGCATGCAGATTTCTGTCGCGCCGGAGGACTCGCCCGTTACCCATTTCGTGGATACGCTCAAGGGCGGCCACATGCAGAACGACCATCAGCTGCTCAAGGTGATGGTGGAGGAAGGCCCCTCGATTGCGAAATGGCTCTTGAGCCTGGGCGTCCTATTCGATCGCGACGGGGACGGCAATCTCCATGTGAAGAAGGGCGGCGGAAGCTCCAAGCCGCGCCTCCTGACCTGTTCGGACTATACCGGCCTCGAAATCATGCGGGTGCTTAAGGACGAGGTGTTGAATCAGAATATTCAGCTGCTCGAATTCTGCGCTGCGGTGGAGTTGACGAGCGACGAAAATGGACATTGCACCGGCGCCATCTTCAAAGATCTCGACAACCATCGCGACGTCGTCGTGGCGGCCAAGTCCGTCATCCTGGCGACAGGCGGAATCGGCCGGCTCCATATTCAGGGATTCCCGACCAGCAATCACTACGGTGCGACAGGCGACGGCCTCTGCCTATCCTATCGGCTGGGCGCAAAGCTGGTGCACATCGATACCTTCCAGTATCACCCATCCGGCGCGGTGTATCCCGAACAGCTCATTGGAGCCTTGGTCACAGAAGGCATTCGCTCCGAAGGCGGCCATCTGGTCAATGCGAAGGGGGAACGGTTCGTCAATGAGCTGGATACCCGCGATGTCGTGTCCGCGTCGATTATCCGTGAATGTGAAGAGGGGCGCGGTATCCGCACCATGTCCGGGCGCGTCGGCGTCTGGCTCGATACGCCATTGCTCGATGCGGCGCAGGGTCCCGGGACGATGGAGAAGCATTTCCCGGCGATGATGCTGCAGTTCGAGCGGTTCAACATCGATATCAGCAAAGACCCCGTGCTGATTTTCCCGACGCTGCATTATCAGAACGGCGGGGTGAAGATCGACACGAATTCCGAGACCAACGTAAAGAATCTGTTCGTGGCGGGAGAAGCCTCGGGCGGATTGCACGGCCGCAATCGGTTGATGGGGAACTCCCTGCTCGATCTGATGGTGTTTGGGAAACGGTCCGGATTGACGGCTGCGGCTCGCGCCGCCTCCATGCCGCAAGGGAAGTTGACGGTCGGGCATCTGAAGGGGTTCCGCGCCGAGGCCAAGAAGCATGGCAGCGCGAGCGGAGTCGTGTCCCCCATGATCCTGCCGCCGTATACGCGCAAAGAATAAAGAGCCTATGGCCTATAGCTGATGGCGTAGGGCAAGAAGCCGCAACGTCGTCAGTCTGAGCCGTACGCTATTAGCCATCAGCTATCAGTTCTTGTGAGGGTGATATGAACGTTCATGAGTTTCAGGCAAAGCAATTGTTCGGGCAGTTCGGGATTCCGGTGCCGCGCGGGAAAGAGATTCTTTCTCCCGAGGCCGGTTCCGCCTGGGCGGCAGAACTCAATACGCCGGTCTTCGTCGTTAAGGCGCAAATCCATGCGGGCGGCCGAGGCAAGGCCGGCGGCGTTAAAATCACGAAGGACAAGGCGGCGGTTTCAGGCCTGGTCAAGGAACTGATCGGCAAGACGCTGGTCACGCACCAGACCGGCCCCAAGGGGCGGGAAGTGCGGCGGCTGTTGATCGAAGAAGGCGCTGCGATTGCCAAGGAATTGTATGTGAGCATCGTCGTCGATCGGGACAGCGGCTGGCCCGTGTTTATCGCAAGCACCGAAGGCGGAATGGAGATCGAAGAAGTCGCCGCACACACGCCGGAAAAGATCATCCGCGAAGCGATCGATCCGGCCGTCGGGTTCCAGGGGTACAACGGACGGAACATCGCCTTTGCGCTCGGGCTTCCTGCCATGGAGCCGGCTGTGGTGAATTCCTTCATCCAGATGTTGGGGAATCTCTACCGAATGTTCATGGACAAGAATGCGGCCATGGTGGAGATCAATCCGCTGGTCATCACCGGCGACAAGAAGCTCATTGCATTGGACGGCAAGGTCTCCTTCGACGATAGCGCTCTCTTCCGGCATCCCGATGTGCAGCAGATGCGCGATCTTCACGAAGAAGAGCCGCTGGAAATCGAAGCGGGCGAAAATAATTTGAACTACG
>SYGW01000026.1 GCA_005800255.1 Nitrospiraceae bacterium | reverse complement strand
GGGTCCGCTTCGAGGAAAAATTTCACGTCTGCGGCGGGAAACACCTTCGTGCCCATGTCGCGCCCTTCCGCCACCACCGCCCCGCCCGCTCCAATCTGCCGCTGGATCGGCAACAGCCAGGCCCGCACTGCGGGAATGGCGGAGACCACCGATGCCGCGGCCGACACGCTGGGCGTTCTGAGTTCGCCGGTCACATCCCGACCGTTGACCAGGACCGTGGCGGTTCCATGATGCAACGGCATCTCAATCGAGAGACTGGGCAACAATGCGGCAACCGCCACCCCGTCAGCCGGATCCAACCCTGACGCAATCACGGCCCAGGCCGTCGCCCGATAGAGAGCCCCGGTATCGAGATAGAGATAGCCCAATCGGGCGGCCAGCGACTTGGCCGCCGTGCTCTTACCGACACCGGCAGGGCCGTCGATCGCCACGATCAACCGATTCGCTGGTTTATGTTCCGTCGCAGTTCCCACGTCGTGGCCCCGTATTATAGCTGTCACTGACATTCCGTCAATAATTCCAACAGTGTGCGCTGAAAGGCCGGAAACGATGTGTCGATGCAGGCAGTCTCATCGATCACGGTCGGCGCGGACGCGGTCAAGCCGGCAATGGCCAACGACATCGCCACGCGGTGGTCACCGTGGCTGCGGCCATGCGCAGCCCGCAAAAAGCCATTCTTCTCTGCCGTGCCCAGCCCTCGCACCACCATCCCGTCAGGCCGTTCCGTAATCTGAGCCCCCATCGCGCGCAACTCCGTCGAAACGGTCACGATCCGATCGCTCTCTTTCACCCGCAGCTCTTCAGCTCCGGAGATAATCGTCTCTCCCTGCGCAACCGCTGCCGCGACGCAGAGGATCGGGAACTCATCGATCGTCTGAGGAATCAGATCGGGCCCGACCGATACCCCATGCAATCTGGCCGACTTCACCCGGATATCCGCGACCGGCTCTCCCGCCTCGTCCCGCCGATTAAGCAATTGAATATCCGCGCCCATGCTCATCATCACATCCAGCAAACCGGTCCTGGTCGGATTGATCCCCACGTGCCGGATCGTCACATCCGAACCGGGCACAATCGTCGCGCCCACGATGAAAAAAGCGGCGGCGGAAAAATCGCCCGGCACGACAAGCTGCGGCACCCCGTTCCATCCGACCGAAGGCCGTCCCTCGACCAGCAAAGTCGTTCCTTCCCGCTTCAATCCAATACCGAAAAACTGAAACATCCGTTCCGTATGGTCCCGCGAGAGACGAGGCTCCGTGATCCGGCTCGTCCCCTCGGCAAACAAAGCCGCAAGCAACAGGGCGGATTTGATTTGCGCGCTCGCCACCGGCGACACATAGGTGATCGCACGGAGACGACTCCCCGTTACGGCGAGAGGCGCCAATTCACCGCCCTTGCGGCCTGCGATGCTCGCGCCCATTTCCCGCAGCGGCTTGACGATTCGCCCCATCGGACGACGCCGGATGGATTCATCGCCGTTCAAGACGGTAAAAAAATCCTGTCCCGCCAACAGACCGGTCAACAGGCGAATACCTGTGCCTGAGTTCCCGCAATCGATCGGTCCGCTCGGCTCGGTCAGGCCCCACAAGCCTTTTCCATGTACGCACAGCTCCTCGGACGATTCATCGATACGGACTCCCAGGGCCTGCAGCGCGCGCATCGTATTGAGACAGTCCTCGCCTCGGCAATAACGGGCAACCCTGCTGAGCCCATTGGCCAAGGCGGTCAGGATGATCGCGCGATGCGTGATCGACTTATCGCCGGGGACGAAAATCGTTCCCTGCAACGGTCTGCCTGGCGTGATGGTGATAGACGTCATACGTGTTATGCGGACACAACCGGCTTTGCAGAAAGCTTCTCTCGTTCCTGCCTGGCTCGTTCGAGTTCCTTTTCGATCCCCGCTGCATCACCCACTCGAATGAGCTGCTTCAATTGGCCCAACGACCGTTCGTAGGCCTCAATAAACGCGACCACATTGTCGCGGTTCCAGAGAAATATATCTCGCCACATTTCAGGCGAACTGGCGGCAATCCTGGTCGTATCCCGCAACCCGCCGCCCGAGTGATTCGCCAGATCGAGGGAGGGCAGCCGTTGATCGCGAATCTCCACCAGAGCATTGATCAAGGCAAAGGCCGCCACATGGGGCAGATGGCTCACCGCGCCGAGGATCTTGTCGTGCAGATGAGCATCCATCGTCAACACCACCGAGCCGGTCTCCCGCCACATCGCGATCACTTGATCGAGCGCCTGCTGGTCCGTTGTCTTGGTTGGAGTGACGATGCAGCGCGCCCCCATAAAGAGCTGATCAGAGCCGGCCGCCACGCCCGTCTTTTCCTTGCCGGCAATGGGATGGGCTCCGACAAAATGCACGCCGGCCGGCATGGCCCGTTCAGCCTGTTCCACCAGGAGCCCCTTCACGCTACCGACATCGGTCACAATCGCGCCCTTCTTCAAACAGAAGGCCCATTCCGTCAAATGCCGCTCATAGGTATCGACCGGCGTCGCCAGCACGACCAGATCGGCATCCCTCACTCCCTCTTTGGGATCGACGACGTAGCGATCGATCGCGCCCAGCTCCACCGCCGTCTTCAAATTTTCGATGCGCCGCCCGACCCCGACAACTCTGGTCGCCAAACCCTTGCGGCGCAGGATCATACCAAGCGATCCGCCGATCAACCCGACTCCGATAATCGCGACCTGTGTAAAGTGCAGCGCCATGCTTCAAGCTGGATCGAGGCCGAGCCTCCATCCTGAGTCCTTCAGGTTACAAGTCCCGATCGACTGCGACCGCGATCTTCCGCATGTCATGCATCAGCTCTTTGAACTTGCTCGGCTTGATCGATTCTTCCCCGTCGCACAGCGCGCATTCCGGGTTCGAATGGACTTCGATCAGAATGCCGTCCGCCCCGGCTGCTACGGCCGCTTTCGACATCGGCGCCACCAGATTCCACTTGCCAGTTGCATGGCTGGGATCGACGATGACGGGCAAATGCGAGAGTTCTTTCAGCGTCGGCACCGCCGCCAGGTCGAGCGTGTTGCGATATTGCGTTTCGAAGGTCCTGATCCCCCGCTCACACAGCATGACGTTCTGGTTTCCGCGTGACATGATGTATTCCGCCGACAACAGAAATTCTTTGATCGTAGCAGACAGGCCCCGCTTCAACAGCACCGGCTTGTCATAGGCCCCGACTTCTTTGAGGAGTTCGAAGTTCTGCATGTTGCGCGCGCCGATCTGGATGATGTCGGCCTTTGCGAGAAACAGATCGATGTCGCGGGTGTCCAGAATCTCGCTGACCACCGGCAGCCCGGTCTGCTTCTTCGCCTCCAGCAGATAGTCCAATCCTTCGCGGCCCAACCCCTGAAAGGAATAGGGAGAGGTGCGAGGCTTGTAAGCGCCGCCGCGTAAAATGCTCGCGCCGGCCGCCTTGACCTCGTGAGCGATTCCGACCGTCAATTCGAGCCGTTCCACCGCGCAGGGGCCCGCCATAATAACCAGCTTGTTGCCGCCGATCTTGACACCGCCCACATCGATGATCGTGCCCTCACGCTTGAACTCCCGGCTGACGAGTTTCCAGGGCGCGAGAATCGGCAGCACACTTTCCACACCAGGCAAGGCCGTGAGCGGCTGGTTATGCAGAATCCGATCGTCGCCGATGACGGCGATAATCGTCCGTTCCTGGCCGGTCGACAATTGCGACTTCAAGCCTAACTCGCGAAGCCGATCGATAATGTGGTCGACTTCCCGTTCGCTGGCTTCTGGTTTCAATACAATGATCATGTCGCCCTCACCCTGCACTCAACGCGGATGAAGCACCCGCTTGAGCGCAGCCAAAAATTCCCTGTTCTCTTCTTCCTGGCCAACGGTCACGCGAACCATAGGCCCTTCGATGTGACGAATGATGAGACCCTCCCGCAACAGGGCCTCGAACACCGTTCGGCCATCCCGTCCGATATCAACATAGATAAAATTCGCTTCGCTCGGAATCGGTGCAAATCCGAGATCGGTCAAGCCCTTGACTACCTGCTCCATCCCTGCTGCATTCACCGCCCGGCTCCGCGCCATATGGTCGTCGTCACCGAGGGCGGCAAGGGCGGCGCGCTGCGCCAGACTGTTCGCATTGAAGGGAGGACGGAGTCGGTTGAGGAAATTCACGATCTCCGTCGTCGCCACGCCATACCCGATGCGTAAGCCCGCGAGGCCATAGATCTTCGAAAATGTCCGCAGCACGATCACGTTCCGCCCCTGCTTCACATAGGCCAGGGAGTCAGGAAACTGCGGACTCCGGACATACTCGACATAGGCTTCGTCGAAGACCACGATGACGTGAGCCGGCACGCACGCGAGCAGCCGCTCGACTTCCTCAGCCGACACCATCGTACCGGTCGGATTGTTGGGGTTGCAGAGGAAGAGCAGCCTCGTCCGGTCCGTGATGGCGTCCGCCATCGCCGGAAGATCGTGCTTCCACTGTTTCAAGGGGACGATGACCGGCTTTCCGTGCGCAGCTGTCACTTCCATCTTATAGATGACGAAGGTCTGGTCCGCCATGACCGCTTCATCGCCCGGGGCCAAAAAGGTCCTGGCCAACAGGCCCAGGATTTCATCCGATCCGTTCCCGAGGATCACCTGATCCGACGTCACCTTGCAGCGACCCGCCAAGGCTTCGCGCAGACGAAATGCGCCTCCGTCCGGATAGCGGTGCAGGGTCTCATGGCCCTCGTGCAACGCGGCGAGCGCCTTCGGGGAGGGGCCCAAGGGATTCTCGTTGGACGCCAGCTTGATGACGCGCGCGAGACCCAGCTCCCGTTGAAGCTCCTCAATCGGCTTCCCGGGAACATAGGGACTCAGCGAAGCGATATCTGGATGGACCTTCAGTGGCATGGTGCTAATTGTGCGCCGGGTACGATCCCAGCACTTTCATGAAGAGGCAACGGCCGGTGATTTCTTCAACGGCTTTCTTGACCCGCTCTTCCTCGATATGGCCTTCGATATCGACGAAGAAAATATACTCCCAGGCTTTCCGCCTGGAGGGACGCGATTCAATCTTGGTCATGCTCAGACCATGCGAAGCGAAAGGCCTAAGCAGATCGTAAAGGGCGCCGACCTTGTCTTTCACCGACAACATCAAGGAAGTCTTGTCTTTCCCCGTGCGCTGAGGCGGCTTCTGAGACAGGATCAGGAAACGGGTCATATTGTTCATGTTGTCTTCGATGCGGGCCTTGATGACCTTCAATCCGTAGAGCTGGGCCGCCAACTCCGAAGCAATGGCGGCGAGCGAAGGATTCTCCAGACAGAGTTCCGCCGCGCGGGCAGTGCTCGCCACTTCCGACACCGGCACGTTGGGCAGGTTAGTCTCCAGCCAGTTTCGGCATTGAGCAATGGCCTGGGGATGCGAGTGAATTTTCTTCACCTCTTCCATCACGCCGGACTTCGAGAGCAAGTGATGGGACACTTCCTGAAGAATTTCGCCATAGATCAAGAGATTGGAGTCGATGAACATATCGAGCGTATGGTTCACCACCCCTTCCGTCGTGTTCTCAATCGGAACCACGCCGAAATTGGCTCGCCCCCGCTCGACTTCGTTGAAGACATCCTTGATGCTGTTGACCGGAATATATTGGGCGGAGGACCCGAACTTCTGCATACAGGCCATGTGCGTAAACGTGGCGCGAGGCCCCAGATAGGCCACTTTCTGAGGGCCCTCAAGCGAAAGAGAGGCGGACATGATCTCACGATAAACGGGACGAATCGCCTCGGAGGGAAAGGGTCCGGAATTCTGCTGGACAAGGCGCGCAATGATAGCCGCCTCACGCGCCGGGGTATGGAGGTTGGCGTCAGCGTCCTGCTGCTTCTTGAGCTTACCGATCTCAATGACGCTTTTGGACCGCTCATTCAGCAGACGCAAAATCTCGTCATCGATACGATCGATTTCTTTCCGGTAATCGGAAAGGTCTCCGGACATAACTAACCCCCTCTTTCCAGCCCAGTGAGGCGGTCACCCGTCCGTCGGCTGGAAGTGGCGCAGGCCAAGTAGGAAATGATACAGGAACCATTCCCGACAATGCAAGGAGATCCTCGACCTTTCAGTAGCTTACGCAACAGACCCGGCCCTTTCGAATCCGCAGCCGGCAGGGGCAGACGGGGCCAGCCAGATCAGGGGAAGAGGGGGGAATTGGGCCGCTTGAAATGATCGAAGGCCAGCTTCGTAGCTTGGCGGCCGCGGCCGGTTCGCTCAAGGAAGCCAGCCTGAATCAAATAGGGCTCATGGACATCTTCGAGGGTGCTCCTGTCTTCCTGGACTGCAGCAGCCAGAGACTCCACCCCGACCGGTCCTCCGGCAAACTTGTCGATAATGGTCAAAAGGATCTGACGATCCATCTCGTCGAATCCCGCCGTATCGACGCCCAGCCAGGCGAGCGCCTCCTGGGCGACGGCCTGGGCAATGCGGCCCTGCGCCTTGACCTGGGCATAGTCGCGCACCCGCTTGATCAGGCGATTGACGATGCGGGGAGTTCCCCTGGCGCGACAGGCGATTTCCCTCGCTCCCTCGGAATCGATCGGAATCCCGAGCACTCCCGCCGAACGGGTCACAATGGTCTGGAGTTCTGACGGAGAATAAAACTCCAGCCGGTGAACAAGACCGAACCGGTCCCGGAGCGGAGAGGTTAGGGCGCCGGCCCTGGTCGTGGCCCCCACCAGCGTAAACCTCGGAAGATCCAGTTTCACCGTCCTGGCTGCAGGCCCCTGGCCGATGACAAGATCGAGCTGGTAATCCTCCATGGCCGGATAGAGCGCCTCTTCGACCGAGGCAGAGAGCCGGTGTATCTCGTCGATGAAAAGGACGTCGTGCTCTTGGAGATTCGTCAGGATAGCGGCCAGATCGCCCGCATGGGCCAGGACGAGGCCGGAGGTCGAACGGAGCGACGCCCCCATCTCGCGAGCAATGATGTGGGCGATCGTGGTTTTGCCCAGTCCTGGCGGGCCATAAAAGATCGTATGGTCGAGCGCTTCCTTCCGCTGCTTGGCCGCTTCGATACAGATCCGGAGGGACTCCTTCATCCGCTCCTGGCCGACATATTCCCCCAGAGTCTGCGGACGCAGCACGTTCTCGATGCTGCGCTCTTCATCCGTAATCTGCGTGCTGACAACTCGCTCGGCCATCGTGAAAAGACCTCTCCCGGTCTTATTTTTTCTCAGGCGTGGGCAAGTACTTGGGGAGGAGGCAAGGCCCCCTGCCCCGGAGTGGCAATGCTCCCGCAATCAGGCGGGCAAGTCTTACTGCCCTGGGTCGGATCAGGAAAGTTCAGCTCCATCTTCTCCAGCTGACATTGCGTAAGCCGTCCCCCATCCTGACTGCCGCAGCGAGCCGGCACAGACGAGCTGCCGATTTCGCGATAACCCTCAGGGCAGAATCCGCAAACTGGCAAGAGATTGGCCCCCAGGGGGACACATTGCACCAGAATGGGATCGCCGTCCTTGCAGATTTCTTTGGACTCGGTCACGCGGGTGGTCGCATAGCCCTCGGGACAAGTACCACAGGTCTTGCGAATGCTTTTCGGCTCGCTCGCCTCTCCTGCAAAGCTGGGAAGGACCCCCAACCCCAAGAGACACAAGACCAGTCCGACGGATAATGATCGCATCCTTACCCCCTTGCGAGCTCCTTCAGGGACTCACGAATCATGTCTTTGAGCGGGATGGACTCAGGATTGGACTTTCGCACCTGCTTCAATGTCTCTTTGGCATCTTGCGGGCGGTAGCCCAAATTCACAAGCGCCGACAGCGCATCGTCGAACGTCGCATCCTGTCCCTGTCCGGGGGAGTCGCGTGCCGGAACGGGGCCAGGCTGAAGCTTGCCGACTTTATCCTTGAGCTCTAACACAAGACGGCTGGCCGATTTGTTCCCGATCCCTGGAACCGTCGTCAGTTTTTCGACATTGTCAGACTGAATCGCAAAAACCAGATCGGACACAGGAAGCGCCGATAAAACACTGAGCGCCAGCTTCGGCCCGACGCCGGATACGCTGGTCAGCAGCACGAAGGCATCCTTTTCCTGCGAAGTCAAAAAGCCGAAAAGCTGAATCGCATCTTCCCGGACATGGGTATACACGCTCAGGGAGGTGCCGTCACCGAGATTCGCTAGCCCGTAGTAGGTACTGAGGGGAATAAATACTTCGTAGCCGACCCCGTGCACATCGAGAACCAGGGAGGTCGGCGACTTGAAGGCCAATCGGCCTGTCAGTGAGGCAATCATGCTCTATGGTGCGGCAAGGAGTAGTGCGCGCAAAAGACCGAACGGAAGAAGACTGTCTTGGGGGTTCCGTTCATCCGGCAGCGGCCACCTTCTCCATCACCTCGTCGGAAATATCGAAATTCGCGTGCACCTTCTGCACATCGTCATGCTCGTCCAAAACTTCCATCAACTTGAGCATCTGCTCGGCCGCTTTTTCCTCGAGCTTGATCGTGTTCTGAGGAACAAAGGTGACTTCCGCCAACACTGTCTCGACCTTCGCATCGGCGAGGGCCTTCTTCACGGCTTCAAAGTGCTGCGGGTCCGTGATAACTTCAAAGCCCGAGTCCCCCACCTTCACGTCCTCCGCCCCCGCATCCAGCGCCAGGGAAAGCAGCGTATCTTCGTCGACCTTGCTCTTCTCGATCGTCAGCAGCCCCTTTTTATGGAACTGCCAGGAGACCGCACCGGCCTCCGCCATGTTGCCATGATTCTTCGTGAGGAGGTTGCGCAGCTCGGCGACAGTGCGATTACGGTTGTCGCTCGTAATTTCCAGCAAGATGCCGGTCCCGCCCGGACCATAGGCCTCCAGGTGAAACTCTTCATACATCACGCCAGGCAATTCGCCCGTGCCCCGCTGAATGGCTTTTTTCAGCGTATCGCCGGGCATGTTGGCCTCTTTGGCCTTCAAAATCGCCAGCCGGAGCCGCGGATTGCCATCCGGATCCGCGCCGGTACGAGCCGCGATCGTGACCTCGCGGATGATTCGCGTGAAAATCTTCCCGCGTTTGACGTCCATGGCACCCTTGTGCCGTTTAACTGTCGCCCAATGGCTATGTCCACCCATATTCACTCCCTACAGCCGGACTCAAACGGGCCGACCGCACAAGAAGGTGACGTCGATCGATACGAGCTGGTACTCGTAGCACAGGGTTTGGAAAAGTGTCAATTATGCGAGGGGCGGCACCGCGCGACAGGATTACTTACTCTGAATACACGAGCAGTTGGACCCCGATGAGCAGGATCAATCCGGCCCAGAACAGCTCCCGCTTGGAGTACCGCGCCTGTGCTGGAGCCCGAAACCAATCCGACAGCAGCTTGGACGAACCGGCTGTCACCGCCATGGTACCCATCAATGCATGGCCCATGGCGATCTTGTGGGCTGAGGGATGGAGGCCGTGTGAATGGCCGAACAGCATTAAGCCTCCGATGATGGCAAACAGGGGCAATGGAGCGGCCCAGGCCGCATGCCCGATCTGTTTCACTCGGCGGAGCAGCTCGATCGCGCCAACGGTCAATGACAACAGCGCATAACTCTTATGCTGAAAGATCTCCGAATCACTGCCGAAAAACGTCTGCGCAAAACTGAGCGAACCGATCGGCCAGGCATCATGGTCGCTCCAGATAAGAAGAAACACTCCCGCCGTAAGCAAGGCGCCTGCAGAAGAAACCTGGTCCAAGCCCAGAACGGGATCGCCAGCGCCTGGCGCAGCTCGCTGAGGCCGATGATGAGAACCAACATGCCGGTGAGGTGATGATTGAACTCGGAATAGGCGGTGCCTGCGACCGACCCTTCCCACCCTTCGTGGCTAGCCACACCGGAATGGACGTGGCCGGAGGCAACTGTTTCCGTCACGACAGCATGACCCGACTCATCATGCTACGCCCAGAGAGGTAGAGCCGACAAGACGAGACAGACCAGCATGACGAGTCCCAACGCGCGACCTCTGCATGGCCTCCGCAGGATGCCACCATCACAACCGCCATGCTTACCTAAAGGAAAGGCCCACCCGGCTGACCGGATGAGCCCTCGTACCGTTACATTCATATGCTCGCGTATCTGCCTACATGAACTTCATAAACTTATCTTTGACGTCATCCATCACTTGCGCCGTAATCGTGGCCAACCCCCGCTCCTTGGCCACCCGCTCGACTTCTTTTCGGGCCATCGGGCGGATGAAGTCGGGAATATTCTCAAGCCGCTTCTCTGCATCAGGCGTCCAGGTCATCCCGTTGCTCGACTCGCTCTTGGAGTCGTCCATCACTTGCAATGTGATCGTCTGATATCCCTGCTTGCGCGCGAACGCCTCGACACTGCTCTGCACCATCGGCTTCACGAACGAGGGCAGGCGATCGAGCTTCTCCTTCGCATCGGCTGACCAGGTGAACTCCGAGGTCACCGCGCCTCCGGTGGCTGGCTTTCCGCCAGAACCAAGCCCCATTTCTGCGACCATCGCGGAGAATGGGCAACCGCCGCTGGGCTTCTCGCCCGGCTTGCCCGCCGGCGCGGCTGTGGCCGCGGCAGCTGCCGGCTGGCCACCCTGGATCTTCTCATTCAAATACGCCGCCATCTGGCCGGAGCCTGCCGTGGCTTCGTCTTTCAACGTGCCCCTGGTCATCTCGAACGGCTCAGCCGCCGCAGTGCGCCCGCCCAACTGCACCCCGAGGGAACTGACCATCTGGGTCTCGCCGGGATTAGTCACCATGGAAAACTTGGCGCTGCAAGACGGGCAGCCGAAGAACACGCCGAGCGTGCCCTCGCCGGGCTTCTCCACCTTCTCAAAGTTCATGTAGGTTTCACAGTTGAGGCACACGAATTTCATGGCGTCTCCTCTTGGCGCATACCGTCACAGTTGATCGGCGAGCACCTTTTTGTAGTCCAGCAGCGTCCTGATGCGTCCAGCGATTTCCTGATACCGTTGAATCGTCGGATAGGTTTCGTCGAGCAACGGCTCTCCCTTGTCGAAGGTGCGAGCGATTTTCCGGTCGAACGGCACTCGCCCGAGCAGCGGCAGGTCCAACGTCTCGCACATCGCCTCGGTGTTGCCCTCGAACAATTCATTCACTTCGCCGCAAGAAGGACAGCGATACTCACTCATGTTCTCGACCATGCCCAGGACCTTGATACCCATGTCTCTGGCGTAGGTGACCGATTTCTGCACCACATCCGACGCCACTTCCGACGGCGTCGTCACGACGATCGCTCCCGCCAGATCGGGAATAAACCCGGCGATGACCGGCGGCTTGTCCGCTGCGGCCCCGGGAGGCAGATCCACCAGCAGATAATCGAGCTCGCCCCAAACCACATCCGCCAGGAATTCGCGGATCACGTTCATTTCCATCAGTCCCAGCCAGACCGGGCTGACATCCATCGGCCCCTTCCAGCGAACCGGCGACGCGTCGTCCAGGAAGAAATCCATTGACGCGACCTTCACACCGAGCGGCCCGACTGGGGGAACCGCTCCCTCAGGCCTCATGGCCAATGACTGGCCATGCATGCCCAGCATGCGGGGCACGCAGGGTCCGTTCAAGTCCACATCTAACAATCCGACTTTCGCGCCCTGTCGCGCAAACGCCAGCGCCAGGTTCACGGTAGTCATGCTTTTGCCGACGCCGCCCTTGCCGCTCATGACGACCAGCTTGTGCTTGATCCCGGCCATGCGGGCCTGCACCTGCCGCATTTGCTCAGTGATCTGCTGAACGACTTTCGCGTCGTCCGAGTATTTCAGTTTGCCAAGAATGGCCTTGAGATCTTTCTCGACCGCCATGACTGATACCCCTCGTTAACTGTGCAAATACAGAGCGATGGAACGGTACCACAGGGGTTTCTGGAGAGTCAAACAAGCGAAAACCGGTCAAAATTAAGCTGGAGAACTCCGGGAAGTCATGCCCATGGCCCACTCAGAAACATTCCAGCTGATACGCAAGATGCTCAAAAAGCTCGTCCAGCGAGGCCGCAGCGACCTATCCCTTTATGAGAGGTGGGTGGGATAATCCCAACTGCGCGCGTCCAACGAGGGGAGTCCGCGACCGCGCGTTGCCCGAGCAAAGGGATCGTCCCAGCTACCCCGTCCCCTCTTTTTCAGCATCCGACTATATCGAATACTGAAAGGTCGGCTTGGCCCCGATCGCCTGAGCCAGGACTCCACGACGCTTCAGTTCATCCAGAATCCGGCGGGTCGCCTCATCGAAGTCTGTCGGGCCAGACAACACGATATCCGTATTGGGCGGAGCCTCTTCTGGAGCCTTGCTCATATGCACGGCAATGACCGGGACCGGATGAACAAGCGTCCGGATCGCCTGAGCCGCCTCAACATAGGCCATGCCGAAGGGATTCGTCGTCGACACCACGATCAACCCCGTATCGGCCAACAGCCTTGCTACCTCGCCATAACGGCGAGCCATCTCTGCCGCCTGGCCTCGCTCCCCCTCGGAAAGGTCCGCATCGAGCCCGCGGCGAAGGTTTCCTCCATCGAGTAGGTAGGCATGTCGTCCGTCCGCCACAAGCCTGGCTTCGATTTTCTTGGCCAGGAAGGACTTCCCCGTATGACGCCCCCCGGTCACCAGCACGATGGCAGCCCGGTGGCCATACTGTTGTGCGCGGTCCTCGACACCGACCTCGCCCTTCACCCAGGCAAAATCTCGCTGCCTCGCCTCTTCACGGAGGAACTCCTGATCGTCATGGACCAGCTCCGTCACGATGCCGCCGCCGGCAATATCATACTCATCCACCAGCACGAACCGGCCCGTCGCCTCGAACGACGCAGAAAGGTCGAAGGCAACCGGCGCCTTGGCCCGAATCGTCAACTCCGCAACCTGATTCCGGTTCACCACATTGCTGCCTTGCTGTTGAGCCAGATCCATCGTGTCGATGATCCGGTGAATCGCGGCGACTTCACAGTCCACTTCCTTCGTCGCCACCCTCAACTGATAGCGCCGCCCCCGTTCCAGCGGCTTCCGTCCCAACCAGAACACGTTGGCGCGAAAAGCCGTCGACACCAGCGGAAGCGCTTCTTGATGCGACGCGATCTCTCCCCGCTCGACAAAGATCTGTTCATCGAGCGTGATACCGACCGACTGGCCTGCGGGACCTTCTACCGGCGGAGGCTCAACATTGAAGGCTTCAATGGACTTGACCGTCGCCCGTTTATTGGAGGGGGAAAAGACCAGGGAATCCCCGACCTTCACCCGGCCAGCCGTCACGCGGCCGGCGATGATACGGCGGGCATCGAACTTATACACATCCTGAACCGGCAAGCGAAGCGGCTGTTCGGACCGGCCCGGCTCTTTCTTGAAGGTGCTGAGCGCGTCCAGCACGGTCGGCCCCTTGTACCAGGGCATCTGTTCGCTCCGGTTGGCGATATTGTCTCCGAGCTTGGCGCTGACCGGAATGATCTGCTGGGGCACCGCCTTGAACTGTCCGAGGAACTCCCGATATTCCTTTTCGATCCCGTCGAACACATCCTGTCGGTAGCCGACCAGATCCATCTTGTTCACGACGACGGCAAACTGGCGCACGCCCAACAACGACAGGAGATAGCCATGCTTCTTGGACTGTTCTTTCACGCCCTCCAAGGCATCGATCAGAAGCAAGGCCCCTTCGGCCCGCGCCGCCCCGGAAATCATGTTCTTCAGAAATTCCTTGTGGCCCGGCGCATCGATGATGATGTATTGCCGGCCTTTCCAGTCGAAGAAAGTCCGAGCCGTGTCGATGGTGATACCCTGCTCCTGCTCTTCCAAAAAAGCGTCGAACAGGAAGGCGTACTCGAATTCCTTCCCCTGCTGCCGGCAGATGGCTTGAACCTTTTCAAGCTTCCCATCCGGCAAGGAACCAGTATCGGCATAGAGCCGACCCAGCAGAGTGGACTTGCCATGGTCCACATGCCCGACAATAACGATATTCAAGTTGTCCGATGGTTTCTGAGTCTGATTGTCCATAGTCATTTACTTTCTTGAGGATGATCAAAAAGACCATCCAGCGAGGCCCGAGACGAATCGAAACCGGAGGCGTACCCTCAGGGGTACGTTGAGGATTTCGATGAGCCGAGAACGAAGCTGGGGGTCTTTTTCATCATCCTTGCTACATGTAGCCGTCTTTGCGAAGCAGTTCCATCCCGCGCCCCTCATCCTGCGCGCGGCCGGACCGCTCCGCCGTCGTGGTATGCCGCAACTCATTGATAATGCCGTCCACGGACTTCGCCGTCGATTTGATCGGCATTGTGCAGGGCGCGCAGCCGAGACTGCGATAACGGGTCCCATCTCCCTTGTCGAGATAGAGGTCGATGAAGGGAATGTTCTCGGCCTTGATATATTCCCAAATATTGATTTCCGTCCAATCCAACAGGGGATGGATCCGGATATGGGTTCCCGGAGGAAAGGTCGTCTTGAATTGATCCCAGAGTTCCGGCGGCTGATCGCGGAAGTCCCAATCGCCATGTTTGTCGCGCGGCGAAAAATACCGTTCCTTGGCTCTCGTTCCTTCCTCGTCGGCTCTCACGCCGAGGATGATGCCGGTATAGCCCTTTTTCTCGATCAGTTGCTTGAGCCCGTTGGTCTTCAAGGCCGTGCAGCAATTGACGCGGCCCATCGCGGGATTCATCCCTGCCGCGAGCGCTTCCTTATTTTGCCCCACGACCAATTTGAGGCCCCACTCGCGGGCCACGCGATCCCGATATTCGATCATGGCGGGAATTTTGAAACTCGTATCGACATGCAACAGCGGGAACGGCACATGGCCGAAAAAAGCTTTTCTGGCCAGCCACAACAGCACGGTCGAATCTTTCCCCATCGACCACAGCATCGCCAGGTTGTCGAAATGCTTATAGGCTTCCCGGAGGATGTAGACGCTCTGGTCTTCTAATTGACGAAGGTGTTGCACGGACTCGATCCTCTCCTCTGGTCAATGGGTTCGGCCGGTGACGTTGGTGCCCACCGGCTCCTGGGTCAGTTCCTCTAACTTTCGGGCCGCCGCTCCCTCTTCGATCGCTCGACGGGCCAGCGGAACGCAGGCCGCCCACGTCGCTCCCTTGCCTGCCGCATACAAAATCAACGCCGCGTTCATCAGCACCCAGTTGCAGGACCCGCCCGGCATTTGATTGTGGAGAATCCGCCGGAGCAGATCCGCTTCCTTGTCCCGTTGATCCGAGGGGAACCCGGCCATGTCGCGTGGCGTGCCCAACGGCAAACCGGCATCTTTCGACGCGAACGACAAAGGCGTAATCCGCTCGTCCCGCAATTCCAGCACCCTGGTGAGAGCGGAAATCGACAGCTCCGGATCGCCCTCCACGCCGCTGACCACCAGCGCCCTCGGGCAAGCCAGCATCCGCAACACTTCGGCCGTCTTTTCAAAGTGGGGAGGATGGGACAAGCCCACGACCTGCGACGAAGCGCGAGCCGGGTTCAACAATCTGGCGATCGGATGAAAGACGTTCCGCGCGCCCAGCTCTTGGCGCATCTCCAAAAACCGATAGACCGGGGGATGGTAGAGAGCGATATCGAGATAGGCGAATCCATGCTTCGTCACCATCTCCGCTACGGCGTTTGGGTTCATGTCGATCGGCAGGCCCAGGGCCTTGAGCGCCCCGGCATTCCCCGCACGACCGGGAATCCCGTCGTACCCATGCATCAAGACCGAAGCGCCGGCCGAGGCCGCCACGATAGCGGCAGCCGCCAGGGCATGGAAGGTTTCCTGCTTCCCCGCATAGCTCGGCAGATCCACGACGCCGAGCTCGCGCGGGATCGGCACCACCGCCACATAGGAACGCGCCGTCGCAGTCATCGCCGCCAGTTCCGTGACAGACTCCATCTTGATCCGCATGGCCATGAGAAAGGCCCCGGCCTGAGCCGGCGTGGCCTCCCCTTCGATGAGGGCCTTCATCGCCCGCTTCGCTTCGTCCCACGTAAGATCCTTGGCGGCCCTTGGCCCCTTGGCAATTTTCGCAATAAATTCCTGCATCGACATTACGAGGCCTTATGTAACCCGCACTCCGTCTTGGTGAAATTCTTCCATCGTCCCGCGCGGGGGTCATCGCCGGGATTCACTGGGCTCGTGCAATAGGTGCAGCCGATGCTGGGATAATTGCGGTCATGCAATTCGTTGTAGGGCACTTCGTGGACACGAATGTAGGTCCAGACATCCTCCCACGCCCAAGCCGCGAGCGGATTCACTTTGACCAACTGAAACTTCTGGTCCCATTCGATCAGCTTCGCATTGGCTCTCGTGGGAGACTGGTCCCGCCTGATCCCGGTGATCCAGGCCTCGAATCCCTTGAGCACCCGAGTGAGCGGCTCCACCTTGCGCAGCTCGCAACATTGATCGGGATGGCGCGTCCACAGCGCCTCGCCATACTGCGCCGCCTGCTGCTCCGGCGTCAGCAGCGACTTCACCTGAATGACCTGCTGCGGTTGCAACCCGTAATGCGCGATCACGCGGTCCCGCGTGGCATAGGTCTCGGGAAAGAGAAACTCCGTGTCGAGATAAAACAGCGGCACGGAAGGATTGATGCGGTGGACCATGTCCAACAGCACCACATCCTCTGCTCCAAAACTGCAAGCCAGCACGATCTTCGGCACATAGCGCTCGATCGCGGCAGCCAGCACCTCCTGCGGCTGCTTCGCCTCGAACGACAAGCCCCAGGCTGCGAGTTCCTCGGCAGAAGTTGAATGTTCTCTATTCTCCACGATCGCCCCTCTCCCCCTCCACACTTTCATCAGGAGAGGCGCTGGGGTTGGTCCACTGCGCCCATCGAGCGAGCACATTCCCATCGTGCGCGCTCTGGGAGCACAGACCAACCCTGGCGCCTCTCCTGCTCACTCGACTTTTTCGATCAGAATCCGGTAATGAGCCGCTTCTGCTTCCAGCGGTTCCTGCAACAACAGCTTGTGCCCGTCGTTCTTCAAACTGAGCGGCACGTTCTTGATCGGTTCGCCCGCGTCCAGCCAGACTTCCAGCTGTTCGCCCGCATCCATCATTTCCAGTTTCAGCTTGGTCTTCACGTAATTCATCGGACAGGCCACGCCGCGCAAATCGTAGACCGGCGCTGCAACAGAAACCACCGGCGCCTTGACCGGCGGTACGCTGGCCGCGGCTGCCGCCGTTGTGCCCACCGCCGCCAACTTCAGATCTTTGCCCATCTGCTCCGTCGCGGCGCGGCAGGCATCGACGAAGCCCTTGGCAAAAACCATCTTCTCGCGGGCCGATTCGCCCGTCGTCTCCTTGGGCCCTAAATCGCCGACCCGTTTCCGCAAATCCCGATAGATCGGCGGAACAATCCCCTTTTGCGCGATCCGGCTGTCGAACTCCGTAAAGGTTTCCGCATCGGTCGAAGGCTCCAGGCCTTCGGTCACCAGCAAAGCCTTGGCGGCGGACAGGACCGCGCGATAGGACTTGTTCACCGACACGGAATACTGACGGTTATCCACGAGGAGCTTCGCCTGATAGAGCTCCTGGTCCGCTTCGAGAATGCCGTTCTCGATCATCTCCAGCGCGCCGCCGGCGCATTCGCCCGGCCCGAGATCCTCCAGCACAAACTCCTCTTCGCCTTCCCAGTCGTAATAGAACGTCGGGTCCTCTTCAAAGGAAGGCACGATGGTATAGGGAATCAGCTCGTCCTTGAGTTTGATCTTGCCGGCACGATCCACAAAAGCCGGCAGTCCTTCGCCGGCAAGACGGTCGCGCCGATAGACGGCGATCAAATGCGTGATCGCGGCAGAGACGCTCTTGGCCGGCAGCTTGACGACGAGCTGTCCGATCTTCGCCGCTCCGTCGACCCTCCCGCCCACGTGCAACTCATAGAAGGGCGCGACATGTTCGCCGATGCGCTTTCCCACTCCGTGCAAGCCGATCGTCGCGATATGATGCTGGGCGCAGGAATTGTGACAGCCGCTGATCTTGACCGTGACATCGCTCAAATCCTCCGGCACCCGCCCTGCCGGAAATACTTCCGCCAAAGCCCGCGCGAGTCCCTTGGAGGACGTGATCCCCAGGCCGCACGTATCGGTGCCGGGGCAGGCGATAATATCTTCAACCAATTCAGCGCCGGGGTCGGCCAGGCCCTGCGAAGCCAAGTCCGCATAGAGATCGGCGATCCGCGACTCCGGCACCCATCGGATAACCATATTCTGATTGATCGTCGTCCTGATGTTGCCGTTGGAGTAGCGCTCCGCCAGATCGGCGATGTGCAGCATCTGCTCCGCCGTCAGATCGCCCATGAACAATTTGGTCACGGCTGCGACATAGCCCTCTTGCTTCTGCCCCACCACGTTGGTGCGACGCCACATCTCGAACGGGGTCTCCGCCGGCGCGCCGTTGGTCTGGCCCACCGCCCGCTTCGATCCATTAGCGGACGTCGGCATGATGAGGGTGACAGGCTCGTCCGGATAGGAGAGCAACTTGATCGGCTCAGGGGTCGGGCGATCATACCCCATCGACACATAGGCCTCTTCCCAGCGGCGTTTGAATTCCTCGAAGCCCAGCTTTTCGATCACAAACTTCATGCGGGCCTTGGTGCGATTCTTTCGATTGCCCAGGGTATCGAACACCCGGATCACGGCTTCTATGCTCGGAATGAGCTCGTCCATCGGCGTGAATTCCCGCAGGACCTGCGCCAGCCGGGGAGCCGACCCGAGCCCGCCTCCTGCGACCATGCGAAAGCCGATCGCTCCGTCCGCGCGCTTCGCGGCGAGCAACCCAACATCGTGAATCGGCGTGAGGGCGCAATCCTGCTTGCAGCCGGAAAAGGCAATTTTAAATTTGCGGGGAAGACTCTGATTGAGCGGGTTCCGCAAGAGGTGGAGCGCGACGGTTTTCGCATAGGGCGTCACGTCGAATACTTCACCCTGACAGATTCCAGCCAGGTGACAGGCCGTCACATTGCGAACGGTGTTGGCGCAAGCCTCTCTCGTCGTTAAACCAACTTCCGCCAGGCCTCGCATGATGGTCGACACATCCTGCAACTCGACAAAATGCAGCTGGATATCCTGGCGCGTGGTCACATGCCCGACGCCGGTGGCATAACGCTCGGTCAATTCCGCCACCTGGCGAAGCTGATTGGCCGTCATCCCGCCGAAGGGAATCTTGATCCGAACCATCTGAACGCCGGCTTGCCGTTGTCCATAAATACCGTACTGAAGACGGAAGGGTCTGAACAGATCACTCGATACGTCGCCAGACGCCAGACGCAGCGCCTCGGCCTCGAAAGTCTCGATCTCCTCGACGATAGCGGGAGAAATGGGCTCGGTCTTGATCGGAACAATACTCAATAGTGCGCGACTCATAATGACCTCTAGGCAGACGGCTGAAAAACCCGGTGAAAAAGAAAAATATAGCTAAAATGGCCCCCTATCGCATGAAGACATCAATAACCTCAGGATGCTCAAAAGGGCCGTCCAGCAAGGCCGCAGCGAGCGAAGAGGCGAGGCGTACCCTTGCGGTACGTTGAGCCTCTTTGTGAAGCGAGAACGCCGCTGGCGGTCTTTTTGAGCATCCGGCTAAATGTGGTACATCAACGACCGCTCCTGCTCGAGCATTCGTTGCTGTCCGGCTAATTCTTCTACGCTGATGGCTTCCAGCACATGCCTCTCCGCTTGATGGACCTGCTCCCACATTTTCCCAAGCAGCAGCTCCGTCTTACTGAAGCGCCGCGCCTGCGTCCGCCCAGCTCCGCCACTCGGAGGAGCAAGCGGACCGTCGAGCGCCTCAAGGATCTCGACGACCGAAACCTCGGATGGTTTCCTCGAGAGCACATAGCCCCCTTGGGCGCCTCGAAGGCTCGACACAAGACCGGCCTTCTTCATGCCATGAAGCACTTGCTCCAGGAAACGGGCAGGAATCGCTTGTCGGCGAGCAATCGACTTCGCCTGCACTGGGGCCGTCCCTAAATGCATCGCCAAATCGACCGCCGCCATGATTCCGTACGTCGCCCTAAGAGAGACCTTCATATGCGAGTATTCCGGTAGGAATTAAAACATTCCTGCCTTTGTACTCCTCGAAAGATGCTCCTGTCAAGCCACCCCTTCCAGGAATCCCCAAGCTCAGACCAACAACCCCTTCGCCAGGACAAACAAAAAAGACGGCGGTTGGAACATTAATATTTCTTCTTTCCCCTGTACCAGCTAACCCTGCAAAGGGAAAAAACTCCAACCGGTCAAACAAATAACCTAGGACAAGTCCTTTGCACTCATTACAGGGTAGTGTCCAGCCGGCAATAAATCGCACCCGCTCCATTTTCCTCGTTGACATCAAATAGACTCTGGGCAATAATCCGCACCACTTCATTGTTCTTCGGCTGGAATGTTCATGCCGCCCACATTATCCGTCCTCAGTCTGTTGTTGCTCAGCGGCAACCCGGACATTCAGAACCAGGTCAAACACATATTCAAAGATGCATCCGTCACGATCGCGAAGGACGCAGCAGCGTTACCCAAAGATACGGCGCGGCGCACATTTGATACAGTCATCATCGAATCGAAACCGGGTTCATCTGATGGAGCGACGCCTCTCTCATCCAACATCGATCTCACGCACTCGCTGGTGATCACCGGTTCGCAAACCGTGCTGAAGCGCGCCTCCAAATTCATGCACGTGATCGCGCGCGCAAAAACGGCTGGCGCGAGCGAGAAAAATGCCCTTTCGCTTGAGAACTATCTTGAGTGGAAGATGGGAGATTTCGTGAAGGGGATGAGGAACGGCTCGGGCCGCAACCTCCACCCCATGCTGATCAGCGCCATTGAGCGCCCCTTGATTACCAGGGTGCTTCAGGAAACCAACGGGAACCAGATCCAAGCGGCAGAACTGCTGGGTTTGAATCGAAATACCCTCAGGAAAAAGATCAAAAACTTGCACATTCCCGTGAAACGGAAGCGGGTAGCACAGACGCTGGAGGCCTGACCGCCTCCAATGCGACCGCGCAGCCTGCTCCATGAATGTGCCGCACCAACATCAGTGGCAAGGAGTCACGTAGTTCAACCCAACAACAGGAGGGGCACGATGACGAAAAAAGAGCTGATCGCAAAGATGGCGGCATCTGCCGGTATCACCAAGGTCGCGGCAGGCACTGCGCTGCAGGCCTTCACCGGAGCGATCACCACATCCCTGAAGAAGGGACAGCGCGTCTCCTTGGTGAATTTCGGGACCTTTACGGTGGCCAAGCGGAAAGCCCGGCTCGGGCGCAATCCTAGAACCGGTGAGGCATTGCGCATTCCCGCCGCCAAAGTTCCGAAGTTCTCGGCAGGGAAAATCCTGAAGTCAGCCGTCAGATAATCCCGGCGATCGTCAGGTTCGAGCCTCGGCAAACAAGAGAGGAGGCGGCGTACTCCACCTTCGGGGTGCGTCCCCCTCTCTTTTGCGTTTCTTGACACATTGGGCAGGGCTATATTAGCATGCGCGTTCGGATTGACAGGCGCGTAGCTCAGGGGGAGAGCGCTACCTTGACACGGTAGAGGTCGACGGTTCAAGACCGTCCGCGCCTACCACCCAGCTGATGGCATCCGCTTGCCTCTCGTAGGCGGGGTGCCTTTGTTGTTTCTAGTGCTCGATCGATGCAGTGCATATCATGAAAATTACGCTCAAAGATGGCGGCAGTCGGGATATTCCGGCAGGACAGACTGTTGGGTCTGCCCTGTCAGCTCTCGGCCTGACGCTTGGTTCTGACATCCTGGCGGCGCAGGTCAACGGCCAGATGAGGGACCTGTCAAGCGTTCTGACGGAAGATGCCGAGATCGCGCCCCTGCTGTTCGACAGCGCCGAAGGCCGCGAGGTCTACCGCCATAGCAGCACGCATATCATGGCGCAGGCCGTCAAAGAAGTATTCCCCACGGCAAAGCTGACCATCGGCCCGGCCATCGAGGACGGGTTCTTCTATGACTTTGACTATGAGCGGCCCTTTACGCCGGAAGACCTTGAGAAAATTGAAGCGCGCGCGAAAGACATCATCAAGCGCGCCCTGCCGGTCAAACGAGCAGAATTATCGAAGCAAGCCGCAGTGAAGTTTTTCCAGGAACGCGGCGAAGCCTACAAAGTCGAGCTGATTCAAGGCCTGGCAGAGGGACAGACCATCACGGTCTACGGCCAAGGGGAGTTCACGGACCTCTGTCGCGGTCCGCACCTCCCGACCACCGGCCATGTCGGAGCCTTCAAGCTCCTGAACACAGCCGGCGCCTACTGGCGCGGCGACGAACGCAACCCCATGCTGCAGCGGATCTACGGGACCTCCTTCCCCACCCAGGCGGAACTCGACGCGCACCTCGCGCGCTTAGAGGAAATTAAACGCCGGGACCACCGCAAGGTCGGCAAGGAACTCGACTTGATCTCGCTCTCGGATGAAATCGGTCCTGGCCTGGTGCTCTGGCATCCGAAGGGCTCGACTATCCGGCTCTTGATCGAAAACTTTTGGCGCGACCAGCACATTCAAAACGGCTATGAACTGGTCTACTCCCCCCATGTGGCCAAGCTCGACCTCTGGAAAACCAGCGGCCATGTCGACTTCTACCGCGAGAACATGTTCGCGCCAATGAAGGTCGAGAACAGCGAGTACCAGCTCAAGCCGATGAATTGTCCGTTCCATATCATGATCTACAAGTCGCATCTGCGCAGTTACCGGGACCTCCCCATCCGCTACGGCGAATTGGGGACCGTCTATCGGTACGAACGGACGGGCGTCCTCCATGGCCTGCTGCGGGTTCGCGGATTCACGCAAGACGATGCGCATCTCTTCTGCCGTCCGGATCAGATTGAAAGCGAAGTCAGCCAGGTTCTGGACTTCACCTTCTTCATCCTCGGCACCTTCGGGTTCACCGAGTTCGAAGTGTTCCTCTCGACGAAACCGGAAAAGGCCGTCGGCTCCGAGGAGCGCTGGACGCAAGCCACAAGCGCGCTCGAAGCGGCCTTGAAGAGCCGAAACATCGCCTACCAGATCGATCCGGGCGAAGGCGTGTTCTACGGGCCGAAAATCGACATCAAGATCAAGGATGCCCTGGGGCGCTCCTGGCAATGTTCCACCATTCAGGTCGATTTCAACAATCCCGAGCGGTTCGACCTGGGCTATATCGGGGAAGACGGCAGGGTGCATCAGCCGATCATGATCCATCGGGCCCTGATGGGCTCGATCGAACGGTTCTTCGGCATTCTGATCGAGCACTTCGGCGGCGCCTTCCCGACCTGGCTCGCCCCGGTTCAGGCGACGGTCATGTCGATCACGGACAACCAGCATCCCTACGTCGCCGAGGTCGTAGCCCAGCTCAAGGCAGCGGGCTTCCGCGCCGAAGCCGACCTGCGAAATGAAAAAATCGGGCTCAAGATTCGAGAAGCGGAAAAAGCCAAGGTTCCATTTATGTTTGTGGTTGGCGACCGGGAAGTGCAAAGTGGGACTCTGGCCATCCGGGGCCGGAGCGGAGCCAATCTCGGCAGCATGACCGTCGCAGGAGCGCTCGATCTGCTCCGTGCAGACCTCACGCCGGCAGGGCAGCAACATTCACTGACACAATAAGAGGTGTCTTATCGTCCCCAAACTACGAGTTAATCGGGAAATCAGAGTGCGCGAGGTCCGGGTGATCGGTCCGGAGAGCGAACAGCTCGGCATTCTATTGACGGCTGATGCATTCAAACAGGCGCAAGATCAGGGCTACGACCTGGTCGAAATCGCGCCGACGTCTGTGCCTCCCGTGTGCCGCATCATGGACTACGGGAAGTACAAGTTTGAGTTGAGCAAGAAGGACCACCAGAATCGCCGGCACCAAAAGTCGACGCAGGTCAAAGAAATCAAGCTGCGCCCTCGGACTGACAAGCACGACTTGGAAATCAAGGTGCGTCAGATCAAGGGCTTTCTGGCCGATGGCAACAAGACGAAGGTCGTCTTGACCTACCGCGGCCGTGAAATGGCGAATCAGGAGATGGGCCGAACGCTCATGAATACGGTCATTGCAGAAGTGGGAACGGAGGGCACGATCGAGTACGCCCCCCGCATGGAAGGGCGCAGCTTGATCATGATCGTGGCACCGAAGTAAAACGGCGACCCGAACGCTATTAACCAAAGGAAGCACCGACATGAAGAAGAGGAAAATGAAAAGCCATAGTGGAGCCAAAAAGCGGTTTAGCCGCACCGGCTCCGGGAAATTGGTCAGGAGAAAGGCAGGCAAGCGCCATATCCTCACCAGCAAGACGCAGGATCGGAAGCGCCGGTTGAGCGGCACGGTTCTCGTCGATAAGACCAAGACTCAGGCGCTGGATCGCTTGTTGCCCTACGTCTAAACAAAACCGGACAGATCGCGTTAACCAAAAGGAGTATTGACTCATGCCTCGCGCAAAAGGTGGCCCAAAAACAAGACATCGTCGGAAGAAGCGGCTCAAGCTGGCCTCAGGCCAATACGGCGGAAAGAGCCGGCTGTTCCGGACTGCGACAGAATCGGTCGATAAAGGTCAGACCTACGCCTATACGGGACGAAAAAACCGGAAACGGGATTTCCGCGTCTTGTGGATTGCCCGCATCAACGCGGCGGTTCGGGCGCATGGATTGACCTATGGCCGATTCATCAATGCCCTGAAGAAGGCGAATATCCTCCTGGACCGGAAGGTCCTCTCGGATATGGCGATCAAGGATGCCACAGGGTTTGAGCAGCTGGTCGGTCTCGCCAAGCAGCATCTTGCCCCGGCGACAGCCTAGGCACAGCCGCCCCGCAAGAGCACTCTTCGAATCATTGATGTGGATAGAATGCGGGTCTTGAGGAATGCGCCGACCGGCGCAGGCCTCAAGGCCGTTCGGCCAGGTACGTCAGCTCGATTTCAAACGCCACGGCTGGCACGCCAATCTGCCAGCGCTCGAGCACTTCCGGGTGCAGCTCCCCGATCACACCGATCTGCTTCCCCTCAGACACGATAGCCCCCACTCGTCCGGCGAGAAACGACGGATGCTGGATCGGCTCCAAACTGTAGGTCTGGTTCACATAATAAAAGAGCGTGTCCAGGCAGGAATGGACTTCGGAGAAATGCGCATCGGCATGGGCGATCATGCCGCCCAGCACCATCACGGTGCGGGACCCGAGCGGCTGCGTCAGATCCAGCTTGGCCACTTCACCCGCCTCGAACAGCCTGTGGGGATAAAAGGCCCGGTTCGATGCAGCCTCCACGCGCAGCAACGACGGCAACATCCATTGGCGCAAGGCGGAGAAATTCTGGGACATCACATTGTCCACCTCGACCAGCTGCCCCCACTCAGTCCCTTCCAGCCTCATCGCATCGCGCAGGTCTTGCGGCGAACCGAGGATGTTGGAAATGATCTCCTGGAAACCCATGCCGACCATGAGCGCCCGAACCCGGTCTGAGACTTCTTCGATGCGCGACAGGCCGCCGACCGTAAAATCCGAGGGCATCACCGGGAGAAAATCCGCATAGCCTCGGCTGATCGCGACATCCTCGACGACGTCCATCGCATGCATCAGGTCCTGCCGATAGGGCGGCAGCGTCACCGTCACATGTTTACCGCTGGCCTTCACCTCATAGCCGTAAGCGGTCAAGACCTTCGCCACTTCCTTGGCGCCAAGCGTCTGCCCGAGGGCCTGCTCAATCATGCTGACGGGAAGCTTCTGTGACTTCTTGAGATCCTGCGGCGTCACAACGGCCTTGCCGAGAGACGTGTTGCAGGGATAGCGCACGTCGATCGGCTCAATCGCCGCGCCACGATCCGCCAGATTGGCGGCGAAAATATTCAGGGTCAGGACGACCATCGGCAGGTCTGTGCCGGTCACCTCGACGAAGAGGGCATCGTCTCCCACCTTCACTTCTCCGACTTCGCGGCTATTGATGATCGGCGGGAAAGACAAGGGCTGCTTCGCCGCGTCGCGCAGGACTGGCAGGCGGTCCTGCCCCGCAAGAATTCCGCCGAACTCCAGCCCCTTGGGATGGACGAGCAACATCTCTCCCAGGGTCATGACCGTATCCATGCCCAGCGGCGTAAAGCTGACTTCGTCCGGCTTCACCAAGTCGTAGGCGACAGGGAACTTGATCGCCGCGAGCCGGTAAATTCCGATCGACACGGTTTTGCGTTTGCGCCCGAACATCTCGGCGAGCTTTTCCTGCGTCTGGATCAACTGCGCGAGACCTTCTTGCGTCACGCGGTAGCCGGTCGCCGTGCAAGCCGCCACGAAGGGCCGGACCTTCTCCATGCCAGGGGCCACGTTCAGCCGCTTCAGGACTTTCGGCTTGGCCGTCAGAAACTTGTACGTCGCAAGGGACCCCAGCCGCTTCACCCGGATCTGCCGCGCAATCCCTTCGCAACACCAGAGATCGGGACGGTTGCTGTCTTGCAGCTCGATGCGCAGCTCGCCGCTGTCGGGGTTCTGCCCCTTCAACTCCCCCTTCACGAGCATCAAAGACTCTTCCAGTTGCTCAATCGTAATCGACTGGCGAGCCTCTCCGGGCCCTGCGAGCAATCCTTCGAGATCCTGTTTGAAAATCGTAATTGTCGGCATGGGAATGCTAGAAAGCCCCCTTAGTGGAGCGAATCAGATCGAGACTGTCGGTGAACAATTCCCGGATATCGTGGATGCCCAGCGCCACCATCGCCATGCGATCGAGTCCCAGCCCCCAGGCGATCACCGGCACGGTCACGCCCAGCGGAAGGGTGACTTCCGACCGGAACAGGCCGGCTCCGCCCAGCTCCATCCAGCCGAGCTTCGAATGACGCACGTGCAATTCAACCGAGGGTTCAGTGAAGGGAAAATAGGCCGGGAGGAATTTAACTTCCTTGGCCTGCGCCACTTCGCGGGCAAAGAGGTTCAACAGACCGAGCAAGGTGCGGAAATTGATATCTTCGCCGAGCACGATTCCTTCCACCTGGAAGAAGTCGGTCGCATGCGTCGCATCGACTTGATCGTAGCGAAAACAACGGGCGATGGAGAAATACTTGCCCGGCACAGCCGGCTGCGCCGCCAAAGTATGGGCCGAAACGGCCGTGCCCTGGCTCCGCAAGACCAAGCGTCGCGCCCGCTCCATATCGAAGGAATAGTTCCAGCCGGTTGAGCCGGTTGAGCCTCCGTCCTGATGCGCCTGCGCAACCCGGGACAAAAACGGCTCCGCAATCGACGCAGCCCGTTTCGGTTCCTTGACGAAGTAGACGTCATGGATGTCTCTGGCCGGATGGAATTGCGGCATGAAGAGGGCATCCATGTTCCAGAACTCGGTCTCCACCAGCGAGCCCCGCATTTCCTGGAATCCCATGCTCACGAGTTTCGTCTTTACCGTATCCAAAAACTCGCGATAGGGATGTTTCTTACCCGGCGCAATCCGCGGCGCGCGAAGACTGATCGTGTACTTCCGGAACCGCTTCGTCCTCCAGCTCCCGTCTTTCAACAGTTCGGGAGTCAGCTGGGAGACCTCTTCCAACACTCCTTGCTTCGAGAGCTGCTGCGCCGCTTCGATGCCGGCCGCAGAGAGTTTAAGCGACCGGGCGACCCGATCGTCGATGCGGAAGGGTTCCTTCGCGTTTCCTCGTTTGACCGCATGGTCCTGGATGACCTGCCGGTGCGCCTCGGGGAATGCCTGTAGTTCGCGCGTCGTGCCATGGAGCTGTTGCAGCAGGCCCCGGATCACTTCCGCCGTCTGGCTCGGCCGGCCGGTCGATTCGAGACAACCGCCTTGCACGATCAGGAGCGCGCCTTCTTTCTTGAGCCGTCCGACCGCGCCGCTCACCTCCGTTGGCTCGAGCCCTTCCCGCGCTTGAATATCCTGAATGGTGAGACGCTTGCCGGTGGTGGCCGCCTCGCGGGCCGCGGACAGGACCCGTTCGATCGGGGCATACTTTTCAAAATAGAGATCGCCGACTTTGGTGAGCGACACGATCGGCGTCACGGTCTCGGTATCGACCGTGAGCAACGACTTGGCCAGCAGCCATTCGACCGCCATGCTCAATTGCGAGGGTTCTAAGCTGGAGATCTGCGCCAACTGCTCGGCCGGAAGCACCACAGAGGGATCGGCCCCGAACGTCGAGAGGACTTTGACTTCGAGAGGATGAAGACTGTCGATGAGGGAAGAAATATCCACCCGCGAGGCCTATCGGTGAACAGAGACGCGCTGAGGCGTCGTGGAAGAAGGTTGACCGGCTGCGCGCATCGCAGCAATCGTCGCGGCGTAATCTGGACTGGAGAAAATGGCCGATCCGGCGACCAGCACATCGGCTCCCGCCGCCAAAACTTGCGCGGCATTGTCAACCTTGACGCCGCCGTCCACTTCGAGCAGCGCGCGGCTCCCGGCCCGATCGAGCATGGCGCGGACCGACGCAATTTTCTTCAAAGAGGAGGCGATGAACTTTTGTCCGCCGAAACCGGGATTGACCGACATGATCAGGACCAAATCCACCTCGGCGATGATTTCCTCGATCGTGCTGAGCGAG
>SYGW01000151.1 GCA_005800255.1 Nitrospiraceae bacterium | reverse complement strand
GGTGCTGCAATAGACGATCCGTTCTGTGCCGATGGCGCGGGCCGCTTCCATGAGATTTTTCGTGCCGGTGACATTCACGTCGTAAAAGATCGAGGGATCTTTGGCCCAGAGGGCATAGTGCGCCGCCACATGATAGAGCTGCTGGCAGCCGGCGAGGGCTTCGCGCAACGAGGCCTGGTCGCGTAGATCTCCCTCGACCCGTTCGACGGCCAAGTCCTGAATATTCTGGAGGTCGGCTTTGCCGCGGGTCAGGACCCGGACGTTGATGCCTCGGTCCACCAGTGCGCGCGTGACCGCGCCTCCGATAAAGCCGGTTGCCCCTGTGACGAGAACTTTCATTTTGAAGACGTGAAGGGTGAGACGGGAAAGGTGAAACGTGAGCAGTGAAAAGTCATAGCTTGAAAGAAGGGGGTGCGGTTCACATGTTACGTTTTACGCCTCACGTCAGTTTTTCCGCGACGTGATGTAGCGCGCGATTTCGCGGAGCGGTTCGGCGGCTGGGCCGAATGGGGAGAGGCGTGCGATGGCGCGGGCCACACAGTCGTCCGCCAGCTTTCTGGCCCCCTCGGCCCCGTAGAAGGTCGGGTAGGTTTTCTTGCCCCGTTCCGCGTCGGTATTGGGATTTTTCCCCAGCTCCTCGCGCGTCCCCGTCACGTTGAGCACATCGTCCGCAATCTGAAAGGCCAGTCCGACATCCTCGGCATAGCCTGTGAGGTCGTCCAGTTGACGGTCGGTTGCGCCGGCGGCAATGGCGCCTATCCGCACCGCGGCGCGGATCAACATGCCGGTTTTATGTTTATGGATGTTCTGGAGCGTCGCGAGATCGATATCTATGTTTTCAGCCTGGATATCGAAGACTTGTCCTCCCACCATCCCCACGTTGCCCGATCCATAGGCCAGTTCTTGAATCAGCCGCACTTGGCGAGCCGGGTCGCAGCCTTTCATCAAGTCTGGGCGGCTGCAGAGATCGAAGGCCATCGTCAGCAGGGCATCGCCTGCCAGGATCGCCATGGCGTCGCCGTAGACCTTGTGGTTCGTCGGTTTCCCGCGGCGGAAGTCGTCATTGTCCATTGCGGGCAGGTCGTCGTGAATTAGGGAGTAGGTATGGATCAATTCCAGCGAGCAGGCGGCAGGCATGAGGCCAGGAGCCGGCTGCCCCACCGCTTCCGTTGCGGCCATGGCCAGGATCGGGCGGACGCGCTTTCCTCCCGCCATGAGGCTGTATCTCATGCTCTCGTGGAGGGTGGCTGGCGGTGTGGTGGCGCTGGGCATGACGGAATCGAGGAATCGATCCACGTCGTTTCGTTTCTGTTCAAGGTAGTCTTTGATGTTCATGAGCGTGAAGATGGAGGTTGTGGTGTCTGGTAATGAGAGTCGGCTGGGGAGAGTAACAAACAGGCTGGGGGCTGTCAAACCGTGCGGCGTGAAAGGTGAAACGTGAGAGGTCAGAGGCAAGGCAGGTGACGGCTTTCGCGCCCCTTGCCTCTCGCTGCTCGCCTTCGCTATACTCCGCCCCATGAGTATCAGGAAAGCGGGCGGAGATTGGGAGCCGATGTTGTTGGGGGTTGAACCCCGCAACTGTAAGGTCTGCAAGAAAGGGCTCTACCGCAACAAAACGTTTTTTTCCGGCGGTTGGTCCCGCTGCACTCTGTGCGACGAGTTCGTCCATTATAGCTGCCTGGCCAGCGGCAAAGTAACATTCCTGAAAGTTCGTCCCCGCGTGTGCAAGGCCTGCCGCGCCGCCCAAGAGGGCTTTTCTTTTCCTTCGTCGAAGGAAGAGACTCCCGCGGCCGTCGGGTCGTGATTCCCAGCTCACAGTCTAGTTCAGTGGAAACCCGTCCGGGCTGGCATGCCTTTTTTTCCGACTCAGTCCGCTTCGTGCTGGCGCCGATGATTCTCCTCCTCAGTGGTTTTTTTACGGCGAACTTCATTGCCAGCGGCACTTACACCTGGCCGCGAACAAGCAGGACATTGGCTCTGACCCTCACCGTGCTGATTCTCTCACGCGAATTCGTCTACAAGGAGCAGCTATCGCGCAACGGGTCACCGGACCGGGCCAGGTCGGCGCTGCTCTATTCCTGCGTGCTCCCTTATATCGTTGGTCTCTTGGTCATGCTGGCCCTCTGGGCTCTGTAGCAGGATGCTGAAACAGTCCGCCAGCGTCGTTCTCAAGAACCGTAAAAGGTAAGACGTGAAAGGTGAAACATAGAGATGTCGGCTGTTCTTCCTCCGAAACCGTTCACGTTTCACGCGATAGCTGAACTGTTTGAGCATCCTGCGGGAGTGGTTTCGGTTGTTTCTCTCACGGCAAGCTAGCAGGCCACGTTAGCGCGAGGATAGGCAATGGCAGAGGCAATTCGCGGAGGAGCTTTTCTCCAGCAATGTTGGTCGGTGCATCCGCTCTGTCTGACGGTCAAACGCGTCGAGCTGGAGCGTGTGGTGGTGCTGACGTGCAGTTCCTGCCGCATGGTCCATTGGGTGACCACCGACGCGATTACCAGGCAGGCATCGGCAGCAGAGTCCGCTTTGTCTGAGACGAGATCTGCGGAACAAGATGCGCTCGCGGCGCTCAAGACCTGTATGGGGACCCATATGTCGGCCCTGTCGGTCCGGGAGATGGACGTGTTTCAAGATGCTCTGTGGGTCCGTTGTGCGGAATGCCGGGCGCAGTACGACTTGACGGTCTCCCAGTTCGAAACGCAGCAGAAATAGCGCAGCATATTTCGAGCCGTTCCCAGCCTAGTCATAGCTATGTCATTACCCTTCACAGCAGAAGAAGCGGCTTTGCTGGCCGACCAGCAGTTCTTTCGCGCCAAGGCGAAGATCATGGACAAGGTGCGGCAGGATCTCGCGGCCACCCATGTGGCGTTGAAAGAGGAGGCCGCGTCGGTTTCTCTCGCGACCCCGCCGGATTTCAATCCCGCCAACTGCCACTTCGTGAAGGGGGAATATCTCGAGCTCTTTCCCTATCAGTATCTGGACTTCCCGAAACATTTTCGCGACTCGAACGTCTTTGCCTTCCGGACGCTTTTTTGGTGGGGGCACCATGTCGTCTGCGCCCTGATGTTGGAGGGGGAGGGGATCAAGCAGCATAAGGCCCGGATCGTGGACCGGTTTCATCAGCTTGCCGGACAGGGCCTGGAACTGTCGCTGGCGCCGACTCTGTGGGAATGGAAGTGCGGCGAGGGCTATACCCTGCCGATCACCCATGATCGCAAAGCGCAGATTGCCGCGGTCCTGGCGGAGCGGTCATTTCTGAAGATCGTTCGGTTCCTGCCGTTCACCGATCCAAGGATTCAAGCCGGTCAGGCGCCGGAGTTCAGCCGCGAGACCTTTCGCGCCATTCTCCCTATCGTGACCCTCTAGGGGCGTGAAACGTAAGACGTCAAAGGTGAAAGGTAGGACTGTCGAGGGCTCTTTCTCCGAAACAGTTCACGTTTCACATCTCACGTTTTACGGATCGATGACGGCCCAGTTCAGTATTCTAGTTGAGCGGGTGTTTGTCTCTCGCTCACAACTTGGGTAGACTGGACTGTCCGATGGTGGGGCGTTCAATCGCAAGGAGAAGAACATGAAAAGTGCAAAAATGGGACGACTGGGCGGAGGGATTCTGTTTGCGGCAAGTCTGTTGATCGGCGCCGGTTGCGCCGGGACCGGGCAGACGGTGCATGTGGATGTGCCGCAAAAGCAGGCCTTGCCATCCATGGCGCCGGAACCGGTCCGCATCGTTATCGAGCCGTTTGACGACCGGCGGGCCGAGAAGACTCGCCTTGGCTTGCGGACTCACTTATGGGGCGGGGTTACCTACTTCGATTTGGTGGGGGAGCGGCCGGGGGTGGTGCTGGCCCAGGCCCTCGCGGATCGCTTGAGTACGCGCGGGTGGAAGGATCGGGCCTGGACGGTGCGGGTGGCGTCCAGCGCAGGGGCGACCAATGCGAACGAGGCCGATATCGTCATCAGCGGGCAGTTGCTCGATTTTTCAGTCAACGCCAAGAGCCGGGTCTTTTCGACGGTGGTGAACACCAGCAGCAAGTTGGTTATCACGGCGAAGAATCTCAGCGATCAGAGCACGACGACCAGGAATGTCGAGGGCTCACAGCGCGACACCCTGTTCTGGTTTTGCGACGAGGATGTCCAGCATTTATTGGCGGCAACCCTGAAAGACGACTTCGACCGTTACTTCGCCGACACGACGATCGAACAGAAGGCTGTGCGGACGGCCCGTTAATGGGCCGGGGGGAGCGATGATCCACCGTGCGTGAACGTCGTTGGGAAACGACGATTCCCCTGACCTTCGGGCAGGTGCTCGCCGTGGGCGAACGGCTGGCTGCGCTAGGATTCAAGCTGGCGGTTTCCTCGAAGGATATCATCTGTTACATCGAAGAATGGACGGTCGAGGCGCCGGAGGATTTCGACCAGTTGGACGCCTGGTCTACGGAAGATGCGACGCTGATTCATGTCCGGGAGGGCTGGCGCGGCGACTTTTTCCTGCTGGCCGGCGCCTACCACACTGTCTACCAGCGCTATCAGGACGTCGGCACCTACTGTTCAGTCAGCCATCCCTGGCGCATTCGCGATCCCTTGCGGCTGCACGATCCCCGCAGCATGTTCTGGCTGGGGTTTCGCCATGCCCATTCGTTTATCCGCGTGCGGCTTCAGACGCACGAAGTGATCACCCCCGGTGAGACGCGCGGCGATACCGAGCGGGACCAATGGCTGGAAGAGCGGCGCACGGCGTTTCTCGAAGCGGTCACGCTGCTGGAGCTTCCGATCGAGACATCGGTGGAGAAACAGCAGCTGATCTTGCATCCGGTCGACCCCTCCGCGCATTTCTTCTGCTCCTGGCCCGACGCCTTCGGGCCCTGTCAGTTCGAGTACAATACGGCAGACGCCTATGAGTTCCTGGTGCCGGCCAGTAAATTGGCCGCGACTTCTGCCGCAGAACCAGCCAGCGTCCGAGCCTATTTGACGGGACTTTCCGAGGACGCACTGGTGGACTTCCAGTCGATCGATCCCACAGTCCGCTTCGTCTACCGTTGTTCGGTGCATTGCGTGCTCGACGATCTGCCGGAGCTCCGATCCGTGATCGCGCCGGATGGCCGCCTCTATAGCACCCTCTGCGAGTTCCAAACGCAGGAACTGTTTTCCGGTAAAGAGGATGCGTCCGCCATTATCGGGATTGTCGGTAACGAGGCGGGGTTCCATATTGAGGTCCGTCTGAACCGGGCCCCGCTGAGTGAAGAGCTGATGGCTATTTGGTTGGAGCGGTTGATTGGGCATCCGGTGGTGTATGCGCCGCTGCCCCCCTTCATCTAGCAGGATGCTGAAACCGTCCGCCAGCATCGTTCTCGTCTCGAACGCATCCTCAACGTAGCCCAAGGCTACGCCTCCGGTGCGTTCATCGGCTGCGGCCTTGCTGGACGGACTGTTTGAGCATCCTGCGGGCGTGTTCTCGTTGCGGCCTCGCTTGGGACCAGTCGCGTCTCGGCGCGACAGGGTTGGGCGGGTAAGAAGGATGATCGTTTTGAGCCGGTCGCGCACGTTCTCATTTTTTTGAGGTATATTCGCCCCATGAGACAATTAGACCCCTGTCCCGCAAGTTCCAACTGTGTGTCGACGCAGGCGCAGGACGAGGGCCATGCCATCGCGCCCTTTCGCTATCGGAAGGCCATGGTTGACGCGAAAGAGGCGTTGAAGGCGATTGTCCAATTTCTTCCCCGCACTAAGCTGGTGGAGGAAGACGAGACCTATCTTCGGTATGAGTTCACCAGCCTGTTGCTGCGATTTGTGGACGATGTGGAGTTTCTGTTCGACGACGAGGCGAAGACGGTTCATTTCCGTTCTGCCTCCAGGACCGGCTATCGTGATTTCGGGGTCAACCGTCAGAGGATGGAAGAGATCAGGAAGCTTGTCGAGGGGAAGCTTTGACCGTCAACCGGGGGTCAATGGGACGGGGCAGCCGGTTTGGGGCCTCGCCTGGTCGTATGTTGGAAGACGCAGGTGGGGCAGGTGTAATGGACGAATTGCCCGCTGGCAACCAGCCGTTTCCGCATGGCGACCTTGCACCAGGTGCAGAGGCGGTCCGGGAGGTCGGCTGACGACTGGGTCGAGGTCGGGTTCGCTGGAGTGCTTGTGGTCATGAGCGGCATTCTCTCCGACCGTCGAGAACCTTGTCAACCGACCGGGGACCGGGAATGCCTCGGTATGAAAAAAGTTTCGCCAGCTTCCCTGCCACGAAAAAAATCGTGGTATAGTTTGGCATGACGGTTTGTCGTCACAGTTTTTTCACCCTCCTAACAGAAAGGTGTCACCCTTTATGAGTAGCTCGGCCGGTTCCGAGTCCGCGATCTTTCCACCTGAGTCCCCAGCCGCTGCCCCGATTGCCTGCCAAGAGATGGTGGGAGAGGGGAAAGCGTGGGGACTGTGCACCTCCGTCGACCTTCAAGATTGCAATCCCGATCTTATTCGTAACGCTGACCATATTCGCCGCTATGTCGTGGAGCTCTGTGAGCTCATCGGCATGAAGCGTTTCGGCGAATGTCAGGTTGTCGATTTCGGCTCAGGTCGGGTCGCCGGCTATTCCATGGTGCAGCTGATTTCAACGTCGTTGATCAGCGGCCACTTTGCGAACGATACGAACAACGCCTACCTCGACATTTTCAGTTGCAAGGGCTACGACCCTGCCGTTGTCGAGACGTTCTCTAAAGACTTTTTCGGTGCGCGTCGCAGCACCGCAACGGTGACGCTCCGGTACTAGCTCTGGATCGGGGGCCGCGATACCGCGGCCCCCGTATCGATTTGCGTTTCCCATTCCATCTACTGATGAACCCCAACACCGTCAAAGATTTTTTCCAGCTTCTTCCTGGCAAGCTCGATGCAGAGGCGGCCGAAGACCTTGATGCGGTCTATCAATTCGATTTGAGCGGCGCGCAGGGCGGGCAATACATCCTCACGATCCGTGAGGGGGCCTGTCAAGTCACGGAGGGGCTGCATGAGGATCCGCAAGTTTCGCTTTCGATGACCGGAGAGGATTGCATCAAGATTTTGAAGGGGCAGTTGAGCGGGTCAGCCGTCGTTATGTCTGGCCGGCTCAAGATCAGCGGGGACATCGGTCTCGCGATGCAACTGAAAGCGCTCTTTCCTACCATCGGCTAACCAGCCTGCTTCTCTGGCAGGATGCTGAAAAAGCCCTCCAACGTCGTTCTCAAGAGCCGTAAAAGGTAAGACGTGAAAAGTGAACGTGGGGATATCGACTATTCTTCCTCCGAAGCCTTTCACGTTTAACGATTCACGTTTCACGGATCGCAGAGCGAGCAGTCTGAGCATCCTGCGGGAGCCTGTATCCGTCGCGCGCATATGTTGGCTATTGATTGGTCGGTGTTTGCCCCGGTTCTGCGGGAATCCAATCTGCTTCTTGCGGGGCCTCGTCCTTATGGCGGGGGAACCGTTCTTCCAACATCACATAGATCGTGGGGACGAGAAAGAGCGTGAGGATCGTCGAGACGCTGAGTCCTCCGACGACCGTGCGGGCCAGGGGGGCGTTCGTTTCGCCGCCCGTGCCCCATCCGATCGCCATGGGCAGCAGTCCTGCGACGGTCGCGAGGGAGGTCATCAGAATGGGGCGGAGTCTCGTCCGTGCCGCCGTGATGGCCGCGTCATGCATCTCCCGTCCCTTCCGCCTCAGCACGTTCGTGTAATCCACCAACAGGACGCCGTTCGAGACCACGATGCCCAGCATCATGATGATGCCCATCATCGAGGTGGTGGAGAGGGTCGTGTCGGTCAGGAAGAGGATCAGGATGACGCCGGGGAAGCCCATCGGGACCGCAAACATGATGACGAAGGGGTCGATCAGCGATTTGAACTGGGCCGCCATCACCATATAGACGAGGATGAGCGCCAGGACTGTGGCAAACATCAGTCCCTCGAAGGTCTCTCTCTGCTGTTGGATCTGGCCAGCCAACTTGATACTGAAGCCGGTGGGGAGCTGGATCTTAGCGAAGCCCACTTCTAGATCGGCCCCGATGGCGCCCAGGTCCCGGTTCACAGGGTTGGCGGTCAGATGGACGACCCGCTGGAAGTATTTGCGCTCGATCTTTACCGGGCCGGCATTGAGCTTGAGCGTGGCCACGTTCTTGAGGAGGACCGGTTCGCCGGTTTTGGCTGTCAACACGATGTTTTCGATGTCCGTAAGGTCCTGCCGGTGTTCTTCTGCGAGCCAGGCGCTGATGTAGTACTCGTTCCCGTTTTGCGGGTCTGTATAGATGATGGGATCGGTTTGACCGTTGCCGTTGAGTGAGAAGAGCACGGCATTGGCCACGTCCGTTTCGCTGATGCCCAGCAGGGCTGCCTTCTCGCGATCTACCACCACATTGACTTCTGGATAGTTCTCCTCGCGGCTGACTTCGATATCGGCCAGGCCGGGGATATGGTGCATCATGGTTTCGACCTCGCGGACGACCCCGCGGGCCTTTTCGAAATCGTAGCCGTAGATTTCCACATCGACGGATTTTTGCGACCCGAAGCTGGTGACCCGTTTCACGAGCCCGCCCGGATCGAAAAACATCGCGACGCCCGGAAAGAGTTTGAGTACTTTGGGTCTCACGTCGTTCATGATCTGCACTTGGTTTCTGGTCCGTTTGTCCGGCGAGACCAGATAGACGGAAATGACCGACGTATGGGGGCCGGTGTTCGGATTGAAGAGAGAGGAACGGCCCTGGGCCAGGACGCCGGTGCTGGAAATGATGGTGCCCAATTCTTCGGCCGGGATCTGGGCTCGTAGCACCCGTTCGACCTCCGCGACCTGTTGCTCGGTTTTTTCCACGCGCTGACCGACCGCCCCCCGCAGCACGATGCGGAACTGGCTTTCGTCCGACACGGGCAAAAACTCCGTGCCGATCTTGGGCACCAGCGCGAGCGAGGAGGCGAAGAGGACCAGGATGCCGCCGATGAAGAGTGTGCGATGGGCCAGGACCCAGCGGAGCGAGTCCTCATAGCCCCGGTCCAGAGACTCATACCGTTCGCGGCTCCAATCCATCATCCGCACGAACCAGCGCGGCATCGACTTGTGGGCTTCCTGCTCCGGCTTCAGGAGTTTGTAACAGAGGGCCGGAGTCACCGTGCGGGAGACGAAGAAGGAGGTGAAGAGCGAGATCGCGATCGTGATGGTCAGGGGAATCAGGAGTAAGCGGGCAATGCCTGCGACGAAGAAAATCGGGAGGAAGACGACGACCGTGGTGATGGTCGAGGCCAGTATCGGCATGGCCACTTCGCGCGCCGCTTCCAGGATCGCGTCCCAGCGGCGGGGCGTGTC
>SYGW01000025.1 GCA_005800255.1 Nitrospiraceae bacterium | reverse complement strand
TGATCGGTAAACTGTTCCTGGATCGGATGGCCGATATGTCGACGCTCACGCAGCTCGCGGAGTTCAGCCGCTATTGGCAAAAAGACTCGACCCCGGTCATTTAACCTGCCGTGAATAGACCGTCCCTGTGAAAATCCTTTTACGCGTGCTGCAGTACCTCAGCCCCTACCGGTCTATGGTGGCGGGCACCTTCCTCTTTGCCGGTTTGGCGACGGCCTTCGAACTGATTCCCGCGTGGCTCATCAAGGTGCTGATCGACGAGGTCATCCACGCCCATCGCACGGAGCTGCTGGCGTGGGTGTTCGGCGGACTGGTGGCGGCCTATCTGCTCCGCAATCTCTGCAGTTCGATGCGCATCCGCTTGAACAATTCGTTGGAGCAGCAAGTCGTGCACGACCTGCACGTGCAGGTGTTTACGGCTTTGCAGCGGCTCTCGATCAGCTTCTTCGAAAATCGTCCTACGGGCGAGATCATGTCGCGGGTCTTGAACGACACCGAACATATGCAGCGGATTTTCGTCGACGGGTTGGAGCAGACCATTACGGCCAGTCTCACCCTCATCGGGATCATGACGGTTCTCTTATGGCTCAATCGGAAATTGGCCCTGTTGGCCTTGCTGCCGATCCCGCTGCTGGTGCTCGGGGCTGCGGAGTTTACCAAGCGGGTGCATGGCCATTACCAGGCGATCCGCAAGGGGGCGGCGGAACTCAACGCGCTGTTGCAGGATGCGTTGGCCGGCATTCGCGAGACGATGGGGTTCAACCGGCAATCCTATGAGCAGGAGCGGTTTGCGCGAAAAAGCGACCGCTGCCGCCACGAGACGCTGCAGGCGATGTATCTCTGGTCGTTCTATTCGCCGGGCATGGCGCTGATCGGAAGTTTTGGCGGGGCGCTGGTGCTGTGGTTTGGCGTCGCCGAAGTCCTTCAACAGCATCTGTCGGTCGGCGAACTCGTGATGTTCGTCTCGTATCTGGCGCTGTTTTACGTGCCGATCAATCAAATTCACTCCGTCAATCACATGTTGCAACATGCCTTGGCGGCCAGCGAGCGCGTGTTCGACATTCTCGATATAGTCCCGGACGTCCATGATCGGCCAGGGTTGGCGGCGTCGCCGAACCGGCTGAAGGGCGAAGTGGCCTTTCAGCATGTGAAGTTCCACTATCGGCCGGATGTGCCGATTCTGACGGATGTCTGTATTGCCGTACGGGCCGGGGAACGGGTCGCGTTGGTCGGGCCGAGCGGGGCGGGGAAGAGCACGACGCTCAAGCTGATTCCACGGTTCTACGATGTTACCGAGGGATCAGTGGCGATCGATGGATACGATATCCGCGAGCTTCCGTTGGACTTTCTGCGAAGCCAGATCGGGTTGGTGCAGCAGGAGCCGTTCTTGTTTAACGGCACGGTCCGAGAAAATATCCTCTATGGGAATCTGTCGGCGGGGCAGGATGCGGTGGAAGCCGCCGCCAAAGCCGCCCGCGCTCATGAATTTATCATGGCCCTTCCGGATGGCTATGATACCTGGATCGGGGAGCGCGGCGTCAAGCTGTCAGTCGGGCAGCGGCAGCGGGTGTCGATTGCGCGGGTCCTCCTGAAAGATCCTCCCATCGTCCTGTTCGACGAGGCCACCTCGAATATCGATACCGAAACGGAGGTGAAGATCCGGGAAGCCCTCAATGAGCTGACCAAGGGACGGACGACGATCATCATCGCCCATCGGCTGTCGACGATCCACGATGTAGACCGCATCATTGTCGTCGATCATGGCCAGGTCGTCGAAGACGGGACGCATGAGGCCTTGATCGGGCGAGGCGGAGTCTATTCGCGGTTGTATGACGCCCAGTTCCAGGTCTAGTGGCAGGATGCTGAAAAAGCCCACCAGCTTCGTTCTCGGCTCACCGAAATCCTCAACGTACCCCAAGGGTACGCCTCCGGTTTCGATTCGCCTGCGGCCTTGCTGACGGTATTTTGAGCATCCTGTTAGCTCTTTGCATGGCGCCGCTAGTTCTGGGGCGACGGCCGTTGCGGATAGATTGTACTCGTCGGTATACTAAGTTTCACGTGGGGGGAGAGAGCGATGGTGCTGATTTACGAAAGCGATCCGTTGGACAACGAAGACGCGCGCGGGCGGTTCTATCATGTTTGCCGCGGGCGAATCGATCGGACTGAAATTCAGCTTCCGGCCGGTGAAACGGTTTATGAATGTCCCGTCTGTGAGATTGATCTCGAAGCCGAAGATTTTTGGCTGGCGAGGCAGAAAGGGTCGGTGTAGTTCGCGATGGCTGGAAGTACAGGCAGGAAAACCGTATCTGTCTCTCGCGGGCTGATGATGCTCTGCGAAACGTGCTATGAACAGGTCATGGAAGAGAAATTAACTGACGCCAGGAATTTCGTGGCTGACCATGAATCGCTGTTCGACACGATCTGCATGGGCTGTACCGATATCAATCGGCCGCTTATCGACGACATGCTCGGCAGTTCTGAGTGAGGCTGTTGAAAAATCCCGTCAGCTTCGTTCTTGCTCGAAAGCATCCTCAACGTAGCCAGAGGCTACGCCTCCGGTGCTTCCATCGGCTGCGGCCTCGCTGAACGGGATTTTTGAACAGCCTCCCTAGCGGTGGATGATTCTAGCCCTACCTGCACTCTTTCCCGTTGAAGTAGATGCAGGCCGACTCCCCGGATTTCACCTTCCAGGTTTTGATCAGGGGCATCTGACCCTCTCCGCGCATTTCGACGACGAAGTCCACCAGGCTAGAAACCTGCAGCTTCTCCATATAAGGCCGCGCGGCTTCCGGCACATCGATGTAAAAGACCGATCCGAGCGTGGAAATCAGAATGCGGTGGTTTTCGGCATCGACATAAATGACGGGGCTGTAGAAGCTTTTGTCTTCGGCGACGCTTGGCGAAGCGGTCAGGGTGAAGAGGGAGAGGCTGAAGGCGGCAGCGAGAAGAGTCGTACGCATATCTGGCATGACGAGCGCTCCTTCTGTGAAGTCGATCAGGCCGGCATTATCTCATTCATGTATCGAGAAAACAAAGTAGAAATGCTGGGTCTTTTTAGTCAGTTTTGGCTAGATCGGCAGAGGGACCAAATAGACCAGAAGCCAGCCTTTAGGGCGCGGTCGTAATCTGCGCCTGCGTGACCGTTCCGCCCTTGATCCAATAGCAGCGAATATCCGGCTTCGACTTCTCCATGAGCGATACGAGTAGATAGGCCGGAATGGGTAGGTTGATTTTCGGCCAGATCTCTTCGTATTCGGTGGCGATCTTGATGTCGGTGACGGAAGGGCGAGCCGGGTCGTGCGGATGGGAATGGTAGACCACTTGGAGGTCCAGGCCCTTGTTCCGAATGTCCTTCTTGGCAGCGGAAAAGTCCGCCATATCCATCACGAAGGCGATCTCGGCCCGTTCAGCCGGCGAGAGCCGTTCCAGATGCGCCGCCTTCGCCGGGTCGAAGGAGGACAGTTTCTCTGCTCCCTCCAGCGCCACGATGTTCTTGATTCGATAGATCTGGGTGACGGCGCCGTTGGTGCCGGCCAGGAGTCCGCAACATTCGTAGGGATCGAGCTCCTTCGCATGAGCGACCATGTCGTCGAGGATTGCTTGGGAAATCTGAAGAGGGGTGCTCATTGGGCGTGACAGTCTGACGTGGCTTCCTTAGATCGTGCAGGAGACGGTGTAATCACTCTTCAAGTCCATGATAGTGGGCTTCGGCCCGCAGAGACGGCAGTCCGGATCCTTGGGGCGGCGGACCTTCCTGAACTTCATCTCCAGGGCGTCGTAAATCATCAGCCGGTCAGCCATGGTTTCGCCGATGCCGAGAATCTCCTTGATCGCTTCCGATGCTTGCAGGATACCCATAGTCCCGGCGAGGACCCCAAGAACGCCGGCCTCTTGGCAATTCGGGACCAATCCGGCAGGAGGCGGCTCCGGATAGAGGCAGCGGTAGCAGGGGTAGCCTGCATGGGGTTTAATCGTGGTCAGTTGCCCCTCGAACCGGAACATGCTGGAGGAGATCAGCGTTTTCTTGACGAAGAAGCAGGCGTCGTTCACGAGGAAACGCGTTGCAAAGTTATCGGACCCGTCCAGCACGATGTCATAGTCGGACACCAGCGCAAGAATGTTGTCGCTATCCACGTTCTGGTGATAGGTCTTGATCGTGATTTCCGGATTGATCGCCGAGAGGGTCTTGCGGCCTGACTCCACCTTCGGCATGCCCACTGTGGCGGTCGAGTGCATGATCTGCCGTTGCAAATTCGAGAGGTCGACGACATCGCCGTCGACCAACCCGATGGTGCCGATGCCGGCCGCCGCGAGATAGAGTCCGGCAGGGGAGCCAAGCCCGCCTGCGCCGATCAACAAGACTTTTGCCTTGCTCAACTTTATCTGGCCCTTGCCGCCCATCTCGTTGAGGATGATTTGGCGGCTGTATCGTTGAATCTGTTGCTCTGTCAGTTCCATGGGGCCCCGTTACACGTAAAACGTGAAAGGTGAAACGTGAAGGAGGAGGCCTCGATGCGTCCTGTCCCGTTCACGTGTTGCGTCTCGCGTTTCACGTCGCGTTATCCAGTTCGATCGGGTCGACAATGACGCCCTTCTTGCGAAGGGCTGCCACTGCTCGTTCGACTTCTCCGCTCTCTCCGGTTAGCTCGACATCCATCCAGCCGGTCGTTTCCCGCACGTCCGCTCGCCGGACGTTCGTGACCACCTTGAACTCGTGTCCGATCTGATAGATGACCGGCTCTTTGATTTTGTCTTCCGGAAACCGGATATGCACTTTCACGCTTGCCATGACTAGCCTCCTGCAATGGCTGGCACAATCGAAACTTCGTCGCCGTGTTTGAGCGAGGTCTCTTTGCCCTTAAGGAAGCGAATGTCTTCCTCGTTGACGTAAATATTCACGAAACGGCGAAGCTCACCGCTGTCGTCGCAGAGGCGATCCTTGATCCCGGGATGGGCGCTGTTCAAGGTATCGATCATTGCCGTGATGCTTGCGGCGTCTGTCTCGACCTCTCCGAGTCCCTTCGTGAGGGGCCGGAGCGGGGTTGGAATGCGAACTTTAATCATGCGTCACCACCACCATTTTTCCCCATCTTAAAGGTTTTCTCGAAGCTCGCGAGGCTCGGCTGAATGCGGTGCGGCCTGCCGACCGCATCGAGCACCGCTTCCTGCGTCTTCAATCCGTTGCCGGTGATATAGGCGACCGTGACGTCGCCTTTCTTGATCGTGCCCTGCTTGACCAGTTTCTGCAGCACGCCGATCGTGACCCCGCCGGCCGTTTCCGCGAAGATGCCTTCTGTTTGCGCCAGCAGTTTGATCCCTTCGACCACTTCCTCGTCCGTCACCATGTCCATGGCGCCCTTGCTCTCGGCGGTGGCTTTGAGCGCGTAGTAGCCGTCGGCCGGGTTGCCGATGGCCAGGGACTTGGCGATGGTCTTCGGTTTCACCGGCTTGAAGAAGTCCCGTCCCGCTTTGAAGGCCGTGGAAATGGGGGAGCAGCCTTCGGCCTGCGCGCCGTTGATCCTGGTGCGCACCTCGTCGACCAGGCCCAGGGTCTTCATTTCATGGAGGCCCTTCCAGATCTTGGTCAGGAGCGAGCCGGAGGCCATCGGAATGACCACTTGATCCGGCGTGCGCCAGCCGAGTTGCTCCACGGTTTCGTAGGCGAGGGTCTTGGAGCCTTCCGCGTAGTAGGGGCGCACGTTGATGTTGACGAAGGCCCAGGGATATTCGCCGGCGATCTCGCTGCAGAGGCGGTTGACGTCGTCGTAGTTGCCTTCGACCTCGACCACGTTCGGCTTGTAGATCAAGTTGCCGAGCACCTTGGCCGCTTCAAGGTCGCCGGGAATGAACACGTAGGCGCGCATGCCGGCGGCAGCCGCATGGGCTGCGACGGAATTGGCCAGGTTGCCGGTCGAGGCGCAGGCGATGGTTTCAAATCCCAGTTCGCGCGCCCTGGTGATGGCGACCGCGACCACACGGTCTTTGAACGAGAGGGTCGGGTGGTTCACCGTATCATTCTTGATATAGAGCTCGTCCAGTCCAAGAAAGGCGCCAAGATTTTTGGCGCGCACCAGCGGCGTCATCCCGGCATGGGAACCGAGAAAGTTCGGCCCCTCCACGGGCAGGAGATCGGCGTAGCGCCAGATGCTCAGCGGCCCGTCCTGGATCTTCTTGCGGGAAATGCTCTTTTTGATTTCCTCGTAGTTGTACTTCACTTCGAGGGGGCCAAAGCACATCTCGCAGACGTGGATCGCCTTTGTCGGATATTCTTTTGCGCACTCGCGACAAACTAGCGCTTTCATCTTCGCCATGGTGCCTCCACCTTACGTCACAACGTCATAGGGTTATGGCCGGACAGTACAGCCAGCAAACGGATCGCCGTCGTCGAACAGCTCGGTAATCGTCGGGTGCGCGCCGCAGAGCGCGCAATCGGGATTCCGTTTCACTTTGATTTCTCTAAACTGCGTCTTGCGCGCATCGAAATCCAGGAGCCGGTTCGTGAGCGGCTGCCCGATGTCCAGGATCAGCTTCAAGGCTTCCGTCGCTTGAATCGTGCCGATGATGCCGGCCAACACGCCGATTACACCGGCCTCCTGGCAGGAGGCGACCAGGCCTGCTGGCGGCGGAGTCTTGAAGACGCAACGATAACAGGCGGACTGCTTCGGCACAATGGTCGTCACCCGCCCGTCGAAACGCAGGATGCCGCCATGGACCAGCGGCTTCCCGGCAAAGAAACAGGCGTCGTTGATCAGGAACTTGGCCGTGAAGTTATCGACCCCGTCGATGACGACGTCGTAGTCGCCGATGATCTTCAGCGCATTGCCGGCTGTCAGCCGCTCTTCGTACATCGAGACCTGGACGTCGGGGTTCAAGCCCTGGATCTTTTCTTTGCCCGAGAGGACCTTGGGCCGCCCGACATCCGACGTATGGTGCAGGATCTGGCGTTGGAGATTGGTCAGGTCCACCACATCGCTGTCGATGAGGCCGATGTGCCCGATCCCGGCCGCAGCCAAATAGAGGGCGGCCGGCGAGCCGAGGCCTCCCGCTCCGACCAGGAGGATCTTGGCCTTGGCGATCTTCTTCTGTCCCTTGCCGCCGACCTCGGGCAACAGGATATGCCGGCTGTAGCGGGATATTTGATCTTCGGTAAATTCCATACTGGCCCCGTTAAACGTGAAAGGGAGCTTTCTGCTCGAAGGCGCCCCGCACCTTTTACGTCTTACGTTTTGCGTCTCACGCTAAATGTTAAAATACTTTTCGATGCTGATATACCGTTCGCCTGTATCGCAGAGGATGGTGACGACGTTCTTGCCCGGCCCGAGTTCCTGGGCCACTTTCTGCGAGGCATACATGTTGGCTCCGGCGGAGATGCCCACCAGGAGGCCTTCCTTCTTCGACAGCTGCTTGGCCGTTTGATAGGCCTCGTCGTCGGTCACCGTGATCACGCGATTCAGAATGGCCCGGTTCAAGACTTTCGGGATGAACCCCGCGCCGATGCCCTGAATCTTGTGGGGCCCCGGCTCTCCGCCCGATAAGACCGGCGAGCCGGCCGGCTCCACCGCAATGATCTTCACGTTGGGATTCCGTTCCTTGAACAGTTCCCCGCAGCCGGTGATGGTGCCGCCCGTGCCCACAGCCGCCACGAAGGCATCGACCTTTCCCTCCAGCGCTTCCAGAATCTCGAGCGCCGTGGTCTTCTTGTGCATGGCCGGATTAGCCGGATTCGAAAACTGATCTGGCATGAAGTACGAGGGATTCTGCGAGATGATGCTTTCCGCCTCGCGAATCGAGCCCTTCATCCCTTCCCAGGCCGGGGTCAAGACGAGCTGCGCGCCATAGGACGATAAGAGACTGGCCCGCTCCATACTCATGCTCTCCGGCATCACGAGGATCAGCTTATAGCCACGGACCGCTGCGACCAAGGCCAGTCCGATCCCGGTGTTGCCGCTGGTCGGCTCGACGATCGTGCCGCCCGGCTTCAAGTGGCCCAGTCGTTCCGCCTCGTTGATCATGTTGAGGCAGATCCGGTCCTTGATGCTTCCGCCAGGATTGAAGAATTCGACCTTCCCGTAGATCGAAGCTCCGCCCGCCGGGGACAGCCGGTTCAGACGCACGAGGGGAGTCCGTCCGATCAGTTCCGTAATGTCTTTGTGCAGCGGCATCGTCACCGGCCACCTCCCATATAGAACAAGAACTCGACCCGGTCGCCGTCATTCAGGCTGGTGGTGGCGAGGTGCTCACGGTCTAACATCGTGTCGTTGACTTCGACCGCAACCATTTGTGGTTCGATCTTTTTGGCCTGGAGGAGGTCAAGGACGGTTCCTCCAGGAATCTCTTCTGCTTTGCCATTGATTTTGACCTGCATGAAGACTCCTAAGATGGCCCAGAGATTAAACAATTTCAACACGTTATCAAAGCAACTTTACCATTGTCAAGGCAACGAAACCAGCCGCCTCGCGGCTTGACTTTGTCCGCCCCAGGCCGCCACTATGCCGTCTTTTGGAGGAACGATTGCATGTGGAAACGCAATTTCATGTTCCGGTCCGCTGAGGCCACTCCGCTCAAAGAATCGGAAAACGAGCTGTTTCACGATACAGATCCCGCCATGGACAGCGCCGGACTCAAATTAGAGAAGTTTTTATCGGTTTGGATTCAAGGCGACGGGGAGGACGAGACGCCGACGGCATTTACCAATATGTATGTCCGCACGGCGACCCTGGACTTTGCCAAGCGGGTGGGGTTTCTCCAGCCCCTCCAAGGCCGTTCACACCAGATTAAACAATTGCTCACGCCAGGCCAAAAGCAGTTCTTGCAGAACTGGCTCGCCACTGCTGCGCCCCAGGCCTGGGAGGCCACGGACGAGCATTTCAAGATGTTGTTCGAGCTCGACTGATATTCTATGCGAGCCTTCTGCTCCCATCCCATCCTGCGATCCCTCTGTCTCGCCCTTGTGCTGCTCACGGTTCAGGCCGGGGCAGGCTGGAGCGCGACGGTGGAGGTCTACTATGCCCCGGAGGATGCGCCGCTGGATCGACTGGCGACGCTCTACGGCCATGCGAAACGGTACCTCTATGTGTCGGTCTATGGGCTGACCTCGCCCCGCGCCGTGGAAGCGATGGTCGCGGCGAAGAAGCGGGGCGTCGATGTGCGATTGATTACAGACCGGCAACGTACCGAGGACATGAAGCAGCGGGCGGCGCTCCATACCCTGCACCTGGCCGGCATTCCCATTTTGATCAACGAGCACGACGGGCTGATGCATTTAAAACAGGTGGTGATCGACGACGAGGTCAATACTTCCGGCTCGATGAACCATACGACGAGCGGCAACCATTATAACGATGAGCGGCTGGACGTCATGACCGATCACGCGATCAGCGTCAAAGCCCGTGAGAAGTTTCTGGCAATGTGGAACGATCACAGCCGCTATCGAGCCTGGGATGCGCATTGAATAGCATGGCAGATGTACGGGAAGAAACAGATGTCGCAGTGGTGGGGGCTGGGGGAGGCGGAGCCGTCCTGGCCCTGGCCTTGGCCAAGCAAGGGATCAGCACGGTCGTCCTGGATCAGGCTGCCGGCCCGCCCCAAGGCTTGCGGGGAGAAATCCTCCAGCCGAACGGACAACGAGTGCTCGACCGTCTGGGCATCTTGCAATCCTTGCCGGCCGAAGCCACGAGATCCGTGCGGCACTTTCATTTCTGCCGGGCCGGAGGCACGCGCCTCTGTAGCATCGATTATGGCGATCTGCCCGCTCCCTACAATCGCGCCATCGTGACCCTGCCGAACGTGGCCCACCAGGCCATCGTTGCGGCGGTGCAACAACAGCAAAGCGTGACTCTCCAGTACGGCACGTCGTTCACTGGCTTGTTGTACGAGGGCAATCAGGTGGTGGGGCTCTCCACGACAGGTCCGGAAGGGACGAGGCAAATCCGCGCCAAGATCGTGGTCGGCGCGGATGGAGCTTTTTCGAAAGTGCGAGAGGCCCTGAAGATCCCCGCCGATCTGCATCTCTATCCGGACGGCTACCTCATTGCGATTCTCGAATCGGATGAGCCGGTCTCGGAATCCTTCTACTATGTCGGGCACAAAACGATTCTGGGCCTGTTTCCCGCGACCGGGAACAAGGTCTATCTCTTCTACATGATCCCCAGCGGCTCGATGGAGGCAGTGAAGCAGCGGGGCATTCCCGCGTTGCAGCAAGTGTGGACGAAGATCGCGCCGCAGTTTGCCGACCTGTTCCGTCGTTTGAGCGATTGGAGCCAGACCGCTTATATGCCGACCGGGCGGGTGAGGACTCCGACCTGGGTGGCGGACGGAGCAGTCCTGATCGGAGATGCAGCCCATGCGATGAATCCCCATGCCTCGCAGGGGCGGATGCAGGCGATGGTCGATGCCATGGCCCTCGCCGATCTCTTGCCAGGCTGTCTGGCCGAGCGGGACTATTCAACCTCCAGGCTGAAAGAGTTCGAGTTGATCAGGCGGCCCCATGTCACGATGTTGCAGCGATTGGCAGACCAGCAAGTCTTCTATTGGAATACGGGCAATCCGCTGGTGGCCTTTCTGCGTGATCGCGTCTTCCAGACCTTGGACCGGAACGAGCGGCTGCGTTATCAGGTCCTCTCCACCACGGCGGGATTGCGGACCAGGGCTCCGTTCGATCTGATCGACCGAGTTATTGCCGCAGGGTTCCTGCCGGATTTCCGCACCAACGAAAAAACTCCACATCCGAAGTCTTCGTGAGGAATAGTTCATGACTGAACGAGTGATCGAGGGATTGCCTGGCGAAACCCAGAAGCTGTTGCAAGCCTATACGAAGGTCGTCAAAGGAATCTTCGGGGACCAGTTGGAAGGGCTGCTGCTCTATGGGAGTGCGGTTCGAGGGGAATTTCTTCCCGGCCGGTCCAATGTGAATATCCTGCTCCTCGTGACCTCCTACGACAGCGCTCTTCTCAAACAGTACAGCGCCTTACATCGTAAATGGAGTAAGGAGCAGATTCTGGTGCCGCTCTTTTTGACGGAAGAAGAACTGCGCGTTTCGGCAGCGGTCTTCCCCTTGGAGTTTCTGGAAATCCAGGAGCAACATCAAGTCCTGGGAGGGCGCGATCCCTTCGTCGGGTTTCAGGTGCCGACCGACCGGTTGAGGGAAGCAGTGGTGCAGGGCCTCACGAGCAATCTGCTCCGCCTGCGCCAGCGCTACGTCGAAGGGGGAGGGACCGACGATGCCACGACGATTCTGCTGCCCCTCTCAATCACGTCGACTCTGCCATTGTTGCGCGGTCTGCAACGGCTCCTCGGCCGCCAGGTTCTGGTTCAGTCCGATACCGTCATCACAGATATCGCCGAACAGCTGAAGCTGGATCTGCAAGGACTGAGGGACGCCTGGCTGCTCAAGCGGGGCCAGATTTCACCAGGCCCAAGCGAAGTGCCCCGTCTCTTCGACCGGTATCTGCAGACTATGACGTCGCTCACCCGCACAGTCCAACAATTGCCTCAGACGGGGCCGCAATGACGAAGATCGTTGGCCTGGTAACGGCCCTCTGCCTCGTCCTCCTTGCTGGGCTTGCCCAGGCGATTCCCTACGACCGGCCCAAGATCCAGTTGCCGGAGCCGCGAGGCTATGTGAGCGACCATGGACAGGTGGTCGATGGAGAATGGAGGGAACGGATCCGGTCCGTCTGCCAGGATCTGGAACGGAAGACCGGAGTGGAGATGGTGGTGGTGACGGTCCCGAACATCAAACCTTTCGGGACGGTCAACGAATATGCCACGGCCCTCTATGCCAAGTGGGGCATCGGGTCCACGCAACAGGAACATGGGGTGCTGGTGCTGGTGGCAATGGAGGAACGGCAGGCGGCCATTACGCTGGGCCGGCAGATGCTCCCGGTGATTACCCCCACGGTGATGAATCAAGCCGGGCACGAACATCTGCAGCCCTTGATCGATACAGGCCATTTCGGTGAAGCCCTCTATCGCACAGTCGTTTCCTTGGCAGCCCCGGCGCAGGACATCAGGGTCGGGACCCTCTCGAAGACCCATTTCAAAGGGGTGGGGTTCTGGATTACCCTCTTTACCAGCATCGGGGCCATCTCCTTCTTCTGGTGGATCAGCCGCCCGGACCTTCGGCATCCATACAGGCGAATTCAAAAAGGGGAATATTGGGGGACAGGGCAGGGGGGATTTGGGGGGAATTTTGGAGGATTCGGAGGAGGGACGGGAAGCGACGGGTGGAGATAAGGGATAGCGAGGCAGGCAGCTGGTATGGTCTCTGTGCTTGCGGAACGCGCACGATATATCAGGCTATCGTTTTGGAACGGGTCTGCCTTCTTCGAGATCTTGGAGGTCAGCCCAGGCTGTGAGGTCGGTGCGGGAGGGGTCGATGGAGTCCCTCAGCTTATTGAAGGAGGCCTGTTTCTCCGGCGTGCTGGGCCCGCGAGTCAGCATCGCCTGGTTCCATGATGCCAGCTCGGCCGGAAGATAGGCCTTGGCCGTCCGGATGAACCAGCTCGCCACGGCTTCGTCTGAGGAATTGGCTTTGACCGCGGCGGTGAACTGCTCGGATGTGATGCCGGCGAATTCCAGGAGCCGGTCATCCATGGGGCAGGGGTAGATGTATTCGCCTTCGGTGCCGGCCAGCGTGGCGCGGCACTTGTCAATCATCCGCGCCAGATGGACGTAGCCTTCCAGTTTGAAGTTCATGCTGCAGGGGAATGAGGTTCGAAGGTCCATGTTCGTTGTCCGTTCGCTGCGCCCTCGCTGGACGGCCTGTTTGACCATCCAGCGGGCAGCGATCTGTGGGACAGGCTTTCGCGCCTTTCGGAACTACACCAATTTGTGATTCTTGAAGGTCAGGTTCTTCACGACGACTTCGCCGTTTTCGTAGGAGATATTCCGGCGAGTGGCCGGAAGATCCGCTGTTCCGATGCGCACGTAGGTGTCGGTGATGCTTTCCGCGTTGGTCAGCTTTCCGTCGGTGGGGGAGTAGTAGTACACGCTGTACTTGGTCGTCAGGTTCTTCTGGTCCGGGGTGACGGCGCTTTCTTCCACGTTGATCGTGAAGGCGAAGGGGGTCATGCCCGGATGGGCCATCTTGCGGTTGATCTGGGTGATGCGGTTGTCCTTGAGGCGGTAGAACGAGTTTGAGCCATGGATGATCAGTTTCGTGCCGAAGGGATGGCCGTCCTCTTCCATCGTCAGGGAGTACTTGCCGTCCGACTCTTCGAAGCTTCGCGGGCCGCGGTGCACGGCGATCATCCCGAGCTGTTCCTGCGCCCACTTCTGCACGTCGGCATCGGTCAGTTGGGCCGAGACTTCACGAGGGCCCTTTACCATGATCGGTCCGCTGGTTTCCTTCCCGTTCACATTGACGGTCAGGTCGGCCGTGAATCCCTTGAAGTCTTTCTCCCAGCGCGCGGTCTTCTCGAAGGCTTGGCGCAGCATTTCGCGGGCTTTGGGGTTATCGGCGACAGTCGGAGCATTCGGCTTCTGATGTTCCATGGGGTCTCCTTAGTGATTCAAAAATAAGATGTCTATTATACGCTTGAGGGAAAACCAGCCACAAGCGCTCTCAGGCGTCGATAGGCGGCCTGGCGCGAGGCGCGAGCCCAGGTTTATGGGCCACGCTGCTTCTGCGCCTCGTTCCGTTCAGGGCGGAAAATCTGGAGGAAATTGAGCAATTCCGCTATACTGCGCTGCGCGGGGGCTTTATTGCCACGTAGAACGAAAGGATGATTATGGAACGACGGGCTGCTTCCCATACCGAAGAAGAAGAGATGAACCATCGCCGTAAGCTGCTGAATGCCGCGAAACGAGGCGATCAGAAGGCCATTGCCAAGCTCCTTGAGCTCTATCAAGTGCGGATCCATAGTGGCGATATGGTGCAGAAGTTGAATAAAACCTCTGCCACACACAAACTTCAGGCACAACTCGCTGAAGGGAAGCCAGTGAAGGGCGGGGGTGGAAACCACGGCAAGAAGACGGCGCCTGCGAAGCCGGCTCCAGCGAAAGCCGCCTCGGCGAAGGCGACAGCGAAACCGAAGGCCAAGCCGAAAGTCGGGCCGAAGGCGAAAGTGAAAGCGAAGCCAGCGAAGGCCGCAGCAAAGAAGCACAAGAGGTAGCAGCCGCGACTATTGGACGGCGACTCGGAGCCCCCCTCCCGCTAGTTTGGTGGCGATTTCTTCCGCTTGTTCCAACGCCCCGGAAAACACGATGGCTTCCCCATTATGGTCGATCTTCCAGGCCAGCTCGAAAGCTTTCGAGCTGGTCATGCCTGGAATGTGTTGGCAAAAGAGGGCAATCACTTGCTGGTAGGTATGGCACTCGCAGTTGAACACGATCACACGCGCGTCCAGCCCAATATCGGTGCCGATGCTGGCGATCTCTGTCGTGACGGGGGGTGCGAGGGGAGTCTTAATGCCTGCCATGGGGGGGAATTCTAGCAGAATCGCCCACGATTTTAATATCCGGTGCGCAGGAGCAAATGGTTGCTGTTCGGCCAGTCCTCGCGAGCGCAGGATTGCGCATAGAGCGCGAAGTGGGCGGGAGAGTCTGTAACCGGTTCAAGCTGCTGGACCAATGCCAGGGTTTGCGTGTAGACCAGCGAGGCGGAGGTCTTCACTAGGGCCAATCCATATTCGAAGCGGTATCCCTCCTCACGCGTCACGTTATTCCTGCATAAGCCCCTGACCTTTGCGAGATCATAGTCCTCCTGTCTGAACGAGTCGTCCATGAGGTGGAGGAGCGCGGCAGGGCCTGGCACGAGACTGTCGCCGATACGAAGGCTGTGGGACGGTTCGAAGAGTCCCCGTTGCAGCCGACGGTCTTGGCGGAAGGCGCGGTGAAAGCAGGAGCGCCAGAGGGGATCGCGAAGGTCGCGATCGACGGCTGCTGCGACGGTCAGTGAGAGAGGCCCGCTTACATCGTGGCCTTGCCGGAGCCGGCCCGATGCGACAAGGTCCGGAAAGCTCATGCCCATGCGGTCTTGGAACGCCGTCATTCCGGACAGGGGGGTTAATTGAAGCGCCATGAAGTCGCGAAAGTGGACAGTCGCAAAGCGAGTCAGGAGCCGGGCCAGGGTTTCGGGATGGCAGAGATGAAAGGGGTAGAAGAGGGCCTGGGGTATTGCTAGTCGTTTCATCGGGAGCCGGTCACTTGCTGGGGGAGGCTGTGCGCGTCTCGCAGGGGATGGAAAGTCTGTTGCCGGTCTGGGCTCTCCGATCGGCGAGGATCAGACTTTGTCCATGTCGATGACTTCTGTGGCTTCCCACAGGTTCTTGAGTTCCGCATCAGCCAGATCTTTTACTCGATCCTCTTCCGTCTCTTCGCCGAAAGGAACTGCGTTCGCCTGCAGGGCCGTCTCCTTTTCAGGGGCAGCAGTTGGCAGCGGCTGTCTCTTTCGCTTCTTGGCAGGATCCATATTAACTGGCATGGCACCTCCGATGTGATCTGGCTTTAGTTTCCATCCGGCCCAGGGATAAAGTCAATGGTGGCTAGAGGGAAGTTCGTTTCCCGCAGCAGGCTGTTTAAAAAGGCTGTCCAGCGAGGCCGCAGTGAGTGAAGGGCCGAGGCGTACCCGTAGGGTATGTTGAGGGTCTGAACGATGCGAGAACGAAGCTGGCAGAGTTTTTCAACAGCCTGTTAGTACAACTGCCGGGCGATGGTGTCCGCCTGCAGCTGGCCCTTTGCCGAAAGTCTGCTCCGCTCTCCGTCCTCTTCGATCATCTGCTGCGCCACCAACTGGGCTGTAACCGTCTCGTGCCCGTAGTTTGTTGCGTGTTGATGCAGATGGCGCGAGGGAATGCCTTGAATGAGCCGTAACCCGAAAATCACGGCATCGCGGAGCTGTTCCTCTTCCGAAAGTGTGGCGCGGTCCTCGATGGGAAGGGTGTCTGCCGCGAGGGCCGCGTCGTAGGCCGTGAGGTCTGCGACATTGCCAAATCTGGTCCCGCCCAGATAGGACTGGGCGCTTGGACCAAAGCCCAGGTATTCGCCGTTGGTCCAGTAGAGGAGGTTGTGCCGGCAGGCATAGCCGGGCCTGGCATAGTTCGACACTTCGTACCGCTCATAGCCTGCCTCAGCCAAGATCCGCTGCGCTGCCTCGTCCATCTCAACTTGAAGCCCTTCGTCCAGTTCCGGGCTGCGGTGGCGTTGGATATTGGAGGCGAGTTTGGTTTCCTGTTCGACTGTGAGGGCATAGCAGGACAGGTGTGTTGGATGCAGTGCGAGACAGTTAGTTAGTGTTCGTTTCCAACTCTCCAGGCTTTGACTTGGTAGTCCATACATCAAGTCAAGGTTAATGTTGGTGAAGCCGGCTGCTCGGGCCTGATTCATCGCGGTGACGGTTTCATGGACCGCACCTGGTCTGCCGATTTTGGTCAGGTCTCCATCCTCCATCGATTCTGCTCCGAAGCTCATGCGGGTGATGCCGGCCTGGCGGAGTTGCGCGAGATCCTGTTCGGAGATCGTGGAGGGGTGGGCCTCTACGGTGATTTCACAGTCCTGGGCGAGGGTGAGTTGGCGACGAATCTCGGACAGAATGGCGGTCAGTTGCGTTGCGGCCAGGACTGTCGGCGTGCCGCCGCCAAGATAGACGGACTGGATGAGGCGGCCGGTGGTGATATGTTGCCGGGCCGATAGCTCAAGCTCATGGATGAGGGACTCGACAAAGGTTTCTGCGCGGCCTTCTCGATGGATTTCTAGATAGAAGGAGCAGAAGTCGCACCGTTGCAGGCAGAAGGGGATATGGAGATAGAGACCGAGGGGAGGCGTGCTCACGGCAGCGTGAACCCTTGCGGTTTGGGGATGTCCTGCGAGAAGTCCCGCGCGAGGACGATTTCAATCTCATAGGAAGGGGATTTTCCGCGATTGCGCACGTGCGTCTTCCAGGACTGGTGCCGGCGCAACGAGTCGAAGACCACTTTGAGCAGATCCGCCTTGATCGCCGTTTCCCATTCCCGTACCCAAGCCTGGTTCTCCTCTTCTCCCTCATAGTCGTCGGGGAAGGAAGCTTCCAGGCTGAATCGCAACGTGAAGCTTTTTTCTTCTTGGTACATAAGGCGCTCCATGGATTGCGAACTGGCCGGTCCGATCTTATAATGCTCGATACAATAAGGAGTACGAGCCATGCCTATCTTCGAATATGTCTGTGGAGAATGTAAACATCGTTTTGAGCTGTTGGTCTATGGCTCTACGCAAGCAGTCTGTCCGAAATGCCAGGCCACAAAGCTGGAGAAACAAATCTCCGGGTTCGGAGTGGGCGGCACGGATGCGTGGGTGCTGTCTGGCAGCGGGGGCGGCTCCTGCGGCAGTTGCGGCGACCCGCGCGGCCCCGGTTCTTGTTCCACCAATTGATCATGGAATCAGGCGAACAGACTCTCCAGCGCGCGATTGCTACGATCTCCCAGTCCGATCCGATCACCAAACTGCTTGAACAGGTGAAGCTGGGCCGGATGAAACCGACCGATGCGGGGCTGAAAGCCGTGACCGGCTCCTGGCTCGGCACCTATCGGAAAATTCTCGAGTCTGTCGGCCTCACCAAACAGGCCCTGCGCCGTCTCGATCCCAATCCTCGTCTGGCATTGTTGATCGAATGTGGCGTGTTGACGGAGGATCAATCGGACGTTGCGACCCTGCGCGCGAGTTTCGACCGGGCTTTCGCAACCGCACCGGAGTGATCTCTTTCCCTGCCGGTTTTTTCAGCAATCTGCTAGAAGGCATCCTTCGCGCAGCGGATGCCGGTCCCGCTGGGGCGGCTGTCCATGAGGCCCCAATCCCGGTCGTTCATGCGAAGGCTGATGACAGGCTTGAGCCAGGATCCTCCGCGCATCCCCTTGATGGCCCCGCGAGGGGGTCCTTGCGGGGCTGAGAGCGGAGCCTCTTTATGGTAGTTCGGGTTGTACCAGTCCTGGACCCATTCCGTGACGTTGCCTGCCATGTCATGGAGTCCGTAGGGGCTGATGCCTTCCGGGAAACTGCCGACGGGCAGGGTGAGCACTTCTCCCTTCAGACCCTTCGTTTTCGCACTCTGCGCCCCTTCGCCTTTCATCCAGAAGGATTCCCAGTCCGCTCCGCTCTGAAAGTCGATGGTGCGTCCCGCCCAATAGCTGGCGCTGTTGGCTTTCGTGAGGTCCCAGTCGTTGCCCCAGGGATAGAGACGGCCATCGGTGCCGCGGGCGGCTTTTTCCCATTCCGCTTCGGTCGGCAACCGTTTGCCGGTCCAGGAACAATAGGCGACGGCATCGTCCCAGCTCACGTTCACCACAGGATGGGTATCGATGCCGGAGATCGGTCTGTTGTTTTCCCAGAGGGTCGAGGCGGGGTTGGCGTTTTCCGGCGCGCGATGGCCGGTTGCCAGGACGAATCGTGCGTAGGCCTCGTTCGTGACTTCGTACCGGTCGATCCAGAATGGGGAGAGGGAGATGAGGCGCTGCGGCTGTTCGTCTGGAAGGCCATCGCTGCCTGCCGGATTCCCCATCAGGAATTCTCCGGCAGGAATCAGCGTCATGCCGTCGGAGGCGGGGAGGCTGAGGGCCAAGGGTGGCTGGCCGATTGTCAGCAGGCCGAACAGGAGCGCGAGAGCGATCGGCCGGCTCACAGGGCGGTCTTGGTCACTCCACAGGCCTTGGCGACGGCGTCGCGATAGGCCTGCCAGAGGGTCAGACATTTCTTGAGGCAGCCCAGGACGGCCTGTTGCTGCGGACGGGTCGTGGCGTAGTTCACCACCATCGCATAGGCATCGTGGCGGTGCCCCGCTTCGACCAGCTGGTGCGCGCGAATCAGATCCATCGCATCGGGGGAGAGCCCGTGGTATTTCACCAGCGGGTGACATTGAACGATCGCTTCGATTTCTTCGGCGGTCTTGGGCTTGGAGGGATCGGCAATTTCCGCGCGATCCTTGATGCTGCCTTCGACGAAGATGGTCAGGGCCGCGGCTCCGACCACCCAGTCCCGATGGTTCGAGACCTTGTCGAGCCAGGCGCGGTAGCGTTTGCTGGCGGGCAGGAGGCGCACCTTGTCAAAATCGCGCGCCGGCAATCCGAGTCCCGCCATCATGGTCAGGAACAGTTCCGGGTGCGATTTGCCCAGCGAGAGTCCGCCTGTGTCTTCTTCGTAAATGTTATCGGCCAACATCCGGCGGACCGGAGCCGGAGGATTCTGTCCGTGAATGCGTGCCAGGAACACGGGGAAGTCTCGCACATAGACGCCGTATTCCTGTTGAAAGTGGCGTTTGAGTTGGTCGACGGTAACCGTGCCATCGGTGAATGCCGGCCAGGCCCAATGGTGTTTGCGATCCATGAGGCGCAAGATTTCTTCTCGGAGTCGGCTTTTCGTCAAGGGGCGAGTCATGTCTGTTGCCTTCCTGCTGAGGGGCTCGTTACAATTCGATGACGCGGAGGTCCTTCAATGCAACACGTGACGATCCAAAATCCTGAAGATATTCTGACGATGCTGGCCGAGGTGGCCCTGCAAGGGTCCGGCTTCGTCACGGACTGCCTCCTCGACTATGTGTTGGAAGAAGGCTTCACGGAGCCGATTTTTCTCAACGCCAGCGGGGAAGATCCTGATGCCTCGTACAAAGGCGAATCGCCTGCCTGGGCAGTGTACCAGATCCGGGAATGGAAACGGGTGTTAACCATCTCGGGCGGCCCTGGAAAATTGCGCCGCGTGCAAATTACGGAAACTCCGTAACCCGCCGTCTTTCTCCTTTAGCGTTGCGGCTTCGGATTGTGCGGATTGGACGGGGTCTGGGTAGGCAGCCGTTCGCCGGACCCTTGGAACCATCCGCCAATGAGGCGGCCTTCTTCAAAGTACAGGTAGCGGTGCTTGAGGACTGCCGCGTTTTCCCAATCTTCAAAAATCCATTCCTCGCGACGGAGGCCTTCTTTGGTGAAGGTCGTGTTGATCGTTTGCGGTCCGCCCCAGGCCTGTAACACCTGCTCCTTCGACATGCCGACCATGACACGATGTTCCGCGATATGTTTCTGAAAGTCCGGGTCTTTGAGCTGCGCGACCAGCGGCCAGATGACGATGAGGAGCAGGAAGAGCCCCAGCCCTGCGTAGATGATGAGCCGGACCGAGCGCCGGCAAAGAAAGGGGGTTGGTTCCGTAAGATCAGCCGAAACAGTGTTCATGGGTTCTTGAGCCGCAACGGTGGATGGATATGTGACGGAGGTATCGTAGCAATGTGACTCGAAGAGAGTCAAGAAAACGAGGTGGTGTGCGCTGTCGAATCGATGCGATGGCAGTGGCACGCTTCGCGAGTGGGTTATTCGGCGTATTGAGGCAGAGGAATCTTTTTCGCAGAGGGCCGGGGCTGCGCCAGGGGGCGCTGGGAGAATTCCCGGGAGTAGGGATTGAGGATCGGGTCATGGGTATGTTTTTGGCGCTGTGTCACCAGATCGATGCTTTGGGCGCTGATTTCCATCCGATCGATGAGCGACTTGACCGTGAGCGGATCCGGCAATCCTTGCAGCGAAAAGAGCTGGTAGGCCAGGGTCCAGGCCAGCTTGTCCTTGGTGGCCTCTTTCACGATAAAGCGAGCCTGCGGAGACGGGGCGCCTTTAAAGAGAAGCACCCAGATGTTCGACCGGAATGAGGGGGCGGTCGGATCTTCTGAGGGATGGAACTCCGGAACGAGAGAGGGGATTTGGGAGAGGGGAACGGAGGGAGAGAATTCAATGTCGAGGAGGCGCACGAATAACGGGCGATTCTCGCTGGCATCGTTGGGATCGGCTGTGTACCCGAACGAGTAGCGGATCTCGATGCCGTCGCGTTTGAAGGTATAGACGTCTTCGCCGTTCTCCGGCGAGACGAGCTTGCGGAAATACTTTTCCCAATCGGTGATGGCGTAGTACGTGAAGACGCGCAGGGCGGACTTTCTGTCGCGCACCGCCTGGGGCATTCCGAGTGTCTGATGGAGCTCTGTCTGGGTCACCCCGAGGTACCCGTCCTCGAAATAGGGGGCTGCGAGGACTGTTTCAGGATGGAGCCAGGTGGCAGTCGAGAGGGCAAGGAGCAGCGAGCAGATGATCGTGGGGGTAGAAAGATGCAGGAGCACGGGTTCTCTCCAGCTGGTGCCGACATGGTATCGGCGGCTCTTTACCCTGTCAAGGTCCGGAGGTCGGATTGCTTGCCGGTGCAAGACTCGTCAGTTATGATGGCCTGACTTTCCTTGCCATCAAGTACATTCGATTGCGGAGACTAGACCCATGAGCGGTTCGTTAGAGACATTATTGCAGCAACGGATTCTCGTCCTCGACGGGGCCATGGGCACCATGATCCAGCGGAAGAAGCTGGACGAGGCTTCGTTTCGGGGCGAGCGGTTCAAAGACTGCAAGAAGGATCAGCAGGGGCACAACGATCTCTTGAACCTCACCCAGCCTGCCATCATCGAGGAGATTCATCGCCAGTACTTCGAAGCGGGCGCCGATATCGTGGAGACGAACACGTTCAACGCGCAAGCCATTTCCCTGGCCGATTATGGGATGGAGTCCCTGGCCTACGAACTGGCCAAAGCCGGAGGCGAATGTGCCAAACGCGCGGCACAACAGGTCATGGGGGCAGTGCCTGGCCGGTCCTGTTTTGTGGCGGGAGCGATCGGGCCGACCACGAAGACCTCGTCCATTTCCACTGATGTCAATAATTCCGGCGCGCGAGGCACCACCTACGATGAACTGGTGACGGCCTACTATGAGCAGGTCCGCGGCTTGGTGGATGGAGGTGTCGATATTCTCTTGGTCGAAACGATTTTCGATACGCTCAATGCCAAGGCGGCCTTCTTCGCCATCGATCAGTTCTTCGAAGACCGCAAGGTCAAACTTCCCATCATGGCCTCGGTCACATTCATCCAGGCTGGCAGCAATCGCGGGGTGACGGGCCAAACGATTGAAGCCTTCTGGAATTCCACTTCCCATGTGCCGCTCTTGAGCGTCGGGATCAACTGCGCATTGGGCCCCAAGGAAATGCGTCCCTTGATCGAAGAACTGTCGCGTCTGGCCCCGATCTATGTGAGTTGCCATCCGAATGCCGGACTGCCCAATCCCTTATTGCCGACGGGGTTTCCTGAAACGCCAGAAAGTCTCGCGCCGCAATTGAAAGAATGGGCGCAGAACGGCTGGCTGAACATCGTCGGCGGTTGCTGCGGAACGGCTCCTGCCCATATCAAGCTGATCGCCGAGGCGGTGAAGGGGATTGCTCCGCGCGTCCCTCCGGTCGTCGAGCCCCATACCAGGTTGAGCGGGTTGGAGGCAGTCACGATCAGGCCTGAGTCGAACTTTGTGAATATCGGTGAGAGGACCAACGTGACCGGGTCTCCGGCCTTCTCTAAATTGATTCTGGCTGGCGACTATGACGCAGCCCTCTCGGTGGCGCGCCAGCAAGTCGAGGGGGGCGCCCAGATCATCGATATCAATATGGACGAAGGCATGCTCGACTCCCAGGCTGCCATGGAGAAGTTTCTGCGATTGGTGGCGTCGGAGCCAGATATCTCCCGCGTTCCTATCATGGTGGACAGTTCGAAATGGGAGATTCTGGAGACAGGCCTGAAGAATATTCAAGGCAAGCCAGTCGTCAATAGCATCAGTCTTAAGGAGGGCGAAGCTAAGTTCCTCGAACATGCCAAGCTGGTGCATCGCTATGGGGCTGCTGTGGTGGTGATGGCCTTCGACGAACGGGGCCAGGCCGATACCTATGAGCGTAAGATTGAGGTCTGCGAGAGGGCCTATCGCCTCCTCACGGAGCGGATCGGATTTCCTGCCCAGGACATCATCTTCGATCCGAATATCCTGACTGTGGCGACTGGCATCGAGGAGCACAATAATTACGCGGTGAACTTTCTTGAGGCCACGCGCTGGATCAAAGAACATCTGCCCTTGGCGAAAGTGAGCGGAGGCGTCAGCAATATTTCCTTCTCCTTCCGCGGCAACAACCGGGTGCGGGAAGCGATGCATGCGGCCTTCCTCTATCACGCGATCAAGGCCGGTCTGGATATGGGGATCGTCAACGCAGGCCAGTTGGCGGTCTACGAGGAGATTCCCACGGATCTCTTGGAATTGGTCGAAGATGTGTTGCTGAACCGCAGGCCCGATGCGACGGAACGATTGGTGACCTTTGCCGAGACCGTGAAGCAATTGGGCAAGGTGGCGGTGAAGGATGATGAGTGGCGTTCCGGCACGGTGGAAGGGCGTCTCTCCCATGCTTTAGTGAAAGGCATGACCGATTTCATCGAGCAGGATATCGAGGAAGCGCGCCTGAAATATGCCAAGCCGCTGCATGTGATCGAGGGGCCGCTCATGGCAGGGATGAACATCGTGGGGGACCTCTTCGGGGCCGGTAAGATGTTTTTGCCGCAAGTGGTGAAGAGCGCCAGGGTCATGAAGAAGGCCGTGGCCTATCTCATGCCCTTTAT
>SYGW01000024.1 GCA_005800255.1 Nitrospiraceae bacterium | reverse complement strand
GCCTGAGCCTTCCGCTTGCGATAGATGATCAGCTCTCCGCCCCAATCCGAGCGCCATTCGTCATGGAAGTAGCTCACCATCGCGAGACGGCGGCGCGGCGCCGTTGTCCCCTCCATCGCATAACCCTGATCCGTATCGTCATGGGTCAGCAGACAATCGCCCGCCGCGTAGGAGTAGTAACTAAACCCAACATGGCGGCCGACAATATCAGGGAAGGACTCCATGTAGGACTGAATGCATGGCAACTGTAAGCGCGACAGGAGTCGCTGCCCTTGGACCCGGTCGATTTCAGCCTTCGCCCAATTTCCGGCATTCGGAAAATCTTCTCGAACCTTCGGCAGATCGGCTAGCCTTTTCCAGGCCACCTGCTGCATCCCCTCTCGGAAAAACTGCCGCTCTTCCTGAGACCAGAAATTTTCGACGACCAGCACGGAATGCTCATGAAAAGAAAATGACGCAAGATCGGCCAACAAAACCGGGCCGGACATCGATTCCATTCGAGTGCTCACCAGACTCCTCCTGACAAATGGGGTCGGACAGGTTCAGCACTCGCCACCTCATCGCACCCTCACTCAGTGGATCGGCCAAGCGGCCGCAAAAAGGGGGCTGCTATCATGACGATAACAGCCCCTCTATATTCGCGTGTACAACCTAGTAACGATCGCGCTTGCCGCCGCCCGCGCCGCCACGGCCACCGCCACCGAATCCGCCGCCGCCGCCGGTGCGAGGCTCCTGGGGACGCGCTTCATTAACGGTCAAAGTCCGGCCACCCATCTCTGCGCCGTTGAGCGCGGCAACGGCCGCCTGGGCTTCTGCATCCGAAGACATCTCGACGAAGCCGAAGCCACGCGACTGTCCCGTGAACTTATCGGTAATGATCCGCGCTGACGCGACGGAACCATGCCGCGCAAACAGATCGCTCAACTCCTGCTCGGTCGCCGAATAGGGCAACCCACCAACATAGATCTTTGAACCCATCTGGGGTTCCTCCTTTGAGTATGATGATATTGTCTTAGGCTCGAGGGACGGGGGAAGGAGCGGGCCAAAGACGCAAAGGACGCGGCGACTTAGGTCTGACTTCCGACGAGAGTCTCGGGCAAGGCAACATCGATGCTGCAGGCCTGTTTATTTCGCGCCACCTTACCGCCAGGCCCCTGCGAGAAAGTAGCTTAGGCTAGCATAGCCTTCTTGAAAATGGCAATCCGCTCAGAACACTGAAACAATCCGCCAGACCCGGTGCCGTCTCACTCCCCGATGCGCACCAGCAGGCCCCGTTCCCGGCAAAGTTCGAACATCCAATGAAACAGGGCGACGACCAGGCTGAGACAGACCACATTCAAACCGGTCGCCCAGGCAAGATGCGCGACCGGCGAGACCGTCGCGTTGAGCACGGCCCGCATCCCTTCAAAGACATGGGCCGCCGGATTCATCCAGGCAATGGCCTGCAGCCAGCCTGGCAGCACCTCGATCGGATAGAACACGCAGGAGATGGGCTGAAACAAAAACACCATGCTCCAGGCCAGCACCTCCGCTTCCTGGCCAAACCTCATGATGAGGGCCGTGGTCAGCACCCCGATGATCCAGCCCGTCATCACGAGGTTCACGACGAACGGAATCAGCCAGAGCCCGATCACGAAAATATTGTACGAATAAAAGAGACCCGCGCAGATAACCATCACCACCGAAACCGCCAGCACCTTCAAGACACTCATCACCATCGTCGCAGCCAGGAACTCGCTCGGCTTGAGCGGACTGGCAAATAGATTCATCAGATTGCGCGCCCAGAGCTCCTCCAGAAACGAGATCGTCACCCCCTGCTGCGCGCGGAACAGCACGTCCCATAAAATTAACGCCCCCAGGAAAAACGTAACCGCCCCTGGAATCTGCCCCTGAAACTTCATCAAATAGACCGTGATGAACCCCCAGATGACCAGGTCCAAAAAGGGCCAATAGAAAATCTCCATCATCCGCGGCAAACTCCGCCGGTACAGGTACAAATGCCGCGCCACCAGCGCATAAATCCGATGGAATTCCATTTCTCTCTTCTCTTCCCTCTACTCGGTTGGGCAGGCAATCAAGGAGGCGCTGGGGAGAGTCTCCCCTGCGCGCGTCCAACGAGGGCCTTCTGAGGCCGCGCGTTGCGCAAGCACAGAGACCCTCCCCGGCGCCTCCTACTGCTCCCGCGCCAATTTCACAAACACTTCTTCCAGATCTGCCTGCCCGAACCGCGCCACAATCTCCTGTGCCGTCCCCTCCGCCACGATCTTGCCCCGCTGGAGGAAGATGATCCGGTCCGTCATTTCTTCCATCTCATGCATATTGTGCGACGAATAGAGCACGCTCAGGCCTGACGAACGCCGCTCCTCCTTGAGGAAGCTCCGGATCTTTTGCGCGATATCGGGATCGAGGCTCGCGGTCGGCTCGTCGAGGAACAGAATTTTCGGTTCGGTCAGAAAGGCCTTGGCCAGTCCCAGCCTGGTGCTTTGACCGGAGGACAATTTGCGCATGACTTTATGGCGAAACTCCTCCATCTCAAGCCTTGCCACGATGCGATCGACCCGCTCCTGGATCTGCGACAGACCGTAGAGCCGCGCGATCACCCAGAGATTTTCCTCCACCGTGAGCGCCTGCGGCATGGAAACATAGGTCGAAGAAAAATTGACTTGTTGCAGAATCGCCTCGCGGTCCGTCTCCAGATCTCGCCCGAACATCTGCACGGAGCCGGAAGTCGGCTTCACCACCCCGAGCAGCATCTGAATGGTCGTGGTTTTCCCCGCCCCGTTCGGCCCCAACAATCCTAGGATCTCTCCCGGCCTGAGGTCGAAGGAAATGTCGTTAACAGCGGTGAAATCGCCGAACTGTTTTACGAGATGGTAGACCTGCAAAACTGGTGTGGACATGGACAATCAGCGAGTCAGTTGAAGAGCAGGGCGTTGCCGATCTTCTCAGGGAGATGGCAGGTTTCACATTTCCGGCTCACGATCTTCCCCTCATGCTCGGTCTTCCCGTCGTGGCAGCGGAAACAATCCTTGAGGGCTCTGGTCCGCAGATATGAACCTTCCGGATGGTCCGGGTACCAGGGTTTCTCGTCGGCAGACACATGCCCGCGCGGGAGCACGATCGGATAGCCCTTGATCGGCCGTTCATGCACCACCGAAGAATGGCAGGTCGTGCAGCCCTCCCCCTGGCCTCGCGTCGCAAAGGCTTCAATATGTTTGCGATGGCTCATGATCAGACCGACCTCTTTAACCGGCGGAGGCAGATCGCGCGGGGCCACTTCGGAAACCCGCAGAATGTCTCGATGGCAGCCCAGGCAAACGGATGAATCGACCTTCGCCTGGAGGTTGTGCGAATCGGTCGGGCTCCCGAACAAATAGATCGCCACATCCTTCGTTCCGGCCCAGGCCTTATCGTGGAGCCAGCCTTCGAGGCCTGGCCGCACATGGCAGGCCACACAGGTCACCTCCCGATGCGAGGATTTCGCCCAACTCTCATGGGAAGGCGCGATGGTATGGCAGCTGGCGCAGAAGGTCGGATGGTTCGTGATAGGAATGGCCACCGCGCCCAGCACGAGGGCGCCGAGAGTCAGGGCCAACAGGATGGTCGCTTTAGGCTTCCAGTTCATGCTCCGAATGGGAACGTGATTTGGGGAATTGCTTCATGATCAAGGCGGCCACGCCCGCGACATCGTCCAGGCCAAACAGGGGCACGGAAAGATCGATCAGCTTATCCGACACCACCGCCAGCAAGCCTTCCGAGGACACGGGGATTTCGCCGACCGCCTCACGGATGATCACGATCTTCGGATAGCCTTCGTGCTTCCACCCTTCGGCAATGATGAGGTCGTAGCTGGAGTCGAGAAACCGGTCCCGGACCGCCTCGACGCTCATTTGATCGGACACATCGGCAAACATCGCCATGCTGCCCTTGGAGAGCACCATCACGCTACTAGCTCCGGCCCGCTTATGGCGCCAGCTGTCCTTGCCTTCCGTATCGAGATCGAACCCATGGCCGGCATGTTTCACCGTCGCCACCTTGTAGCCGGCCCGCACCAATTCAGGAATCACCCGCTCGACCAGCGTGGTCTTCCCGCTGTTCGACCGCCCGACAAACGACACGATAGGTACGGCCATACAACAGGGTCCTTCGTTAGGCATCACACATCAACAACGTGGCACGGCTTCAGCAACAGGAAAGACGAGGCCCGTCCGCCTGGACCTGGCCTGCATGGTTCGCCCACACTTCGCCGCACAGCAATTGCACCGAGACCAGGTCGCCGGGATTGACCCGTTCGACTTCGACTGGAATATCGATCAGGCAATTGGCCTTCACCATGGAGGTCAAAATTCCGGACCCCTGAGCCCCGGTGGTTCGCACCTTGAAGACCCCCGCTTCCTGCGTTAGCACCCCGCGCAGAAAGTGGCGCCGATCCGTCCTCTTGGAAAACTTTTCCTCGAAGATCGCCTGCACGACCGGCCGGCCGTAATGCCGATGGCCGCTCATTTTCAGCATCGCAGGCCGCACCAGCTGCTCGAATGTCACCATGGAGGAGACAGGGTTCCCCGGCAGACCGAAGGCCAGCTTGCCCTGAATCTTGCCGAACGCAAGCGGCTGCCCCGGCCTGATCGCCAGCTTCCAGAAATTCATTTCGGCGCCAAGCTCGTGAAACACCGTCTTCGTAAAATCGTAATCGCCCATTGAGACGCCGCCGGACAGGACCAGAATGTCCGCCGTCAGTCCATGCGAGATCTTTTCCTTCAAGGCCGCAGGCGTGTCCCGCGCGATTCCCAGCAAGAAGGGAATGCCGCCCGCTTCCTGAACGGCGGCCGCAATCCCATAGCTGTTGGAGTTGATGATTTTTTCTTCGCTGAACCGCTCGTCCAAATCCGCCAATTCATCGCCGGTCGAGAGGATCGCCACCCTGGGCCGTTGATAGGCGAAGATGAAGGACTTGGCCAGGATTGCCAGCATCCCCGCTTCACCTGGCCGGATCTGCGTCCCCTTGGCAATGATACAGTCGCCCTCCTTCACATCTTCGCCTTGCGGACGGATGTTGGCGCCTTGCTGTTCCGCCTTGAATACGCGAACGGAGTCGGGCGTATGTTCCGTATCCTCGACCTTCAAAACCGTGTCCGCTCCCTTCGGGATCGGCGCCCCGGTCATGATGCGAATCGCCTGCCCCTCGCCGACGGTTTTGGACGGCATCTTGCCGGCCGGCACGTCTTCGATCACCGTGAGCGTCACCGGCTTCTGAATCGTCTGCTCCTGTTTGATATCCTCCCAACGCACGGCAAAGCCGTCCATCGCGCTGTTATTCCAGGGGGGATTATCCCGCTCCGCCACGATGTCCTCGCCCAGGACACGACCGAGCGCATCCAGAATCGAAATCTTTTCCAGGCCCAACGTCGGCGTGGACTCCAAGACGATCCGCTGCGCTTCCTGTAGCTGTGTAAGCCCCTCTGTCGCGTCTATGGCCTTCACGGTCTCTCCTCCATCAATGCGCCTGCCGGGGCGCGATCTTCACGAGCGACCCACTCTTCTTGCAGAACGCTTCAACCTTGTTGGCAATGTCGTGATAACAGGCGGCGGTCGCCGAGTCCGAGTTGAACATCGCGAAGGGCTCCCCTGCGTCGGACTGGAGCACGACATCGGGGTCGAGCGGGATGCGGCCGAGAAACGGCACGCCCATATCGGCCGCGGAAGCTTCGCCGCCGCCCTTGCGAAAGACGTCGATGTGGTTGTGGCAATGGGGACATTCCAGCCCGCTCATGTTCTCGACAATTCCGATGATCGGCACTTCGCTGTCCTTGCAGAAGGTCACGGACTTGCGGGAATCCAGCAAGGCCACTTCCTGGGGCGTCGTAATGATCACGGCGCCGCTGACATTGCCGAGCAGGTCGATGGTCGTCACCGATTCATTGCCCGTCCCTGGCGGCAAGTCCACAAACAGGAAGTTCAAGTCCTGCCACTCGACTCCGCCCAGCAGTTGGTTGATGAACTCATACTTATAGGCGTCGCGCCAGATGATCGGATCGTCCGAATTCTGCAAGAGAAATGACATGGACGCGATTTTGAGATTGTAGGCCTGAAAGGGGATGATCCCGCCCGAGCTGCTGATCTTGAGCTTCTGCCCTTCGGCCCCCACCATCTTCGGAATGTTCGGCCCATGGATGTCCATATCGCAGATACCGACATGCCAGCCCTTGAGCGCGAGACTCACGGCAAGATTGGTTGTGCAGGTGCTCTTCCCGACTCCGCCCTTGTTGCTCATGACGAGCACTTTGTATTCGATCCGCTCCATCCGCTTGGCCACAAGCCAGCGGCTGTGCCCTTCCTTATCCTTCTGGCAGGTTTCATTCTCGTCGCAAATCGCGCAGGCCCACATGTAGATGCAGGCATCGCTGCCGCCGGAGCTGGGAGGTTGAATCACATTCAGTTCACGAGCCATGTATCGTCCTTCTGTAAAACGTTGCGCCCGATCTGCGTCTTTCCGTTATCGCCGGCGGCCGGTTGGCACACCGACATACTCGCCCTCTCCCACGTTGGGGAGTCCCGCCGCTTTGCCGTTTCCATCTGCGGCGGCAGCCACAGCCGGCAGGGACGACTCTTCCGTCGCGGGCTTCTTCTTGTTGAAAAACCCCGCGCTCACGATGCCGACTTCATAGAAGACATACATCGGCAGGGCCATGAGACATTGATTGAAGGGGTCCGGCGTAGGTGTCAGGATGGCGGCGATGATGAACGAGCCCAACAGGGCCCACTTCCGATACCGCTTGAGAAAGGGCGCATCGACCCACCCTAGCTTCGCCATGAGAGTGATCGCGAGCGGCACTTCGAAGATCAGCCCGAACACCATCAAGAACCAGAGGGAAAATCCGACATACTGAGCAATGGAGATCTGGGGAATGAAGCCGGCGTTGACGCCATAGGAGACCAGAAAGTTCAGCGCAAACGGCAGCACGAAGAAAAACGAAAAGCCCACCCCCGCGTAAAAAGCCAGCGCGCTCAGCAGGACGAATGGCGCCACAAAACGCCGCTCCTGGGCATGGAGACCCGGCACGACGAATTGCCAGACTTCCAGCAGAATGTAGGGGGTCGCAGCGACAAGGGCAAAAAGCCCAGCCACCTTGACGTTTTGCCAGAGGGCTTCAGCCGGCGCGAGAAAGACGAAGGGCACGGTTGGCAGATCCGTCGGCATCCAGGAGAGGGACCCAGGCACAAACATGTTCTGGAGGGGGATGCGGAGCCACTGCACCAGCGTATCGGCATAGAAAAACGTGCCGACGAACACCAGGGCGGTGATGATGACTGCGCGCGTCAGCCGGACCTGGAGCTCCACGAGGTGCTCCATGACCGGCATCTTCTTGTCTTCCAACGGCTTAAAGATCGTGTCTTGTAGCCACTGGTTGAGTGAATTCAAACCGTCGGACATACGAACCGTTCATCCGATGATGAGCCGTGCCACCCGTCTCCGGGCAGACACGGTTCTCGTCATGCTGGTTACTTGGGATTGACCGCCACGAACAGGTTATTCCCCTGTCGGCTCAACAGTAGAACGGCCAACTCGTCTTTTTTCAGTTTGCGGGACGCCTTCTGGTAGTCCTCGAGCGTCTTCACGATTTCATGGTTCACTTCCTGAATCACGTCGCCGCGCTGCAGCCCCGCCGCTTCCGCCGCGCCACCGCTTTCGACCGACGTCACGACCACCCCGGTCATCTTCGCCGGGATGTTGAACTGGCTCATCGTCGCCGCATCTAACCCCTGCACCCGGAGAGAAGCCAGCACATTATCCGGCAACTTCGCCGCTTCCGGCTGTTCCTTGGGAGCTGGCTGTTCCTTCTTCGCCAACATTTCATCCGTCGGCCGCTCCGCCACCTTCACGGCGAGAGTCTGTTCCTTGCCGTCGCGCAAGATCTTCACCTGCGCATCCTTGCCGACCATCGTGCGGGCGACCAGGTTGCGCAACTGGCTGACGTTCTGGACTTCTTTTCCGTTAAACGCGATCACCACATCGCCACGGCGGATTCCGGCAACGTGGGAGGGGCCGTTTTCGTTCACATCGCTGATCAAAACCCCCTTACGCTGCTCCGGCAGCTTAAACGACTTGGCCAAGGCCGGCGTGATCTCCTGAATCGCGACGCCCATCCAGCCCCGCACGACCTTGCCGGTCTTCTGCAAACTATCGACAATATCCACCGCGATGCTGCTGGGAATGGCAAATCCAATTCCTTCGGATCCACCAGTCCGCGAGAAGATGGCCGTATTGATCCCCATGAGCTCACCGCTCATGTTGACCAAGGCTCCGCCGGAATTGCCGGGATTGATC
>SYGW01000150.1 GCA_005800255.1 Nitrospiraceae bacterium | reverse complement strand
GATTTCTACCCCGCCGCCGTGCGCCAAGTCAAAGTTAATCGCCAGTGATTCCACCCTTTTCAGGGTGATTTCACCGCCCCCAACGCCTCCCGGCAATCAATTGATGTTAACCGTATTCACTTTTTCTCCTGATTGATCTGCACGAACCCGTTGTGAATCCAGTAGTGCGCGAATTCCGTTCCTGTCGCGCCACAGGACTGCGCGATCTCGTTTTCGTGATGGGGAAAAATCAGGTCCATCCCGCCGCCGTGAATGTCGAAGGTCTCGCCGAGGTGTTTCATGGCCATGGCCGAACATTCGATGTGCCAGCCGGGCCGACCAGGGCCCCAGGGGCTGGGCCACGAGGGCTCGCCCAGCTTCGCGCCCTTCCAGAGGGCGAAGTCCATCGGATGACGCTTGCGCTCATCCACCTCGACCCGGGCGCCGGCCTGCATGTCGTCCAGTTTTCGCTTCGAGAGCCGGCCATACGCCTCATACCGGTCGACCTGAAAATACACGTCCCCGTTCACTTGATAGGCCATGCCTTTGTGGAGCAGCGCCCGGACCAGCCCGACGATCTCGGCCATATGTTCCGTGGCCTTCGGCTCGACGGTCGCCGGCTTGATGCCGAGCCGCCCCATATCGCGGTAATAGGCGTCGATGTACGTCGCCGTTATTTCCTGCCAGGGTTTGCCGAGCTCATTGGCTCGCTTGATGATCTTGTCGTCCACATCCGTGAAGTTTTTCACGAACGTGACGGAGAATCCGCTGTGTTCGAGGTAGCGCCGAACCACGTCGAAGACGAGTGCGCTGCGCGCGTGGCCGAGGTGACATTCGTCATAGACGGTCACGCCGCAGACATACATCCGGACGGCGCCTAGCACCAGCGGCTCGAAGGCCTCCTTCTTGCCCGAGAGCGTGTTGTAGACCTTCAGCACCGGTCCCTGCCCCGCAACGCAACCTTAGCGCCGGCGCCTTTTTTGACGGTCCCCTTCGGGCCGGTTCGGCGCGTCAACATCGGCTCCCACTGGCGGAGCTGCTCCAGCGCTCCGTAGTTGGTAATGTCCAGGTGAATGGGCGTGACCGACACGAATCCCCGCCGCACTGCCTCATGGTCTGCGTCTTTCCGGCGCTCCCAGGAGACCCTGGTCCCGGCGATCCAATAGTATTTCCGCCCATGTGGGTCCACTTTCTCGACGATGGGGTCGTGAAACCAGCGGCGGCTGAGCGACGTGACCTTGACGCCCTTGACCTGGCTCTTCGGACGATCCGGCACGTTCACATTCACCAACGTTTCGGCCGGCAGTCCATGAATCAGGACAATCCGTGCCACGCGCACCGCATAGGCTGCGGCAACGTCGAAACGAAAGGTCCCGCCGCCCCGCCCAGATTCCTGCGATACCGCGATCGAGGGAATGCCCAGGATGGTCCCCTCCAGCGCCGCCGACACAGTGCCCGAATAGGTCACGTCATCACCAAGATTCACGCCGCGATTGATGCCGGAGACGATCAGGACCGGCTGCGCCGGCAGGACTTTTTTGAGCGCCAGGTTCACGCAATCACTGGGCGTGCCGTTGACGGAGAAGACGTGTCGTTCCAATCGGTTCAGGCGCAGCGGCTTGTGCAAGGTCAGTGCATGAGCCACGGCTGTCCGCTCCCGATCCGGCGCCACCACCCAGACATCCCCCAGGACGCGCAGGGCCTGGGCCAAGGCATGCAGGCCAGGGGAGTCGATGCCATCGTCGTTCGTGACCAGAATTTTCATCATGCGCCATTGCCGCTGCTCGGTCGGGAACAAAAAAAGCTGCGCGGGGCAGCTTTCATGCGACGGAAATTATAAGCGACACGTGATGAGCTATGAGCGACTGCCGTCAGGAACTCATACCTCGTCACCATGTTTCGGTATGGTCGGGGCGGCGGGATTTGAACCCACGACCTCTCGCACCCCAAGCGAGTGCGCTACCAGTCTGCGCTACGCCCCGACTCATCCGCTGTCAATTCGCCGCGCCAGCCGAGGCGACGATGGCTGCGATGGCTGAAATCCGGTCACATTATCGATCGTAGGAATCCATGATTCTGAGGATGCCCTGCAGAGTGCCTTTCAACCGCTTGGCCACCTCACGGGGAGAGACCAGTTGCCCTCCCCGTCGCCCCCGTCGCCCCCAAAATCGCTTCACGCCCTCGATCGTATGCCCCTCGTCATACAGCAGGCGCTTGATCTCCAGAACGGTCTCGATATCACGCTGCACATAGAGACGTTGCCGGCCTCGGCTTTTCTTGGGCTTGAGAAAACCGAACTGGGATTCCCAGAAGCGTAACACATAGGCCGGAAGCTTGGCGATCTCACTGACCTCTCCGATCTTGTAGAAAAGCTTACTGCCAAGCCTCGGCTCAGCCGCCATCAATGACCCTCTTGTCGCCCGTGCAACCGGCGGCCCGGCGAACAGGGGTTCCGCCTTCAAGAATGGTTCACGTACTTCTTAAACACTTGGCTGGGCCTGAACGTGACGACGCGGCGCGGCGTGATGCCGATCTCTTCGCCGGTCCTGGGGTTCCGACCTTTCCTGGCCCCCTTGCTCCGCACCACAAAATTGCCGAATCCGGCGATCTTGACCGATTCGCCCTTGTGAAGAACTTCCTTGAGCAGGTTCAGGATGAACTCGACGATGTCCGCCGCCTCTTTTTTGGAGACCCCAACCTTCTCGTAGATCTCGTTGGCGATATCAGCCTTTCTCATGCCTTCCCCCTGGGCAACGCTCCGAATCTCCACCTAGGTGCGCGTTCTTGTCGGCCGGACTACTGCGTTAAATTTTCACCATAAATTACGTGAGGTTACATCAAGTGTCAAGCGAATTCCTGGATGAGCCATTTCCCCGGAATGTTCTGCGCGGGGCCACCGGTCACGGCTCATGCGGCATCAACTTGTACTCGATGCTGTCCGCCAAAGCCTGCCAGCTGGCCTCCATGATGTTTTCCGAGACGCCGACCGTGCCCCATTTTTCCTTGTGGTCGCCGGACTCGAGCAACACCCGCACTTTGGCCGCCGTGCCTTGAGTGGCCGCCAGCACCCGCACTTTATAATCCGACAGCTTGACCTCGGCCAGTTGGGGATAGAATTTTTCGAGCGCCTTGCGGAGCGCATGGTCCAGCGCGTTGACCGGCCCGGCGCCGACCGCGGCCGTATGCTCGATCACATCCCCGACCTTCACCATGACGGTAGCCTCCGAGATGGACGGCTCCTTGGCATGGCGCTTTTCCACAATGATGCGGAACCCCAGCAACTCGAACGAGGGCTTGTGCTTGCCGACCGCCTTGCGCAGCAACAACTCGAACGATCCCTCAGCGCCTTCGAACTGGTAGCCCTCGCTTTCCAAATCCTTCAGAGTCGCCACCAGTTCCTGCAGCTTGGGATTGTCCTTCGAGAGCTTGAGGCCGTAGTCTTCCGCCTTGCCGACCAGGCCGCTGCGGCCCGAGTAGTCGGACACAAGCATGCGCTGGCGATTCCCGACCTTCTCGGGAATGATGTGCTCGTAGGTGGCCGGGTTCTTCTGCACGGCGTGGATGTGCACGCCGCCCTTGTGAGCGAAGGCAGCGTCCCCGACATACGGCTGGTGCTTGTTCGGCATGAGGTTCGCGATCTCGGAAACGAACCCGGACACCTCGCGCAAATGCCGCAAGCGCTTTTCTCCCAACACCGACCGTTTCATCTTCAGTTCCAGGTTAGGGACGATCGAACAGAGATTTGCGTTGCCGCATCGTTCACCGATCCCGTTGATCGTGCCTTGCACCTGAACGATGCCGGCTTCGATGGCGACCAGCGAGTTGGCCACCGCCATCTCGGTGTCGTT
>SYGW01000149.1 GCA_005800255.1 Nitrospiraceae bacterium | reverse complement strand
CCGGGCCGGCGCCCAGGAGCTGCTCATGCCCATCGCCTCGCCGGCCGAGCTCTGGCGCGAGACGGGCCGCTGGGACTTCTACGGGAAGGAACTCTTCCGGTTCAAGGACCGGCACGAGCGGGACTTCTGCCTCGGCCCCACTCATGAAGAGGTCATCACGGATTTGATCCGGCGCGAAGTCCGGTCCTACCGGCAACTGCCGTTGAACTGCTACCAGATCCAGACGAAATTCCGGGACGAAATCCGACCCCGCTTCGGGCTCATGCGCGGCCGCGAATTCATCATGAAGGACGCCTACAGCTTCGACAAGGACGAAGAGGGGGCCAAGCTCAGCTATCAGAAGATGTACAACGCCTACCAGTGCATCTTTACTCGTTGCGGCCTGACCTTCCGGGCCGTGGAAGCGGATACGGGTTTGATCGGCGGCAGTTCCTCGCATGAGTTCATGGTCCTGGCAGAGACCGGCGAGGAAACGATCGTCTATGCGGACGGAGGCACGTATGCGGCCAATGTGGAGCGGGCCGAGGTGCCGCCGCCGGCCGAGGCCACTATGGAAGCCCTCCGTCCTTTGCGCAAGGTGGCGACCCCCGGGGCGCGGACGGTCGCGGAAGTGTGCGCATTTCTGAAGGTGACTCCGCAACAGCTCGTTAAAACGCTTCTGTACAAGACCCCCAAGGAAATCGTCGCCGTGCTGATTCGGGGCGACCACGAGGCCAACGAGGTCAAGCTGAAAAAGCTGCTCGGCGTCACCGACCTGGAATTGGCCGATCCGGACACCGTTGCCAAGACCACCGGCGCCCCTGTCGGCTTCGCCGGTCCGATCGACTTGAAGCGCGTCCGCATCCTAGCCGACCAAGCCGTCGCCGCCATGAAGAACGTCGTCGTGGGAGGGAACGAATCGGATCACCACTACGTCGATGCCAATCAGGAGCGGGATTTTACAATCGCCCAGGTCGCGGACTTGCGCAACGCCCTGGCAGGAGACACCTCTCCACGAGGCGATGGACGGCTGAAGGTCGCCAAGGGAATCGAAGTGGGCCACGTCTTCATGCTGGGCACCAAATACAGCCAGGCCATGGGGACGGCATTTCTGGACCCCCAGGGCCAGGAGCGCCTGGCCGTCATGGGCTGTTACGGCATCGGCGTCAGCCGCACGGCCGCCGCTTCCGTCGAACAGAATCACGACGCTAAGGGCATCATCTGGCCCGTCCCCATCGCCCCGTTCCACGTCCATCTGCTGCCCCTCAGCCAATCGGCCGCAGTGCAGGAACAGGCCAAGGCCCTGTACGACCAGCTCGGCCAGGCCGGCATCGAGGTGCTGTGGGACGATCGGGATGAACGGGCCGGGGTGAAGTTCAACGACGCGGACCTGATCGGCGCGCCGTTTCATCTCGTGATCGGCGAGAAGGGGTTGGCCCAGGGCCAAGTCGAGCTGAAGACCAGACGAACCGGGGCCGTCACCAAGCTGCCTCCGACTGAAGTGCCGCTTAGGCTCAAGGCACTGCTCGGCGATGAGCAGCCTGTGGCAGGCGCCTGAACCGGCGACTCGTGTCTCCGGTTTTTTTCTGCGTGAAAACGCCGATCCGAGCATTTCCCATTCCACCGCCCACGCGCATCGAGAAACAATTGATTACGTTTAATTTTCAATGCTACATTGACAGCTCGCAGGGAATCCTCTCCCGGACCGCATCCGCAGGCTGACCATTTCCGCATGGAGCAGCGCGATGGAGTCCAACGCTCCGTCTGACAATCTGCCGGAACTCCCGCAGAAGGTCGCCTACGCAGAGCAAGTCAAGCACGTCACCCATCAGATCCACGCGGCCCAAAACATCGACCACATACTTCTCGACCTCCCAAAAGACATCCTCCGCATCTTTGACGCCGAAGGCATTACCATCTATGCCGCGGACCTCGACAAGAAAGAACTCTATTCCAAGGCCCTGAGGCTCGGCACCGTCGAGGAAATCCGCGTTCCGATCAACGAGCAGAGCCTAGCCGGATTCACGGCCAAGTTCCTCACCCCTGTCACCATCACGGACGCCTATGACCAAGCCGAACTCACCGCGATTCACCCCTCGCTGACCTTCAACCGCTCCTGGGACAAAAAATCAGCTCTCACACGAATCAGGTGATCACCTGCCCGATCATCGCCGACAACAAATTTCTTATGGGTGTCATTCAACTCCGCAACAAGAAGGGCGGAGACCGCTTCACCGCAAAAGACGAGGAGTCGCTCGCCGAGATCGCGAAGAGTCTGAGTATCGCCCTTGCCAACCTCAAAAAGCCGGCTAAGAAGACCCGGACCAAGTTCGACCTCTTGGTGTCGAACGGGAAAATCACCCAGATTGAACTGGATCACGCGATCGCGGAGACGCGGAAGGGGCCAAAGGACAAGGATATCGAAACGCTTCTGATCGACAAATACAAAATTCCGAAGAAGGAGATCGGCAAATCCCTGAGTCATTTCTACAAATGCCCCTACGTGGCCTACGACGAGCGCACGCTCGTCGATCTTGAATTGATGAAGGCGGTGAGAAACGTTGAGGTTCTGAAAACACGATTCTGGACTCCGCTCAAAAAGGACAAGAACGAGGTGGAGATCCTGATCGACGACCCCAACGATCTGGACAAGATTCAGGAGATCAAACGGCAGTTCCCTGGACAGAGTCTCCGCTTTGACGTCTGTCTGCGCCGGGACATCCTCCAGTTCATCAAGTCGGCTGCCGGAGACGCTCTGGCCGCCCAGAGCGTGCAGGACATCATCGGCGAACTGGTCAGCGTCGGCGGGGACCAACCGCAGGAGGACGGGGCCGCCCAGCTCGTCACCGCGAACGACAATGCCATCGTCCGCCTGGCCTACAAAATCATCTCCGACGGATACCAGATGAATGCCTCCGACATCCACATCGAACCGCGCGGCGGAAAAAAGGACACGCTCGTGCGCTTTCGCATAGACGGCAACTGCGTCGAGTACATGGAGCTCCCGGCCAGCTACCGCCGGGCCATCGTCTCCCGCCTCAAGATCATGGCCAACCTGGACATCGCCGAGCGGCGCAAGCCCCAGGACGGCAAAATCAAGTTCCGCCTCGGCGAAAACAAGGAAATCGAGCTGCGCGTCGCCACCATCCCCACCGCCGGGTCGGGCAACGAAGATATCGTCCTGCGCATCCTGGCGGCCAGCGAGCCCCTCCCCCTCGACAAAATGGGCTTCTCGGAACGCAACCTCCGCTCACTCACGGCCATCGCCGAAAAACCCTACGGCATCATCCTCTGCGTGGGCTCGACCGGCTCCGGCAAAACCACCACCCTCCATTCCGTGCTGGGCTCCATCAACAAACCGGACACAAAAATCTGGACCGCCGAGGACCCGGTGGAAATCACGCAGGATGGCCTCCGGCAAGTGCAGGTCCAGCCCAAGATCGGCTTCACCTTCGCGGTAGCGATGCGGGCTTTTCTCCGCGCCGATCCGGACGTGATCATGGTCGGCGAGATGCGGGACAAGGAGACCGCCGACACGGGCATCGAGGCTTCGCTCACGGGCCACCTAGTGCTGAGCACCCTGCACACCAACAGCGCGGTCGAGACCCTCACCAGGCTCCTAGACATGGGGTGCGACCCCTTCAGTTTCGCGGACGCCATGCTGGGCGTCCTGGCCCAGCGGCTCTGCCGACGGATATGCAAACAGTGCCAGGAGGAGTACCACCCGAGCCAGGAGGAGTATGACGAGCTAGTCGCCAGTTACGGGGAGGAGTGGTGGGAGAAGAACCTTCAAATCCCCTATGACGACAACTTCAAACTCTCTTCCGGCAAGGGGTGCGGAACGTGCAACAACAGCGGATTCAAGGGCCGGGTCGCCTTACATGAGTTGCTGCTCGGAACAGATCGGATGAAACAGCTCGTGCAGGCGAAAGCCAAGACCGAAGACCTGCTCCGGGTCGCCATGGAAGAAGGCATGACCACGCTCGTACAGGACGGCATCGAGAAAGCCATCCAGAGGCACACCACCCACAAAGAAGTCAAGACCGTCGCGATCAAATAGAACGTACGGCGCAAGGGGTGAGGCGCGGCCATTCTCTCCCTCTCCCCCTTGACGCTTACGTTTTACGCCTCAGTCTTCCTAGCGCATTTCCCGAACAATGTCGCCGGCCTGAAACCCGGTTCCCGACGAGGCCTTGGCTTCGGAGATCCGATCGTTCGTGTGGTTCAACAGCGCAATCTCGCCGATCAATTTTTCCCTCTTGCCGAGCGACCGTCCTGTCTCTGGGTCAATCAGGTCCTGGCCGGCCCGATAGACACCCAGCTTGGCGCCGGGAGCCAGTTTCGACTTCTCCCCGGCCCGGATGATGACCGTCGGCCCATCCATCGCCAGCACGCGACCGGCAAAGGGCAGCGCACTCAGCTTGTTGATCATCTTCTCCATGACCTTCGAGAAAGCATCCCGCAGTGCCCCGTCTCTCAATCCGACATCCGCCGAGGATTTCGAGCCGAATCCAAATGCGCCGCCCGTCTCCTTGCGATATTCGCCCATCCCGGATTCGGCCAACAGACTCTTGCCCGAAGCCATATCCGCCAACGAATAGTCGACCTGCACCCGCGCGATCTGGACCTTTTTCTGATAGACGAACGCATCCGATCCCTCTTCCACTTCGGAATAGGCGGTGATGGTTCCCTGAATGAGATAGTCGAGGGATTCGAAGCCTTCCACCGCATTTTCTTTGCCGGTCTTGACGGCGTCGGTTTGCTGCAACTTGATCATCTCCTCCTGCTTCCGCATCCCCTCCTGGCTCAGGTCGATCGGCTCCAGGCCCGCGTTTTTGACCAGCGTCCGCAGGATATTCGTGGCGGATTCGCCGAGCCCCAGCACCCTCGACGGAGTCTTGTTTGCGAATTTGATGATGGCCACCGTATACTGCGGCCCGGAATACTTCGCGCCCGCCTCCATCCGCTGCGTCTGCCCCGTCATCGTGGCCTGACAGCCTGTCAGGATCATCAGGCTCACCATCCCCACTGCTGCAGTTGCGCTGGCTCCGCGTCGGTTCATCGCAACTTCCGTAGCCTCCCCCAAGGGTTTCACCTTTACAATTGAAGATATAGACGTTGCGTGAATTCTAGGAGAATCAAGGAGTCATTGCAATGAAAGGCGGGGGAAGCCCGATCAAGCCGCTGACTTACTACTGTTCACGGTCGCTCCCAGACCGGAAGAGAGGGGCACCGGCGGGTGTCGGCGTGGTCCGGTCTTTACTTAACCAGGCACGGTGGCGTTCGCTCACATGCTCGCCCCCGCGAGCCTTCTCGATCCAGCTCGATGATCACTTGCGCAGCTTCAGGTCGTCCCGCGGGACCAGCCTGCCGCACTGATTGAAATCCGGCTCCTGTGGCGATGCCGAGAGGGGCCAATAGAGGGCGGGATCCGCTTCTTGCAGCCGCATCCTGCCGGCCCAACTCACGCAGCCGCAAGAACGCCAGACGGCTGAGGCAGAACTCCCCGTGATTCTTGTTGATGACGATATGGGGCTATGGTGTGAACGCCTTCCAATGGCAGGACCAGATGACCCGGCGGTATCACCTCATGTCGATTTGACGAACCGGTCGGCCGCGAACGCGCCGTGCAACTGCGTGCTGATGACGCCCCGATACTCCACCTTCTGCTTCAAGATCAGCACCAGCCCGTTGGCATCCGTGACGATCAAGAGATCGTCCTCCACCGCCAGCTTTCGACTAGCATCTCCCACCTTGATGCGATACTGGGTGCGCCCGTCGGGATTCCGATCCAACCCGTCGACAATCTCCGTCAAGCCGTCAATATAGCCTTCATGGCCCTCCTGACGGTGCCGAACCATCGTTCCATCGGGAATCCGAACCCAATGCTTCCGCTGCTCTCCCTTGCCCTGCTTGCTGTCACTCATGATGGTGCACTCCTTCTTACTATGCCATGTTGGAGATGACCGGCCCCTTCCCACCATAGACGGACGACCAAGTCGCGATAGGCCTCGACCGGAAGAACCGCGAAGACTGGAGAATCGATCGCGTACGGAGGATAGAGCAGCGCGAGGGATCGGACAGTCCGCGTTGTTCAACGAGTCTTTTCACATACTACGCGATGCAAGGGACCCGGTCAAATATCATCGGCGGAAACTCACCTCTCGCCATCACACCGGGTCACTCCATCGCTTTAGGAAAGTTGGGATCCCTGCCGGCCCAACTCCAAGCGAGGCAGCAGTGAGCCCCCGACCATGCCGGCCCAGGCCATCAGGAAGCCCACCAACTGGGGCGGCCACACAGGGGCTTGCGGTCCAACCAGTTCGAGCCCAATCCACGTGGTGAGGCCCGTCGCGATGGCACACAGGGCCCCCTGGTTGTTCGCCAGCGGCCAGTACAGCCCGGCGAACAGAGGGACGAAGGCGGCCACCAACGTCACCTTGTAGGCGTTTTCAACCATCTTGAAGATGCTCGCCTGGGTGTTGAGCGCGAACGCCAGCACCACCGCGGTAAAACACACCAGCACGGTCCGCATCGTGCGCAAGAACGTCCGGTCGTTCATGCCCGGAAACGAACCTTTGACGATGTTTTCGCTGAAGGCCACCGACGGCGCCAACAGGGTCGCGCTCGAACAGCTCATAATGGCCGAGAGGACGGCGCCAAAAAAGATAATCTGGGCCGCGACCGGCGTGTGTTTCAAAATCAGAGTCGGCAGCACCAGTTGCGGGTCCTTCTCCAGCAGGGCTCCGAACATGTGCGGGTCCACCAACGTGGCCGAATAGGCCAGAAACATCGGCACGAAGGCGAACAGGAAGTAGAGCGTGCCGCCCAGCACCGAGCCGCGCACGGCGGTCTTCTCGTCCTTGGCCGAGGTGATGCGTTGAAAGACGTCCTGTTGCGGGATCGAACCCAACATCATGGTCATCCAGGCCCCCAGAAAGGGAATCCAGGCCTGGAGGCTCGCCTCCGGGAAAAACTCCAGCTTGCCGGCCGCAGCCGCATGGCTGATCACCGCCCCGACCCCGCCGGTCAGGCCGCTGATCAGGTGACCGATGTAGAGCATCCCGCCCATGATGACCGTAATCTGGACGAAGTCGAGGATCGCCACTGCAAACATGCCCCCGAAGGTCGTATAGGTAAGCACGATCGCCGCGCCGATGATCATGCCCAAGTACTGCGTGACCGAGCCGTCAGAGACCACATTGAAGACCAGACCGAGGGCCTTAATCTGCGCCGAGACCCAGCCCAGGTAGGATGCGACAATACACAACGTGCACAACACCTCCACCGGACGGCTGTACCGAAGCCGATAATAGTCGCCGATGGTAAGCAGGTTCATGCGGTAGAGGCGGCGGGCGAAAAATAGTCCGGCGAGAATCAGGCACAAGCTGGAGCCGAAGGGATCGGCCGCCACCCCCCGCAGTCCATCCTTGACGAAGGTGGCGGAGATGCCCAGCACGGTTTCGGCGCCGAACCAGGTGGCGAACACCGTAGCCGTGACGACCGGCAGCGGCAGACTGCGGCCGGCCACGGCGAAATCTTTGGCATTGTGCACCCGGGTTCCGGCGTAGAGGCCGATCCCCACCGAGACGAGCAGATAGAGAATAACGAACCAGACGATCATGGAGCGATCCGACTATCCGACTTCCGGTCCATATCTCTCGAGCAGATACTCCAGGACGGCGGGAGCCTGGCGGACCAGATTCTGTTGGGCCTCCCGATCGGGACAAAAAGCCGCTTGCAGCCATCCCATCGCCTCTTCGTGATCGCCGTTGCGATAGTCGCGTATTGCTTTGACCAGACAATCGTGCGGCGAAGTCCGACCACGGTAGAGTTTGTGCGGCCAGGCTTTGACGAGAAACTGGAGACACTCTCCGCGAGGCACAGGATTCGTATCCTGCCACAGCGAATCCAGCATGCCGGTGAACGCATGCATCGGCTCCGCCTGGAGCAGGATCAGAAACGCCAGAACGGAACCGGCAAGGGCCGTGCATGTCTTGCTGCGTCTTGCCATAGCCGCGCCGCTGTCCGTCAAAACAACGGATGATGGGGCGCGGACCAGAGCGGCACCTCGGTCGGCGCATTCCCCGCATGGCCCGCCGCTGCGACTGCCGACGGCCAGGCCGTTAGGACGGCTGCTAGTATTGCGGTTGCCCATCTCATGGGCCCCTCCTCAATGCCCGGAATCTGCTTTTGGCACAATTACCTCCGGTCCGATTTCACTGAACGCCATGCGCTTGTGCTCCAGACTAAGGCAGAGGGTACGTTTTCGAGTTTGACGTGTCAATCCAACGATGGACAATAGTTAGAGGGACAGGGTTCAGAGCAACCTTGCTGGACACTGGCTCGGCACTTCGCTTGATCTGCTGCGTTCGAGAGCTTCGCTTAAGCCGGTCGCCGTACGACAGCAAATAGCGACCGACTCCCTCTCCGCTTCTCAACGCTATCGGTGTCCGGGGCTCAGAGCGGACTTCACCGGAGGAGCGTGGCACCCACCGAGGCTCTGGCGCACTGCTGAGGCCTGCCACCTGAAAACAAAAAGCCCGCTGACCTTTCGATCAGCGGGCTTTCTTAAAAATCCCGGCAGCGTCCTACTTTCCCACTGCCTCACGGCAGCAGTATCATCGGCCTTGGAGGGCTTAACTTCCGTGTTCGGGATGGGAACGGGTGTGACCCCTCCGGCATGGCCACCGGGAAAATCGAGAAACGCGAATGCTAAATTATGAATGATAAATTTTGAATTTCGACCTCAGTCATTCAACATTCATTATTCACAATTGCGTGCGAAGCGCACGCAAAGACCACGTCTGTCAGGAGCACCGTAACGTTAAGCCGCACGACCGATTAGTACTGGTTAGCTACGGGCCTTACAGCCCTTCCACACCCAGCCTATCAAACTCGTGGTCTACGAGTGGTCTTCAGGGGGCTTGCGCCCCGGGAGATCTCATCTTGAGGCAGGCTTCCCGGTCCCGACGAGTTCCTAGCTGACTTCAAGTCGT
>SYGW01000148.1 GCA_005800255.1 Nitrospiraceae bacterium | reverse complement strand
GACGCTGGATGAATACCGCAAGCATATTGAAAAAGACGGAGCCCTCAAGCGCCGGTTCCAGCCGATCCATGTTCAGCCGCCCAGCATCGACGAAACGGTGCAGATCATCAGAGGGCTGCGTGACCGGTACGAGGAACATCATGGCGTCGAGATTTCCGAGGAAGCCATCCTCGAAGCGGTCACATTGTCCGATCGCTACATCAGCGACCGGTTCCTGCCCGACAAGGCGATCGATTTGATCGACGAGACCGGGTCGCGGGCCAAGCTCCAGACCTATGCGTTGCCACCGGAACTGAAGGCAATGGAGCAAGAGCTGAAGAAAGTGTCTCGCGAAAAGGAACTGGCCATCTCGATGCAAAACTTCGAGGACGCGGTCCGCCATCGCGAAGAGGAAGAACGGTTGCGCAAGCTCCTCGACGAATCCAAGCGCGAATGGAAGAAGAACCAGGAAAAGAACAAGCCGACGATCGGAAAAGAAGACGTGGCCTATGTCGTCTCCAAGATGACGGGCATTCCGCTCTTCAAGCTCGAAGAAGAAGAATCGAATAAGCTCCTGCGCATGGAGGAATTCCTCCACAAGCGCGTGGTCGGCCAGAATGAAGCGATCTCCGCCGTGGCCCGGGCCATCAGGCGCTCACGCGCCGGCCTGAAGGAAGCGCGGAAGCCCATCGGCTCCTTCATTTTCCTGGGACCCACCGGAGTCGGGAAAACCGAGCTGGCGCGCACGCTGGCCGAGTTTCTCTTCAACAGTGAAGATTCGCTCATCCGGATCGACATGTCCGAATATCAAGAGAAGTTCACCAGCTCGCGACTCTTCGGCGCCCCGCCGGGATACGTGGGCTATGAAGAGGGCGGTCAATTGACGGAACGAGTCCGGCGCCGACCCTATTCCGTGGTCCTCTTCGACGAAATCGAAAAGGCCCATCCTGACGTGTTCAACATCCTCTTGCAGGTCTTGGACGACGGCGTGCTGACCGACAGCCTCGGACGCAAAGTCGATTTCAAGAATTGCGTGATCATCATGACGTCCAATATCGGGACCAAGATGATCCAAAAGGGAGTCTCGCTCGGCTTCCAGAGCACGGAAGACGATCAAGCGCGCCACAAGAAGGAAGAAGTCCTGGGCGAATTGCGCCGCTCGTTCAGCCCGGAGTTTCTGAACCGGATCGACGAGGTCGTGGTCTTCCATCAGCTGGACAAGACGCATCTTTACAACATCCTGGATATCCTCTTGGGCGAACTGAACCTGCGTCTCATGGAGAAGGGTGTGGAGCTCGAGGTCGAGGACGACGTCAAACAGTGGTTGATCAAAGAAGGCTACGAACCGCTCTACGGGGCCAGACCGATGCGCCGGACCATTCAGCGCGCGCTCGGCGATCCTCTCTCCGAAGAGATGATCAAGGGCCGGTTCAAGGATTGCCGCAAGATCCGCGTGGTGCTGCGCGACGGCGCGCCGGCATTCGTCGAGCAGGAGGCCATGGCCGGCGTCTAAGGCCTGTCCCTGCGCGATTACATCGCATAGAAGAACGACACGACCCTTGTGGCATAGGCCACAAGGGTCGTGTTATTTTAGTCCTCGCAGCCTAATCCATTCGCAAGAAAATGCTCGGTTCCCGACGAGTACCGTCTTATGCTCACGACCGAACAACAGCCCGTTTCTTCCTGGGTCCCGGGACCGATCCTCGGGATCGAAACGTCCTGCGATGAAACAGCCGCCTCGGTGCTGGCAGCAGACGGCTCCGTCCTCTCGAACATTATTACCTCGCAACATGATGTGCATCAGCGCTTCGGCGGCGTCGTGCCGGAACTCGCCTCCCGCGCCCATATCGAATCGGTCGAACAGATCTCTGCCAAGGCGCTACAGCAAGCAGGTCTCGCCTGGACGGACCTTGCAGGCATTGCCGTCACGCAGGGACCGGGCCTGGCCGGCGCCCTCCTCGTGGGTGTCAACTATGCCAAAGCCCTGGCCTATGCCTTGAAGATCCCGGTGGTCGGAGTCAGTCACCTGGAGGGCCATATCGCCTCCGCCTGGCTGCAGGATCCAGACTTCCCGCTGCCCTGTGTAGTCCTCGTGGTCTCAGGAGGCCATACCCATCTCTACCTCAAAGACCCGCTCGGTTCCTGCCGGCTTCTGGGCGCGACCAAGGACGATGCGGCAGGGGAAGCCTTCGATAAGGGCGCGCAAATGCTGGGGCTGGAATATCCAGGAGGACCGGCCATCGATCGCTTGGCCCGGCAGGGAAATCCAACAGCCATAGCCTTCCCGAGATCCCAGATTAAGAAGGGGAGTCTCGATTTTAGTTTCAGCGGCGTGAAAACATCTTTGCTCTATACAGTTCAAGCGATGCCTAAGCAATCTCGCCTGACGCAATCGGCCGATCTTGCAGCCGGCTATCAAGAGGCCATCGTCACCATCCTGGTCGAGAAGGCCTTTGCCGCCGTCCAGGCATCCGATGCGCAAGCCTTGGCCGTGGTCGGAGGGGTCTCCGCCAATTCGCGCTTACGCCAGCTGCTCCAACGACGTGCCGATTCCGAAAACCTTCGCCTGAGCCTTCCCCCGCTGAGCTACTGTACCGACAATGCGGCGATGATTGCCGCAGCGGGGAGGCAGGCCCTTCGCACCGGGATCCGCGCCTCACTCGCCATGGATGCCCAGGCCTCCATGGCGGCACCCTTCGCGCAAGCGACATAACCACTCACACGAAGGACACGACGCCCATTCCGGAGATTCACGGACAAACACTCGGTCTCCGCGCCAGCCAACTCGCCATGCTTGAGCGGCTCTATCGGCGGCGCATGCCCGCGGATGACGTCATCTCCGCTGAAGCGGCCAAAACGCTGGCCCAGTTCACCCTTGAGATTCGCCGTCCCATCGGCCTGGCCATCACCAGGCGCGGGGCCGTGCAAGACGTGCTGGTCGGAGCCGGCACCGAACCCTCGCCGACGACATTGACGACGTTCCGGGCAAGCCCTCGCTCGCTCAGGGGCCTGAGATTGATTCGATCCAGCTTGAAAGCGGAACCGATCACCCAGGAAGACCTCACCCTGTTGGGCCTGCTCCGGCTCGATATGATCGGCACCCTGGCCGTCACAGCCAAGGGCGAACCGGGGCTGCTTTCCCTGGCCCATCTCAATCCCCCCAAGCCCAACGAGCCTCTGTACACGTTGCTCAAACCGACGCAGGTGCAGCAATGTCCGGTGAAATTCGAGACCTTCATCCACGAGCTGGAATCGGACCTCCAGCGTGAAAGCGCATCGCATACGATGGCCCAGGGTCAGACCGCCATCCTCGTGAGCGCCTCGCCCAAGAGTAAAGCCGAACAGGAAGAGCGCCTTGCCGAACTGGCGGAACTGGCCTCCTCCGCGGACCTCACGGTCATCGACCGATTGGTCCAGCGCACACAGGGCGGCCATCACCGGTTTCAATTGGGAAGCGGCAAACTCAAAGACGTGTTGGTCCAGGCCATGCAAAAGGGGGCGGACCTCATCATTTTCGATCAGGACTTGG
>SYGW01000147.1 GCA_005800255.1 Nitrospiraceae bacterium | reverse complement strand
TAGGAGCTGAAGTCGCATGAACCAATACCGCGTAATGCCAGGTCCCGAACATTTTCTGCCGCCGGCGGCGGCGTCCATGGGCATCAGGCTGCCGAATCCTGGCGAGGCCCATATCAACGGCGTCATCGTGCCGGAGGAGAAGGCCTACGAAGAGGCGGCCCGCCAGTTCTTGATGGCTAAAGTCCCCACTATTTTCCCGGGCCCCTTGGTCCTGTGGGCTTGGAACGAAAAAGCCGCGAAAAAGGCCACGGCGATCCGGCACCTGTATGAAACGCTCAAGGAATGCGTCACTCCCCAACAGCGCGCCATGCTCATTCCGATGCCCGACTACCGGCCCAAGTACCCCAAGATCAATCCCGAAGTCGAAATCAACCCGAACCACCCGAACCTGACCATCTGGCACAACAAGATCGACTGCTGCATGTTTGTGGGGGTGCATTGCCACCAGGCCAACCTGTCGCTGAAGATCATCCGTGGCGGCACGTCTTGCTATACCGTCGCCATGTGCGCCCAAGCGGGGCACGAGGATGCCATGCTGTCGTTCCGCGATGCCTCCGTGGAAAAAATCATGCACCTAGCCGAGTGGGTGCGCAAGCTCAAAGGGACCGTCAAAGTTTCACAAACGGTGTCCAAGAGCGGGGCTTCGAACTGAAGCGGAGCAGTTCCTGAGCCATTACCGCCGCGCAGCAAGCTGCGGGGCCTACTGATAAGGAGGCCGGGTCCATGGACAATCATTCACCGATCGGGACGACAAATAAAAAGGGGCAGGTCATCACGGATGCCCGGAAGATGATGTTCGAGGCGCCCCGCACCCCGTCTTTTTTCACGGGCAGTGAAGTGATCAAGGAAGCCGTCCGCCGCGCGAACGTGGACTTGATGATCGCCTATCCGATCACGCCGCAGAGCGAAGCCGCCGCCCTGTGCGGTGAACTGTTCGCGGAAGGATATGTGAAGGAGTACTTCCGGGGCGAGAGCGAGTTCGCCGTGATGTCACAGTGCGCCGGCGCCGCCTTCGGCGGCGCGCGGGTGTTTACGACTACCGCGGGGCCCGGCACGATGCGGGCGATGGAGAACTTCCCCATGTGGGCCGGAGCCAGGCTCCCGATCCAGATGATCGTGACCTGCCGCGGCATCAACTCCCCGCTCTCCATCCAGCCAGACACGTTGGAAATCTCATACCTGCTCCAGACCGGCATGCTGGTCTGGCACGCCGAAACCGCCCAGGACTTCTACGACTGGATTCTCAAAGGCTACATGGTTTCGGAGGAGCCGGATGTGCACCTGCCGCTGGCCCTCTGCTGCGACGGATTCTTCGTGACGCACACCAAGGACGTGGTCAATCTCACGCCGGTGGATATGTGCCTGCCGCCCTATGACCCCTACCGCTCGCCGGTGCCCTGCATGGACATGGAATGCCCCCCGGTCCGGATGATGCGGGATCCCTTCGTGATGAAGAGCAACTACATCAGCTACGCCACCCACGCCTCCTGGCAGCAGGAAGTCTGGGCGGCGGTGGAACGGTCGCGCAAGCACACGATCGCCTGGATCGATGGGCTGATCGAGACCGAGAACGCCGACGCCGACGTCCTCATCGTCTCCTCCGGCACCGCCGTGTCGCAAGGACGGGAGGCCATCCGGCTATTGGCCGACGAGGGCATCCGCGTGGGCTTGGTCAAGATTAAGTCGTTGCGGCCCTGGCCCTGGCAGGAAATCCGCGAAGCCACCAAGAACGCCAAGCATATCATCGTGCCGGAGTTCAACGTGGTGGGCTGGATGGCCCGCGAGATCAAAGCAAGTATCCCAGACAGTGACCGCGTAGTCTCCGGCCCTCGGGTGGGCGGCGGAATGACGATGCCCCCGGAGATCATTACATCGGAGATCAAGAATGCACTCGGCATCCGCAACGCGGCCCTTGCCGGTCGTGGAAGCTGAGCCGTCGCTGCGGAACGGTTCACGCACGGTCATCGACGATAGACAGCAGCCCTGAAGAGGAGGCTTCCATGAGCAAAGAGCGGATAAAAATCGCGCCGGAGTTTTTCGATATCATGCCGCCCGAGTACCAGGATCTGGTCAACCGGGCGACATACGGAAAAGAAGACCGGGGCTGGAAGGATATCGGAGCGGCCAAGGAGCTGATCGAAGAGCATTCGCTCTGCGCCGGCTGCCCTGAGTCCATGGCATTCCGGTATATCCTGGCCTCCCTGCCCAACCCGGAAGACACCGTCATGGTGGGTTCCACCGGCTGCACCAGCCTGGTGTTCCCCCACGTGGCTGTGCACAACATCCACTCGCTCTTCGGCAACCAGAACGCCATCGCCTCCGGCCTCAAGCGGGCGTTGACGGTGCGGTTCCCTGGCCGGATCAAGGACGTGGTGGTGCTGGCTGGCGACGGAGCCACGGTGGATATCGGTTTGGACATGACCCTGCAAGCCTGGTTTCGTCAGGAGAAGTTCACCACGATCTGCTTCGACAACGAGCTGTACGCCAACACCGGCGGCCAGGAGAGCGGTCTGATGCAGAAGGGCTTCGTGGCCAAGATGGCGCCGGTCGGCAAGCAGTTCGAAAAAGTACGGCTGCCCGAGATCGCCCGCGAGTCCGGCTGCCACTATGTCGTGAACTGCACGGTCAGCAAGCCGTCTCTCGTTGAAAAAGTCATCCGGAACGCGGTTCACGTCGCCCGTGAGATCGGCCCAACCTACCTGCAGCTCTATACCCCCTGCATCCTGGAAATCGGCAAGAACAGCATGGAAGGCCTCCAGGAGATGCGAGATTCGGAAAAGCCGACCGAGCGCTTCGCTTACAAAGAGTACATCAGCGAGCCGGCCAAGCAGTTGCTCGCGGAAATCGCCGCCAAGGAAAAGGAAAAGAAGGCTGCCGCCAAGGAGCAACTGGCGGCGCAGGCCTAACGGTATCCGGCGCAGGAGAGAGCACACATGATCAAGAAGCGACTCAACATTCGGATGTCCGGCTTGGGCGGGCAAGGTGCGGTGACCGCGGCGCACGTGATGGCCATGGCCGCGTCGAAGGACGGCCGGTTTGCTATTTCAAATCCGTTCTTTGGCGCCGAGAAGCGCATGGCGCCGGCGGAAAGCTACTGCCGGATCGGCATCGAGCGCATCTACGACCGGGGCGAACTGGTGTTCCCGGACGTGATCCAAGTGTTCCATCCTCAGGTGGTTACGATGGGCAAGAGCTACACGATGCCTTTCTACTCCGGCATCAAGGAAGGCGGCTTGGTCATCATCAACTCGGACGCCCCCTTGCTCACCGATGAGGATATCCAGCGACTGAAGGACCTTAAAGTGGCCGTGTTCTACATCAACGGGACACAGATCGCCCTGGACGTCGCGGGCACCGAGCTGTCCACGAACATGACCATGATCGGGTCCGTGGCCGGCATCACCAAGTGCGTCTCCATGAACGCGCTCGATTTGGCCCTCCAGGAGCGGTTCGGCAAGAAATTCGTGGCCTCCGGCGGGACGGCCACCTTGGACGAAGCGATCAAGAAAAAATTCGCCAAGAAGGAAATGTTGCTGGCTAAAAATCTCGCCACGGTCAAGCGGGCTTATGAAATGGGCGTCGAATGGGCTGAGAAGAACAAGTTTGAACTGCAAGTGGCGGCCATGGCCGCGGCGTAACAAACGGGGATACCAGAGGCATGTACAATATCGCGCAAGTGATTGACGAGAAGTGTGTGGCCAAGAAGGGCTGCCGTCTTTGCATCATGTACTGTCCGGAGGCCAACTGTCTGGACCTGAACTCGGCCAAGATGGTGGCGGAGGTGAACATCAGCCGTTGCAAGGGCTGCGAGCTCTGCGTGGTCGTCTGTAACGCAGCCAAGCACATGGCGATCGAGATGCAGGCGGTCAGCTCGAGCGGCGCGCTCATGTCCCACAAGGGCGAGTCCGCAGGCCTGGGGCAAGCCTACCAAGGCTGACAACCAGCGCGGCACCGAAAGACCAAGAAACCCCATGGCGCAACGCTGTGGGGTTTTTTATTGAGGCCTTGGGAATGCGGAGGCCCTATGACGAACGAAGACAATGTGCTGAGAGAGTTGCTGGGCGAGATCACGATCCTGCTCAATCGGTTCCCCAAAGTCCTGGAGCACCGTGCCGCTGAGATCGAGGCAACCGGGAAGGACCCCGAGTTGGCAAGCAAGCTCGCCAAGGGCGTCGATGCCATGCGTGACAGCGGGAATCTGTACGTCACCTGGGCCCGCCACTTTGCCGGGCTCTCGGAAGGCACCTCCGACGCGGCTGACGATGAGGATGAATCGGGGACGTTTGACGTCTAGTGCCGGCTGTTCCTCTGGACCTAGCTGCACTCGCTACGGCGACAAAACCTGGCGATTCAATCCGTCAACTATGCTAATATAGGACCGTGCCGATAGCTTCAGGCCCAATATCCTTCTAATGGCGTTGACTGCGTTCCCCGGTAGCTCAGTTGGTAGAGCGCCTGACTGTTAATCAGGTGGCCGCAGGTTCGAGTCCTGCCCGGGGAGCCAATCCATCAGGGCTGCATTCCTTGTGAGATGCAGCCCTTTTCATTTCCCGACGGCACTTCACTCGAGTGTGGTAGACTGCCGTATCGTACGAGCCACATTGACGGTCCGATCTTTTGTGCTTTGACTCTTTGCGCGCTGCTTCCCCGGTCTCCGCCGCCTCTACTCTACGGTTCTGCGCTGACCTGTTGTGCCTGTCGACTAGGAGGCAATCAATGACCTGCCCACGCTGCCAAGGCCTGATGGGCCCGATTCGCCTGGAAGATACAGGGAAAATGACCAACTGCCAGTCCCTGGACGGCTGGCGCTGCCTCCTCTGTGGTGAAGTCATCGAGCCCGGCATTACCGCCAATCGGATCGGCCATCATGAACCGGCACGGGACCGGACCAGACCTCGTTACCTGGCCGAGGCCGGTGATTCCAAGCGCAAACGGAGCAAACGTTGACCCAGTGGACGCATCCGGAGCCGAATGGGGAAGTGAACGCAGCAGAGCTGGAAACGAGCCTCCCCACTCACACAACCGTACGAATACCGGGGCATCGCCCTGTTGAATCGCCCTGTTGAATGGTTGGCGCGACAGAGTGGTCGAGTTCTCGATGGGGGGCTGGGCGTAGGGGGAGTCGCGATAGGGACATCCTTTAGCCCTCAATAACCAGACAATGCAATGTCTCGCATAATTACCATTAAACTCAACAACTTATAAATATTAACATAGGGCAGATACTGAACCACGGATGTGGTAGACTATTGCACCGTACGAGCCACGGTCACTATCCTATCTTTCGCGCTTCCGCACCGCCGCCCTGACCCTGCGCGACCGATTCCCTAGTACACGCTGCTCCTACGACCGAACTCTCCCCGCACGATGCGGCGGATGACGAGCTGGCCTGGATATGCAATTGGTTTCTGTGCCATAGCCACGAGATTGTGTCGAGCATAGGCACCGGCCACGAGGATAGATTGCGGATGGGAACAATGCATGTCGAGCCGAACATCACATTCGCGGACGGCTCGCAATTACTGGTCCGCTCCCAATATTCCGGAGCCGGAAGCTTTACCTGCGCGATGTATCTGTCCGTTCCCTGCAAGAAACAAGAACCGGACATCCGGACCCTGTCGGACCATCTTGAAGCGCCAACGCCATCAAGGAACCGCGCTACTTGATCCGGTCAGGGCCCAACCCCTGTTGCGCCCGATAATCGTGGACACCGGCACGTGCATCGTTGACTGTAGAAGAGACAGTGGCAGCATCGATCAGCTCACCACAAGGAAGACGGACGGTCTAAGGAGGCTCCATGGCATGGCCAGGCGGTAAACATCTCCTCAAAGCAAAGCGTGGCACTCCGAAGCGGAAGATCAAGATGGAGCAATGGGGACTGGGCATATCGATCAAGGACCGCCCGACCGTCTCTATCGAAGAGATCCGCCGACAGGGGCTGGCACTGGCCGGTCGCGCACTGGGACAAGGCGCCAGGGCTCAGCCGATGCCCCACGACGGGAAGCACGGGGCCTCCGGCCGACCCACAGAAGCCGTCCGTCCGAGCCGGCGAGGCGCCACCCAGTAGGGGCCGGAAAGACAGTGGTTGCTATTAGGCCCATGACATGCTACGGTGTGCGGACTTCATCGCGTAGGGCCTGTGGTGGAGTAGGAACAAGCAAGGCCTTCAACCGATGTTGTTTTGTCCGGGAATTTGATCGGAAGCCAGACCTAAGTCGCCTCAGCGTTCGCGCCTTCGGCCCGTTCCTTCCTGTCGTTTTTTTCTCGAGTCCAAGACAATATCATTCTCTCAAAGGAGGAACCCCATGGGTTCGAAGATTTATGTCGGTGGGCTGCCCTATTCGGCGACCGAGTCTCAGTTGAACGATCTCTTCGCCGTACACGGCGCGGTCGAGTC
>SYGW01000146.1 GCA_005800255.1 Nitrospiraceae bacterium | reverse complement strand
TTTTCTCGAGTCCAAGACAATATCATTCTCTCAAAGGAGGAACCCCATGGGTTCGAAGATTTATGTCGGTGGGCTGCCCTATTCGGCGACCGAGTCTCAGTTGAACGATCTCTTCGCCGTACACGGCGCGGTCGAGTCCGCACGTGTGATCACGGACAAGTTCACGGGACAGTCCAGGGGATTCGGCTTCGTGGAAATGTCCACCGCCGAAGAAGCCAAGGCTGCAATTACGGCGCTGCACGGCACCCAAATGGACGGGCGGACATTGACGGTAAACGAGGCAAAACCCCAGGAGCCCCGCTCCGGTGGTGGCGGTGGACGGTTTGGTGGTGGTGGTGGCGGCCGCAGCGGCGGTCGTGATCGCTTCTAAGAGTTCTCCCTGTGCAGTCAAGGGAGCGGCTCATCCGAGCCGCTCCCTTTTTTTCGCACGCCGCCCAAATCGCCGCCGCTCAGTGTCAGGATACTTGCTTGACAGAGCGTCCTCTCGGCCGTGAAACCGACTACCCTTTACTCTCGTGTCCCACGATAGGCTTCCTTCAAGAACACTATGGCCTGGACCGACTTCCACCCGCACCCGCTCTGCTTTCACCCGCACCTGATGACGGTTCTTCCCAGGATCAGGTGGCGGCGCCATCCGTCGCCGATCGACATCCCAAGCCACCCCAGGCTCTTTACGGTCGCGCCTGACTCTCAGCTCCTCGGCTATTGCCACTGGCAGCCGTCCCGTCGACGCACACGGACGCTCATCCTCGTCCATGGCTTCGAAGGCTGTAGCGACTCCCCCTACATGCTTGGGATCGCCGACAAGGCTTGGCGCGCCGGCCTGAATGTGATCCGCCTCAATCAACGGAACTGCGGCGGAACAGAGCACCTGACTCCGACGCTGTACCATTCAGGAATGAGCAGCGACTTCACCGCCGTGGTCCGCGAGCTGACTGACAAGGATGGGCTGGATGATATTTGGGCGGCAGGCTATTCCATGGGCGGCAATCTGGTTTTGAAGATGGCCGGAGAATCAGGGGCCGCACTGTCCTCGCTCAAAGGGATCGTCGCCGTCTGTCCGAATATCGACCCAGCCGCCTGCGTGGAGGCTTTGGAGCAGCCCGCAAATTGGTTCTACCAGCACTATTTTCTGACTCGACTGAAGGCCAGAGTGCGCCGCAAAGCCGCGCACTTTCCCGGCAAGTTCGATCTGGTATCCCTCGACCGAACCCGCTCCTTGCGTGAGTTCGATGACCGGTACACCGCAGTCCATGGAGGATTCTCCGACGCAAGCGACTATTATGAACGGGCTGGAGCCAGACATGTCCTGCACCACATCCGAGTTCCGACACTGATCATAGCTTCACAGGACGACCCCTTTATCCCGTTCAACACCTTCGCGACGTCAACCGCGCAGTCCAACCCCATGATCAGGATAACCGCGCCCAAACATGGCGGCCATTGCGGATTCTTCCAACAATCCCGCCTCGATGAAGACCATTACTGGGCGGAGAATCGTCTTGTGGATGTCATCCGACTTGGGAAAACCAGCCAAGCTCGGACCTGAATGGACCAGCACGACTTCTCCGAAGAGATCCTCGGAGCAGGAAGGATGGTGTCAGCTCTGCGCCCGATCGAGCCGTGACGACGATGCAGTCGGAGATCGAGGGGATCGCAAACCATCGGCTCTGCCTGGCTTCCAGAGCGCATCCGATCGGCAGGGACAGAGACGCAATATTTGCCTCGAAAGCAGGGCTGACGCGGCTATTCAACCTGCTGCAAGACCATGGGCACTTGCTGCCTCCGACCGTCCCTCTGAAACTCTACCAGCACCCGATCGCCGACTTTATGCTGCTCCAGAAGGTTCAGGAGGTCATCGAGGGTCGCAACCGGTTTCCCATCTATGGCCGTTATAATGTCGCCAAGTTCTACCCGCCCCCCGGCGCTCTCGCGAACCCCTTTCAGCCCAACCCGCTCCGCCGGACCACCCTTGACGATTCGCCCGATCACCAGGCCATTGATTCCCCATCGTTTGGCGATCGCGTCGGGTATCAGGACCACCCCCATGCCCGGCTTGATGAGTTTTCCATGTTGGATCAGCTCGGGCACGATGCGGTTAATCGTGGCGACCGGAACCGCAAACCCGATGCCCGCGTAGGCGCCGCTGGGGCTGACGATTTGCGTGTTGATCCCGATCAACCGTCCGGAACTGTCCAGGAGGGGACCGCCAGAATTGCCGGGATTGATCGCCGCATCTGTCTGGATCACCCCTTCGATTGTCCGCCCCGTCATGGACTTGGTCGTCCGCCCTAACGCGCTCACCACGCCGGTCGTCAGCGTATGGTCCAGTCCGAACGGATTCCCGATGGCCAGCACCTTCTGCCCCACTCGAAGATCAGATGAACTGCCGACCGGAATTGGCGCAAGGGAGTCCGGAGCAGCTTGGATTTGCAACACGGCAAGATCATGGTCCGGATCGAGCCCCACGACCCTGGCCTTATGGTCGGTTCGATCCGCCATAATGATATTGATCGAGTCGGCGCCGTAGACCACGTGAAAGTTGGTCACGATATGACCGGACTTGTTCCAGACGAATCCGGACCCTGAGCCTTGAGGAACTTCGAACAGATCCAGAGAAAACAGATCGCGCCGGATGGCGGTGTTGGTGATAAAGACAACCGACTTCGCCGCTTTTTCAAAAACCGCTATAGTCGCCCGCTCATCCGGAAGCAAGTCGGTCGCCGACTGGGAGATCGGACGGAGACGCGCCTCCTGGCCTACATACCCAGCCTCCAAGGGATTCCCCCAGTCGGCCTGGATCGGAGCCTGGAAAATATGGCTGAGGAAAAGAACAAGGCACAGGGATAAGGAAAGGAGAACTGCATGGCGGCGGGCCACAGACAATCCGCTATTCCCCGATAACTTGCACGACCAGATCACGCGTGCGGGATCGGGTATCAAAATCAATCACCACGACCTGCTGCCATATGCCCAGCATCAAAGCCCCATCCGCGAAGGGGATCGTCACGGACGGACCCTGCAAATGAGCCCGCAGATGACTGTGCCCGTTGTTTTCACCGGAATTACGCGTATTGTGCTGCCAGGCCGGGTCGGCCGGAATCAGCCGGTCCCAGACCGCTTTGGTATCCGCTCGGATACCTGGCTCATCCTCGATAATCAAGACCGAGGCCGTAGTGTGCTTGATGAAGACCGTCACAACACCGGCCTGCAGGCCGGACCCGCCCAGAGCCTGCTTCACCTGGGCGGTCACATTCTCAAGCTGCGTATCCCCCTGCATCTTGATACAGAGCGAAACGGTCTTCACCGGCATCAGACCGCTCCTTCGGCTAGTCGCTTAAGTATGCGGCGTTCACCTGCAGATAATACGCAGCCTCTCGCCTCTTCAAGAATCCGGTCGAACGCCCCTCTGGCAGCCAAATTCCGTAACGTCTGCACGACAGGCTCCGAGAGAATCCCTTCGAGCCGAAGTTTCTCCAAGTAGGCAAAGGCCTCCGCGAGGGTTTCCCGTGAGCGGGCATAATAGTCCTCTCCGCGGCGGCGGTTGCTGTAGGCTTCAAACTGCTCGCAGGCCACCAATATCTCGGCCAGTTGACGCACCCATGGCTTAGCCCCTTCCAGCTTCTCCGGGTAATAGTAGTACAACATAACCATCGCCATCCAGGGCTTCCACTGGATTCCCAAGTCCATCAACTTCGGCTTCACCTCACGCAGACGACGGGCCAGGCGACGCGCGTAACCGAGACGCATCTCCACCTGGGCTTGGCTCCACCGATCCATCGGAATTCCAGCGCGCTCGAGCTCGTCCGCATATCGAGCCAGGAATGCTTCCGTTTCATGGCCATAGACCGTGTTCGGATGAACTGCGCGCCATTCCCGTGGCCTAGTCGGAATTCCACGGCGCCTAGCCCAGGACCAGATGGCCCCAAACTGCTTCCGGTCCAGGCCTGCCCTCCCAAGGTCGTGCAGCAGACAGGCGATTTGGTATTGGCGTAGCCGGTCTGGCGGATGGCCCAATTCGGCCGCGACCGCAGCGCACATACGCGCCGTCCGCAAGGCATGGAGCCGGTCGTAGCCTCGGATGAGACGGTCAGGCCTACGTGGATCAGGCACATCATACAACCGCAGCAAAGCCCAGGCTAAAGCCCTCGACATCAACAACGGGGCCTTCGGCTGTTGACGAGAGTCAGGGTTGCCCCGACCTGATGCCTGTTGACGTGTCTTGCGTTGAAGGGAGGCCATAGCCGTCATGTGCGTAATTGGCAGAATATCGTTCGGCTACCGGAGTGTCAAGGTGAGGCTGCATCAAAGGACGTGACGAACGAATATGATAAGGCCCACGATGACCGACGCCAGCGACGCAATGAGCACCGCGGCAGCCGACACATCTTTGATGAACTTCACCCTTTCATGCTGCGTCGGGTGCAGCAGATCGAGCGTTTTCTCGATCATGGTATTCAACAGCTCCAGCGAGAGCACCAGCCCGATCGCCGTGACGATAAACAACCACTCCGTTTGAGACAGCCCGACGATCAACCCGGCCAAGCTGACGGCACCAGCAGCCGTCAGTTGAATACGAAAACTCTGCTCTTCCCGATAGGCCGCCCTTACCCCCTTCCAGGCGCAGACAAACCTGTTCCAGACCTGCGGAAAAAGAGACTTGTCGGCGCTACCATGCAGCATAGCGTGGCCCGCTTGAGTCAGAACCGTTTCCCGATCATGAGGCCCGTACCGACTCCATGATCCATGGACAGGGGGCGAATCTGCCAGTCGTCCGGGTCCGCCGCATGTTGTCGGCTGATAAATTTCCCCATACCCCAACCGATCAAACCGCCGACGATGACATCGGAGCTAAAATGCTTGTCCGTATAGACCCGTGAGGCAGCCACGGCCGCCGCCACTCCATAGGACAACCAGCCGATAGCCGGGTCGAACCGATCGGCAAACACCGCGGCGACGGCAAAACTGGCCGCCGCATGGGAGGAGCCGAATGATGTGTTCCCGGAGAACGGGCGGAAGTCCGTCGCGCCTTGATGTTTCTCGGGGCGAGCGCGGCCCGTTGCATTGCTGAGCAACTCAGCCGCCACCACGGCAAATCCCTCGGCTTCCAGACCGACCAGCCCGGCCTCTTTGATCCAACTGCCCCCCCCGTAGGATTGGTTGGCAAGACCGATCGCAATGACGCCGACATTGACGCCCGCCATGGTCACCGGATTGCCGAAGGTGTTGAAGCCATCCGCCACCTTCTTTCCCGTCGCGCTCTTGTTGTTCCGGTCGACCCAGTCCTGGATACTGTGATCGGCAGCAACAAAGCCTCCGACAACCGCCGCCCCAGCCCCAACCTTGAGCCAATCCTCCCCGGTCATTCGCAAGGGAGCGGCCACCAGCGCTCGCGCATCCTCGATTACTGCCTTAGCCGCAGCATCGATCGATTCTTCTTTGACCACCGTGACGGCGCCTTCGGATCCGGCAGCGAAAACCGTCTCGTCCAGCGCGACGCTTGCTCCGAGGAGACAACTTACCGTGTACGCACAGAGCGAGCCGATGCGGACATTGATCCAAGGCGCTCTCATCGGGCGTGCAGTCCTCACAAATTGATCGTTGAACGAGAGCGGCAACCGCGCGGGGATGACAAGGCGGGACATTCACGGCGGAACGGTTATGTGGAGCCGGCGAGTGGGATTGAACCACCGACCTGCTGATTACGAATCAGCTGCTCTACCACTGAGCTACGCCGGCTCTC
>SYGW01000145.1 GCA_005800255.1 Nitrospiraceae bacterium | reverse complement strand
TGAAGAATGCGGAAGATCCCAATCGCGAGCGACACGTGAAGCTCGTGTTCCATGAACTGGAGTATTCGGAAGTCCGGAACATGATCCTGGAGAAGGGGTCGCGGGCGGATGGACGGGGCCCGGCCGATATTCGTCAGATCACCTGCGAAGTCAGTGCGCTGCCGCGGACCCATGGCTCTGCGATCTTCACCAGGGGCGAGACGCAGAGCTTGGCCGTGGTCACATTGGGGACCGCGGACGACGAACAGCGGATCGATGCGTTGGAAGGGGAGTACATGAGGACGTTCATGCTCCATTACAACTTTCCGCCGTTCAGCGTCGGCGAGGCGAGGCCGCTTCGCTCACCGGGACGCCGGGAAGTGGGCCATGGAGCCTTGGCGGAACGGGCATTGGCCCCGGTGATTCCGAGCAAGGACGCCTTCCCCTATACGCTTCGCATCGTGTCCGACATTCTTGAGTCCAACGGGTCCTCGTCGATGGCGACCGTCTGCGGCGGCAGTCTCGCCTTGATGGATGCCGGCGTGCCGGTCAGCAAGGCTGTGGCCGGGATCGCGATGGGATTGATCAAGGAAGGCGACCGGGTCATGATCCTCTCCGATATTCTCGGGCTGGAAGACCACCTGGGCGACATGGACTTCAAGGTCTGCGGCACCAGGCAGGGCGTGACGGCGTTGCAGATGGATATCAAGATCGGCGGCATTACGTCGGCCCTGATGCAGAAGGCGTTGGAGCAGGCGAAGGCCGGCCGGCTGCATATTCTGGGTTGCATGGAAAAAGCGCTTCAAGCGCCGAGGACGACTCTGTCGGCCTATGCCCCCAGGATTTTCACGATGAAGGTCAAGCAGGATAAGATCCGCGAGATCATCGGGCCGGGCGGCAAGACGATCCGTGGCATCATTGCCGATTGCGGAGTCAAAATTAACGTTGATGACAGCGGCACCGTGACGATCGCGTCGGTCGACGGCGCTTCGGCTGAAAAGGCCAAGGGCATGATCAACCGGATTACCGAAGAAGTCGAGGTCGGGAAGATCTACATGGGCACGGTTCGGAAGATCATGGACTTCGGTGCCTTCGTCGAGGTGCTTCCGGGAACCGACGGATTGGTGCATATCTCGCAGCTGGCACACCATCGGGTCCAAGCGGTATCGGACGAGGTGAAAGAAGGGGATCAAATCCTGGTGAAGGTCATGGAAGTGGACCGTCAAGGGAAGATCCGCCTCAGCCGCAAGGAAGCCATGCCGGCTCCGGCCGAGGGCGCAGCCTCTGGTCCGTCAGCCGGGTAATCGTCTTGTATCGCAAGCTCGTCCTGGACAACGGGGTGCGGGTCGTCACTGAACGGATGCCGACATTGAAGTCGGTCACTGTCGGTGTATGGGTCAACACCGGGTCGCGGGACGAGCAGTCTTCCCAAGCGGGCTATTCCCATTTTATCGAGCACATGCTCTTTAAGGGCACGCGCAAACGTTCCTCCGCCGAGATTTCGCGTGAAATCGACGCGCTCGGCGGAGAAATGAATGCCTTCACGTCGCGGGAGACGACGACCTATTACGTGAAGGTGCTGGACCAGCAACTGCACCGTGCGCTCGAACTCCTCTCCGATCTGTTCCACCATTCCCGTTTCGCCCCCAAAGATATCGAAAAAGAAAAACAGGTCGTGCTGGAAGAGATCCGCATGGTCCAGGACGATTCCGAAGATCTCGTGCAAGAACTCCATATGGGCCAAGTGCTGGGGCGCCATCCGCTCGGTCGGTCGATTCTCGGTCGTGAGAAGACGATCCGGGGGCTGCGCCGCCAGGATTTGCTGGACTATAGGGAGGCCTACTACGAGCCGGGCCAGATCGTGCTGTCGATTGCCGGAAGCTTTAAACAGGCCGAGCTGGATGGCATGGTCGCGAAATATTTCGGCAAGGGCCGCGCCGCAACGGCCACCCGCGCCAACGGCCGACGCCCTCCCGAAGTGCACGGCGGTGTCGTGCTGAAGAAGAAGAAGTTGGAGCAGGTCCATCTTTGTCTCGGGCTCAAGGGCGTGCCGGCCGGACATAAGGATCGGTATGCCCTCTACGCGCTCAACAGCGTGTTGGGCGGCAGTGTGAGTTCGCGATTATTCCAGGAAGTCCGCGAAAAGCGCGGGCTCGTCTATTCAATCTATTCCTATCTGGCCGGCTATTCGGACGGCGGCATGATCACCGTCTATGCGGCGACCAGACCCAAAGAGGTCGACCGTGTGGTGGATCTCGTTTGCCGTGAAATTAGACGGATCGGGAGTAAGGGCATCGGCGGGAAAGAACTCGAGCGGGCAAAGACTCAGATGAAGGGGAGCCTGATGTTGAGCTTGGAGAGTTCGCACAGCCGCATGAGCAAATTGGCGAAGGATGAACTTATTTATGGAAAGCATGCGTCGCTGGATGACATGCTGGCCCATATCGATCGCGTGAGCGAGGAGCAGATGTTCAATGTCGGTCGCCAATTTTTCAAGCTGGACTTGCTCGCAATCACCGGCTTGGGGCCTCTCGCGCCTCGCACGCTTCAATCCTACAGATGAGAATTTTCTAATAGACGAGTGTGTGGCGCTGGAAATTACGGAAAAGTTAGAGTCGCATAATTATCGTAACTATCTGATTAAAATAAGTAGTTAGAGATAAATTCAAAGTTATCAACAGGTAAAACATTTCCTTGACAGGTTTTCGTGATTTCAGTACCATGACCGAGTTTTTTGACAATGGTTCTCAGTCGAGAGATTCAATGAGATAGCAGAGCCCGTTGCTCGTGGTTGATTGAAGAATCTCTGAAATAGTTGTTACGGTGTCATCGTTCTGAACTAGTGTTTATCAGTTATTGTGGTTGTTACTTTTTATGTAAGGAGGGACTAGGTATGAAAAGGGTCGCAGTTTTAGCCTCCGTGGCCATGTTGTCCGTGTTCGGTATGTTGACGGCGGAATTCGCCGTTGCGGCCGATGCTCCTGGATCTGGTC
>SYGW01000023.1 GCA_005800255.1 Nitrospiraceae bacterium | reverse complement strand
GCAGCGCCGTGAGAGCCTATGATGTGGTTGGGGATGATGATCTCCGGGCGAATGACGCCGGCGCGAATTTGCGTCGCCCCTGAAATAGACGCCTGCTGGCCCGCATGGGAGGAAAGGAGCGTAAATGTTTTGTCGGCCATGGGGATGGTGCCGAACCCTTCTGTAAGAATCAGGGTAAAGCCGACCTGTTCCGTGCCAGTGATAGCCACGCCAAGATCGTAGCCCAGAAGTGCGCGCAAATCCTTATCATGAATACCGCCAATAACCAACCCCGCCACTCCCACCTCTTTCGCGCGGGCCAACCCATCAGACGAGATGAAGGAGCCTCCCACAACCACCTTGCCCTTCATGGCCTCGGTGAAGTGACGGGGCGAGAGGACTTCCTCCGGCAAGGTCACCGCCATCACGATTTCGCCCCATGTTTCCCCGCCTATGCCGAAGATGCCCTGCACCAGACTGCAATCGATTTCGACCACGACCCCTTGATGGGGAATCACCTCGACGATGAGCCCGTCAACATAGCCCAGCAACTCGAGCACACGAGGCGGCTCCCGCAGCAGGACCTGCCCTGTGATGGTCGAGACGGATTCCACCAAGCCTGTGACAGGAGAGAGGACTTCCGTCTTGAACCATTTGATCAGCGGCTTGTTCTCCGCCAGGATCTCATCCTTCTGCACCGAATCGCCGGCCTTCTTGATCAGATATTCGCTAATCTCATCAGGCGCAACACCCAACTGGTTGGCCAGGTTCAGGGGATAGACCTTCCCGGGCAATTCCGCACGGGCCACAGCCTGATTCGCTCGCACTGTGTCTCCTGCCGCGACCAGTACTGTGCCTGGCAGCGACAACATCCGCCTGCGACGGACTGTAGTCTGTTCTGTGACGGTTAAGCCTGGGGTATAGGAATGGGCCATATCAAATTGCCTAATCGGATGCTGAAAAAGTCCGCCAGCTTCGTTCTCGGCTCGCCGAAATTCTCAACGTACCCTAAAGGGTACGCCTCCGGTTTCGACTCGCCTGCGGCCTTGCTGGACGGCCTTTTTGAGCATCCCGTGGAAGCATTCTCCGCTTGTGACCCTCGTCGCAAACTTTACATCTTCGGATATAAGTCCACAGTTTTGAACCATTTCGTCAACATGGCCACTCTGGCATCGTGCTCAGCCGGCAGCTGTAACGGCCGCCCTCGTCCATCGAGCAGGAGTCCCACCACGCCTCCCTCCACCTCTCTCGTGACCGAGACTCCAGCCCCGTCCCCGAGGTTAACCTGTTTCGCCGGCTGGATCGTGATCGAGGCCTTCTGATCGCTAGCCAAGGGAATCAGCCGCAAGTCACCGAACGACAGTTGCCCCTTATCCACTCGCCCGTCCGGGAAGGTGATGGCATAGTCTGCACACCGCTCCCCTTCCTTCCCCTGCCCGATCGGCGCGACACAGGTTCCCAGATAAACCATGCAATCGCGGACAAAGACATCGGTGGCCGCCTGCTCGTTGCTCGTCGAGAGCACGCCCAGATGCGGCATCATGAAGATGCTGTCCACCGAGAGCCTCGTCACCCCAAGCGGTTCATAGGCATCCACCATCATCAACATCGATTGCACGCGGCGCGGCGCATGGGACAGGATGCCCCCGCTCCCCACGATCAAGTCCAGCTTGAGCATGTCGATCAAGGTCTTGCCGGACTGCTGCTGCTCGAACACGTCCGAAATCGTCCGTTCCTGCTGGATGCCTTTGAGCGCCGTCGCGAGGGACTTGTGATGGATCAAGGCGAGCCGGAGCGCCTCGCGGGCAATCGCATGTTCGATCTGCAGCTCGTCCAGCGTCTGAGGAATCGTGGTCGGCCGGACCATCTTGTTCTTGATCCGGTTGCGCAACGTCTGCTCGTCGAGGGTGAAGGGCACCCACCGCATGATGTTGGCGAGGCCCGCCTCCGCCAGCACGTTGGAGATACTGTAGGACATCCCGAGATTCGCGCTGACGGTCCGGTTGAACAGGCCTTCGAAGACCGAAAAGACGTCCGTGGTCGCGCCGCCGATATCCACCCCGATCAAGTTCAGATGCTCCCGCTTGGCGATCGTTTCCATGATCACCCCGACCGCCGCCGGCGTCGGCATGATCGGCGCCCCGGCCATCTCGATCAGCTTCTTATAGCCAGGCGCCTGCTGCATGACATGTTCGAGAAAGAGGTCGTGAATTTTGTCGCGCGCGGGCGTGAGGTTTTCCCGCTCCAGCACAGGGCGAATGTTATCGGTCAGCACCAAGGCGGCTTTCTCGCCCAGGATCTTCTTCACTTGCGGCTGCGCATCTTTGTTGCCCGCATAAATCAAGGGGAGCTTGTAGGTGGCCCCGAAGCGGGGACGGGGCTCCGCCGCGGAAATATATTCCGCCATCTCGACCACATGGGTCACCGCGCCCCCGTCCGTCCCGCCGGACATCAAGATCATGTCCGGTCGCATCGTGCGGATCCGTTCGATCTTTTCATGGGGCAGCCGGCCATCGTTCGACGCCAAGACATCGATGACGATCGCGCCGGCCCCCAGCGCGGCCCGTTGCGCGCTTTCGCCCGTCATGTTCTGCACGACGCCTGTCACCATCATCTGCAAGCCGCCGCCCGCGCTGCTGGTGGAGATGTAGATATCGACGCCGGTCTTCGCATCGCGGCAGGGAGTCATGATCTTGTCTCCGTCCAGGATTTTCCGGCCGGAGAGTTCTTCAATTTCCGCAATCGCGTTCAGTACCCCCCGCGTCACATCTTCGAAGGGCGCTTCCACCGTCGTGGGCGCTTCCCCTCGATAGGTCTGCCGGTATTCGTTGCCGACTTTCTCGATCAGAATGGCTTTAGTCGTGGTACTGCCGCAGTCGGTCGCGACAATCACATTGAGGGGCGGGGCGCTTTTGCCTGACTCCTGAATAGTCATCGATGGCAGGCCTCAGCGCAATTGTGATTTCCGTGAAAAGTGAACAGTGAACAGTGAACAGTTCGAACCAATGTCCATTTCACGGAAACGGTCTTTCCGAGAAACATTTCACCTTTCACGTTTGACGCTTCACGGCAGTCGATCATTGAGCGGAGACTCCTTGGGGAGCCTGGGGAGCAGACTTCGTGTCAATCAGAGCCAGAAGGCGGGAAATCGTCTCGCGCCGGTCGAGCAGGCGGGCCACCTGCTCGACTTCCTTCACGTTGAACGCCCATTCCATGATCGGAGTCAGAAAGTAGAGGGCCTGGCTGCCGAGAAAATTCATAGGCCCGAGCGATTCAAGAAAAACCGTGGCAGGAGCGGCCATCCCCCGATTCACCACCGCATCGGCCACCCGTTCAAGCAACGCAAGGTCTTCAATGGTGAACGCCTCGGCCTTGGATCCGGTCGAAAAGGCATGGGAGAGTCCTGCACGAACCTTTCCCCATGTTTCCGCCAAAAATGTGTTGGAGAAAGAAGTCATAACTGTCTGGCAAGGCAGTCAAAAGCGACTATCGAGCGGCATTATATGGAGGGGTCCAAGGAGAGTCAATTAATGGAGAAGCAATGACCAGCCCATCTTTCCTGCTCGCACCTGGCGCAGCTAAACCGTACTCACTCACCCGCGCCCTCATTGATCCATAGGTCTCAAACCTGAGCCCTGCCGCGCCATTTATTGTTCACACAACGCACCATTCCAGACAGGGACGAATGGGCGATCTATTCATATTTCATAAATAGTGCGCATTAAAACCGGTTTCCGTACAAACTCCCTGGAATGGCTTGTGCATAGTGTACCAACCAAACGGTTACGCTAAAGAGCAACCGACAACTCAACACATATCGAAGGAGAGCGAGTCGATGGAGAAGAGGCTTCCACATATCACGGCAGAGATGGAACATCAGAGCTTTCGCGACAGCTGGCTGAGCGGATTTTCAGACAACGGATCGCATGGAGCAGGCAGCGCAACGACCCATGGCCGCACGCCTGAGACCCGGAGACGCCAGGAAGAAGAAGAGATCAGGAAGCATCGCGAAGAGCTAGCGCAAATCGGCCCGAACGTCATCGGTTAAGGGCTGACCACCCTTGGCGAGCCGCCTCGCTAAGGGTAAGACCGAACCTGCCAGATGAATCCGCCCTGAGAACAGTTCTAGCGTGAACCATTCAGCGTGCGCGTCTCAAACAAAGTAGGCCTCTGGTCGCTCGACTGCGCCTGTCCCACGCGGACACCCCGTCTCCGTCATGCCACATGACAGGCTGGGCCGCGTGGCGCGCATCGAGCGAACACGGAGACCATCCCCGTCGCCTCCCTCTTCCCTCTCGAATATTCCCTCTTCTTCAACCCATTGCTGGTAGGATGGTCTGAGCCTGTGACTCATCCGTGACCTCGACAGAAAGGGAGCCTGCCTTGAACCACACGAAACTCATTGCCTCATTCATCGTGATTGCCCTGATCGAAACTCCCGCCATCTCCTTCGCACGGGCAAGGGGCGGGTCTAGCGAAGGCTATTCCAGCGGCTCACGGAGCGGAAGCGCCTCTGGCAGCATCGGCAGCCGAGGCTCACGCACCTATGGCCAAAACAACGCGAAGCCGATTCAACAGTCTGCCACGACCGCGCCACAACAAACGCCCGCAACCCAACCGGCTCCTGCCAGGCAGCCTTCGTTCCTGCAGCGCAATCCCCTCTTGGCCGGAATCGCAGGAGGGCTTGCCGGATCATGGATCGGGCATATGCTCTTCGGAGCGACGGACAGCAACGCAAAAACCGCCGACGCCGATGAGCAGGCCGGCGCAACCGAACAGGCAGCAGGATCTTCCAACGCCACCGGGATACTCCTCATCCTCATCCTCATGCTTGTGGGAGCAGGAGCGCTGTTGTATTTCATGAAAGTCCGGCGGCCCATCCCTGATTTTTCCGGAATCACGAGAAGCAACGCAGCCAGCGGCAGCCTTTTGGCGGAACCCTCCGCCACCGCCATCCAAACCACGGTGGTGGTCGGCGCTGTCACCCCGGCGGACAAGGCAGCCTTTCAGCAACTGCTGACAGACATTCAAACAGCCTGGAACAAGCAAGACCTGGCAGGGCTGCGGCGATTCGTCACGCCGGAGATGCTCACCTATTTCGGAACAGCCTTGGCAGAGCAGGCCAGCCTGGACGTCCAGAACTATGTGGAAGATGTGGCCCTCCTCCAGGCGGAAGTCAGAGAATCCTGGATCGAAGGCGCCACGCATTATGCGACGGTGGGACTCCGCTGGAGCGCCCGTGACTATACTGTGGCCCGGACAAAGCAGCGAGGCGACGCGGGCTATCTCGTCGAAGGCAGCGACGTGACCCCGAGCGAGGCGCGCGAAGTCTGGACCTTCATGCGATTCCAAGACGGGAAGTGGCTGCTCTCGGCAATCCAACAAACCGCCTAGACCGCCGCGATCCAGCAGTCTGAAACGATTCGGGGCCAATGCCTGTTGTGAACATCACAGTGGCATTGGCCCCGTTTCTTTTGAACCGCCGAAGAAAAACTTGGCACGGAATGGCACAATCGACCTCGCAGGGGGGAGAACAACTCTCGACCCTCCGAGATCCTCCGAGATCCCCCGACTGCCCCCTCACGTTCGCCTAAAAATCTTGAAGAGAAAATTTTACTCGCCGCTCAAACTCTGATATACCACTCCTACAGCGGTCAACATTTTCACACCGAAAGGGGGTGGAGTTCACATGGCAACGAAGAAAGCAGCGAAGAAGAAGGTCGCAAAAAAAGCGGCGAAGAAGAAGAAGAAGAAGTAGCACCATGAGGGGGCGGCGGCCACGTCGCCCCCTCAACTTCCCTCCTCCTCGATCTCCCTCAAAACAACGTCGCACTTCAGAATCAGCAGATCCCTCAACATAGTCACCAGCAGAAATTCCTGTCCGTTCGATTCGCAAAAGTCGCAGCTCCCTGCACCTTGCCGTGACCAGAAAGTCTCATCTCGTCCGGTGCATTCATGAGCAGATGACGACAACGAACCAGAGGCTACGGTCAAGCTGAGGTGTCAGATACCGAGGGAAGGGACAGGCTGGCTGGAATCACGAACCCCAAAAAACCTGAAGACAAAAAAATGGGGAGGTGATGGCCACATCACCCCCCCGTCTTTCTTACGCCAGGGGAGAGCCCATGACGACCAAGAAAGCAGCCCACAAAGCATATCATGAACTTCCACG
>SYGW01000144.1 GCA_005800255.1 Nitrospiraceae bacterium | reverse complement strand
TGCGGCCTATCTCTTTCCCGACGATGCGCATCTGGCGGAGGAATATCTCGATGCGACCGCTCGCTATCTGGAGGCCTACATTCCGCTATTGGGGCCGTATCCCTTCGAGAAGTTCGCCGTGGTGGAGAATTTTTTTGCGAGTGGACTTGGCATGCCGTCGTTCACCCTGCTGGGGAGCGGCGTCATTAAACGCCATTATGTGCAACCCTACGCGCTCGGCCACGAGATCGTGCATTCCTGGGTCGGCAACGGCGTGTTTAATCGAATCGATCGCGGGAATTGGGTGGAGGGCCTGACGACCTATCTGGCCAATTATTACTGGCACGAATTGACGGGGGAGCCGGCGCAGGCGCGGGACCAGCGCCGGCTCATGGTGCAGGGCTACAATCTTTATGTGCCGCCCGAGCGGGACTATCCGGTCGGGCAGTTCATGCAGAAACAGGATGAGCAGGACAATGCTATCGGCTATCAAAAGTCCGCCATGCTGTTTCATGCGCTACGCCAGGCGGTGGGAGAGAACATTTTCTGGCGGGCCCTGAAGACCTTGGTGTTGCAGTATCGCGGTATCCGTGCGGAGTGGCGCGATCTTGAGCGGGTTTTTGTGGAAGAGAGCGGCCAGGATCTCCGGTGGTTTTTCGCGCAATGGGTGGAGCAGGTCGGGGCGCCGGCAGTATCGTTGTCCGGGGCCGTGGCCCGTCCTGTGGCTGGGGCGAGCGGCCAGGCTTTTCAACTTGAGGCGATACTCGCTCAGTCGGGCAAACCTTTCCGTCTCTCCCTCCCGTTATCGATTCGCATGGAGGGAGGCCGGGAGCAGGTTCTGACTGTGCCTATCCATTCGCAGCGCGAGAGGATTTCCCTGACCCTGCCTGCGCGACCGGTCTCGATAGCGCTGGACCCCGACTTTATGGTTTTCCGTCGGATTGCCCGGCACTCGTTGCCGCCGGTGCTCAATCACTATGTCACCGACCGGCGACGATCGGTGTTGCTTGCTTTCACGGATGAGCCGGGCCATCCCTCGTCGTTAGGGGACCTGGTTTTGCGGATCGAGGCTCAGGAAGAGCAGAAACCACTCGATGAGAGGGCCACGATAGCTTCGCTGGCCCACGATGGGCTGTTGCCTCAGGAAGGTTCGGTGTTAGTATTGGGTGGCTCCGAGTCCCGTTCGAAGATTCAACCGATCCTGGCCAAACATTGCGGCGACCGCGCGACCCTGACGGAGAAGGGCGTGACCGTGATGGGCAAAGCGCACGAAGGGCCAGGGCTGGCTCTGCTGGTCAGTTGCCATCGGGTCGACCGTCCCGGTAGCGTCGTAACAGTGTTGTATGGCGTCACGCCACAGGCCGTAACGAAAGTGGCGTGGCTGCTCTTTTTTTACGGATGGAATAGTGTTTTTGTGTTTCACGATGGAGCGGTGACGACTCGTGAAGAGTGGCCACCCGCAAGCGATCGTACGGAGGTGCGTCTCGATGTCAGTAATCCCATTCGGTAAGTGGTGCATGATCGGGCTGATCGGGCTGTTGCTCTGCGAGCAGCAGGGACAAGCGGAGGGCCTTGCGCAAAAGGCGCGGACGGCTCCTGCTCACCAGGCCGAGCGGCATCTGAAGAACGTCCGCCAATTGACGGTGGGCCGGCAGAATGCTGGAGCCTACTTTTCCTTCAGCGGGAACAAATTGATTTTTCAATCCACGAACAATTGGATGAAAGATACCTATGCAGCCATGCTCAAGCCGGCCGATGCCGGGCTGGGTTGTTACCAAATGTATGTGATGGACCTGGAAAGCGACACCGTAAGATTGGTGAGTACCGGCACGGGCGGTACGACCGACGGATTCTTCTTTCCCGGCGATCGCCGCGTGCTCTACTCGTCGACCTATGCCACCGGGCCGAATTGCCCGCTGAAGCCGAAGGGGGCCTATCGGTGGGCCTTGGACGATTATGACCTCTATGCTGTGCGCCTCGATGGCCAGGAGATGCAGCGGCTGACGTCTTCGTCCGGCTACGATGCGGAGGCGACCGTCTCGCCGGACGGCAAGACGATCGTCTGGACCTCCGTCAAGGACGGGGATCTGGATATCTATGCGATGAATCTCGATGGATCGAGAGCCCGGCGGCTGACCAACGAGGTCGGTTACGACGGTGGCGCCTTCTTTTCTCCTGATAGCAAGCGCATCGTCTACCGGGCGTCGCATCTGACCGAGCCAGCGGCGCTCGAGCAGTACCAGGCTCTGCTCAAGCAGAATCTGGTGGAGCCTCTGCAGCTTGAGCTGTTCGTGATGAATGCGGATGGAAGTGGGAAGAGGCAGGTCACGAAAAACGGGGCTTCGAACTTCTCACCTTCCTATTTCCACGATGGCAAGAGGATCATTTTCTCTTCGAATATTGAAGCGAAAGCCGAAGGCAATAAGGCGAGTGTACATCTCTACGCGATCGGTGAGGACGGTCAAGGCCTCGAACGGCTCACCTTCGACGGACAATTTAACAGTTTCCCCATGTTCTCGCCTGATGGCACTAGCCTAGTCTGGGTGTCGGATCGCGGCGCCAAGACGCCTGGCGAGTTGAATGTGTTCCTCGCTGACTGGGTGCCGTAGCAGGATGCTGAAACAGTCCGCCAGCATCGTTCTCGTATTGAAAGCATCTTCGACGTAGCCCAGAGGATACGCCTCCGGTGCTTTTGTCGGCTGCTGCCTTGCTGGATGGCCTGTTTGAGCAGCCTGTTGGCGCCGGTTATCGTTGAACGTGTAGCTCGACTCTTATGGATCTCCCGCGACTCACGACTCACGATTCACGATTGACGTCTGCGGCAGTCGTGTTCCTTTCCGTCTGTGCCCTCGTCCTCGTGTTTGTGGGACTGTTCGAGTGGGATGTGCCTCTCGCGAGGTTCGTTCATTCCTTCTATCCACCGGCCGTTTCGGTTCCTCACCCCTGGCTGGTTCTGTTTAGCGATCTCGGCGACCGCCTCGGCAAAGGGGAGTCGTTGGCGCTCCTGAGTCTTGTATTGTTGGCGGTCGGGTACGGATTTACTGATCAGCAATGGAAAGACGCGGGCAGGCAGAGTCTTGTCGCACATGGTCTCGTGGCGGCAGGCGCGACGATTTTAAAACATACCATTGGCCGGCCCAGGCCCAAGTTCATCGATACCAGCCACTTCGAGTTTTCTCCCGCCGGCGGGAGCGGGTGGGACTCCTTTCCGTCCGGTCATGCGTCGGCGGCATTCGCGGTTGCGACTGTACTCGCCGCAAAGTTTCCGCGAGTGAGATGGCCCCTGTTCGCTGTGGCCATGGCTATTGCCGCCAGCCGGGTCGTCCGCGGGTCTCATTATCCTACCGATGTGGCAGGAGGCGTGGTTTTCGGTTGTGTGATGGGCATGATTGCCGTCCATCCCTGGCGTGAGTGGCGAACAGCGGCCGAGACGGCCTTGTGTTGGATTGCGCCATTTCTTGTGGCGACGCTGGCGTTCGTCTGGACGGTCACGCAGCTTCCGGCGAAGGACTCGATTACGCAATCGCTTGTGTGCGGCGGGTGGATGCTGACCCTGGCGGGGCTCGCAGGCCATGTTGCCTGGAGGGTGCGGTCGTCATGGTGCCCAGCTTGGCTATCCGGATCTCTGGTTCGCGCGCTTATGGGTGTGGGATTGGGGATGGCGACCGGCTCTTTGTTTGTTGCAACCGCCGTGCTGGTCGCTTGTGCCGCCCATTGGCTGGAGGGGCTCCATGGTCAGGCCTTGTCCATGGCAGATGTTCCCGTAGAGGGACGGATGGTCGTGGCGGAGGGTCTGTTCGTCGTGGCGGTGCTGGCCCTGTTGGCGGCAAGCTATCTGCTGAAGGGGCTCGTGCCGATATAAGAAGCTGCTTAGTGGCCGAAAATAACCGGAGGCTTCGGGGCATTTTCAGGAATCGGCATATTTTCAGGAATCGTGACCATGGGCTGGTTGGCCAACAGGACATAGCCGTAGCGTTTCAGCAGAGGCACGAGGGTGACGGTTTCTTCCGGCAACTTCGCCTGTGCGCTCTCCGGTAAGAGGATCATCACTCGCCCCGGTTTCTTCAGCGCCGCCCTGATCTTGTCCTCTTCCCCGAATGGCACGAAGCGCGTCTTGCGCTTTGCGTAAAAGACGGACGAGGGTCTCGTCATGCCATAGGCAATGAATTGATCTTGCGGTTCCAGGTTTAGTCCTGCCGCATAGGCGAGTTCTTGTGGCGGCGCGATCATAAAGCGGTTGATGTGCGGAGTCGCCACGACGATGACGATCAGGACCAGGCCTGCCAAGGTCGCTCCCGCTGCCCAGAAGGTTCCCCCGCGCCGCTCCTCGTTCAATCCTAGATAGCCCACGAGCGTGACCCCGAGTAACAGGATGGCAGTCGCCAGATAGGGACCGATGCCGATCCCCACCTGTCCTGCCAAGGGGAATTCACGCACCATTTTGGCGGCGTAGTTGGCGTAAAGCGTGGGGAGGCAGGCAAAGCCGATCGCCAGGAGATAGCCCAGTCCCATCATGAGATGAATGGAGCCGCGAATGCCTTTCGTGGCCGGATCTTGGAGGCACCGCGACCAGTAGGCGGCGGTCAAGAGAGCGGCGGCAGGAAACAACGGCCCGATATAGTGGGGCAGGCGGGTCGATGAGGCGGTGAAAAACATAAAGACGCCGACGACCCAGAGGGCTGCAAAGAGTTCAAGCTCTGATGTGCTCGTGGAATCCTGCTGTGTGCCGGCGCGACGGAGCTGATACCAGTCTTTGAGCGTGCGATAGAGCGGGACAGGAAGGAGCGCGCTCCAAGGGAAGAAGCCGATGAGCAGGACCGGGAGATAAAAGAAGATGGTCCCGTGGTGCCCTTCCATCGGACTGAGGAATCGCCCGATCGTATTGGCCTTGGCGCCAGAGGCGTAGGCGTCGCCATGGATATAAAACATGGCGGCATACCAGGGAGCGGCCAGCAGAATGAACAGTGCCATGCCGGCCAGGGGAATGCCCTGTTGCCAATAGCCACGCCAGCGGCGCGTCCAGGTCAGGTAGATCGCCGCAACGATGAGGGGCACGGCGAATCCGACCGGTCCCTTCGTCAGGGTAGCGAGGGCCATGCCGATATAGAAGGCCCAGATCCATCGGCGGACGGCTCCTTCCCCATGCAGGCCGAGCCAGAACCCGTATAGCGAGGCTGTGATGAAAAAGATCAGGACACTGTCGGTCAGCGCCATGCGCCCGAGCCCGAGGATTTCCAGGTTGAGCAAGAGCATCAAGGCGCCGAAGAGCGCGACGGTTCGATCTCGCTGGTGCGCCAGGAACAGGTAGTGGAGGAGGATCAGACTGATGCCGAAGAGGGCGGAGGGGAACCGTGCGGCGAACTCATTGACGCCGAACAGGTGATAGGACCGATCCATTAACCAATAAAGGAAGACCGGTTTCGCGACGCGCAGCTCGCCGTTGAACGTCGGGGTCAGGCGATCCCCCGACTCGAACATTTCCCGACCGGCTTCGGCGTTCCTGCCTTCGTCACGGTCGGTCAAACCCATGTCGCCGAGCCCCAGGAAGAATAGCAGCCCCGACAGGGTCAGAAGCGCGAGGAGGAGCAGGGCATGGTGCGAGCGGCTGGTTATGGTCATAGGGTCGTTAGTCTCAGGCGATCATGATTGTGGCGAGGACTGGCCTGCGGGAGGTTTCACCTGGCTGGTACGAGCGATGAGAACCAGGTTGCGAATGTAGACCACGGCTCCGACGCTCTGGCCTGCGATGAAGACCGGATCTTTTCGATAGATCGCATAGGCCAGTGTGATGAGTCCGCCGATCAAGCTCATATACCAAAAGGCGATGGGGACCCGGCTCTCGGCTTTTCGTTCTGAGGCAATCCATTGGATGACCCAGCGGCCGAAGAAGAGCCCCTGTCCGAGGAATCCGATGGCCAGCCAGATATGTTCGATGCTCATGGGCGATCAGACCCCTTGCCTGTTGCGATGCGGTATTTCAGGACTCGGTGCTGCATCCAGCGCACGGCGATCAGATCGTAGAGGCTTTTGAAGAGGCGGTTGCCGAGCCCGTATTTCGACTGGCCGTGTGTGCGAGCGTAATGGCGCACCGGCACTTCGGTGACCGTGAACCCATGCATCAGCGCCAGGGCCGGGAAAAAGCGGTGCATGCCGTTGAAAAGCTGCAACCGGTCCACGACGGAGCGGCGGAAGATCTTCAGCGAGCAGCCGGTATCGTGAACCTGGTCGCCCGTGACTGCGCTGCGCACCGCGTTGGCAATTTTCGATGACAGAGTTCTGACGAGGCTGTCATGCCGGTTGGTGCGCCATCCGCACACGAGGTCGAAGGTCTGTGTGTAGGGCAGCAAGGTGCCGATGTCGGCCGGGTCGTTCTGGAGGTCGCCGTCGATCGTGATGACCAGATCGCCGGTCGAATGCTTGAATCCCGCGTCGAAGGCGGAGGATTGGCCATAGTTGCGATCGAAATGAAAGACGCGTACTGGCGGATGGCTCGTGGCGAGCCGATCGAGCAGGGCCGAGCTGCCATCCGTGCTGCCGTCGTCGATGAAAATGATTTCGAAGGGCGCCGAGCGTGATGCGTCGCAGGCCTCCAGGGCCTTGAGCAATTGCTTCGTCAAGGGAACGAGGTTGTCTCGCTCATCCTTAATGGGGACGATGACGGAAGCCCATAGATGGGATGGCACGGTCATGAAGGGTCGATATTCCTGACGCAGAAGGGGAACCACAGAACCACGCGGGCATTCTACAGAATGAGAGAGGGAGCGTCAAACGATGCGGCGCCCTACGACTGTTCCGCCAGAATCGTAAACCGCATCGTGCCCATCAAGCTCATCTCGTTGATCTCTTCTCCCACGTGAATTTCTACCCGATAGCGGCCGGGCTTCCATCTGCTCTGCGGAGGGGAGAGGGTGAGATAGCCGCTTTCGTCTTCCAGCGCGATGTGCATGGCATCTTGTCCGATCATCAAGGCCGGGTCGAGGCCTGCCACTGCCTCCGGGAAGAGCCGCCCGAATACCTGGAACCCTTGATAATGCTGGTGGAGATGGAAGACGATGAAGACGGTCGGAGTGTCGGGGCGGAACCGGTCGGTCGGTTTGATCGGTGCGATTTCATGCGTACGTTGGAAGCCGAGCTCCTCGTCGAATCCTTCCGCCATTGTAATGGAGAGGAACAGGCCCCGCGGGGGGGCGTCGAAGTCGTAGGGGATGGCGTCTTGGGGGCGGTTCTGAAAATCAGGAATGGGAGGGTTCTTGGTGATCGGCAGCTCCGCCGCCTGGGCGGCGGTTCCCGCCAGGCAGCAGAAGACTATGCAGCGCGCGATGAAGCAGACAGGCATGGCTTTTCGTACACCGGTGGATGGGAGCTGTCAAGGCGAGGAGTGCGTCAGCTGTCAGGGAGCGCCCGTTGCGGCTGTTGCCCGCACCTGCTAGAATCCGCGCTGCTCGCGCTAGTCCATGGGCTCCAACCAGGATTGTATTATGTTGCAAGACGCAGACGCCTTACCGCAGCTCATCGGCGATTATAAGCCGGTCGATCAATGGCAAGTCCATATCAATACGCTTTTCTATCGTTTTCGGGGCGATCAGATCCGCAGTTTCTATCAAACCTTTGCCTCGGCCGACTATCGGCTGGCCCATGCCCTCGCGGCAGATTACTTCGAAAAAGTCGTGAAGCGCGACAAAACGTCAAATGCCAAACGTCAAACGTCAGGCGAGGGGAGTTCGCTTCCATCTCTGACCGTCATGGAGTGGGGCCCTGGCAACGGCAACCTTGCCGCCTGTTTTCTGAGCCATCTGAAAGTTCTCGATAGAGACGGCACGATCTATCCCCGGGTCCGCTATCTGTTGGTCGATTGGGAGCAGTCGGTGCTTGATGCAGCCTTGGCTCATCCATTGCTCGCGCCCCACCTGGGTCAGGTGTCGACCCATCGAGGGACCGTGGATCGGCTCGAAGGGATTGCGGATGGGAGCGTGGACCGCATTATGTGCAACGAACTGTGGAACGATCTTCCGACGAAGCTCATGTCGCGCCAGGCGAACGAGATGGAGGAAGAATTCCTGCGGCCGAATTTGAGCGAAGCCCTCCACGCGAACATTGCCGATTGGGCGACCTTTGTCCGGGCTTTCGAGGCCATGGATATGGAGACGCTCAAAGGTTTCCCGCCCTTTCTCGACGATCTGGTGTGGGAGCGGGAATATCGGACGGTCGAATGGAAAGAGGTGCCCTACCGGAAGACGATCACGGAGTTCCTGAAGCGGATCGATGAGCAGGTGGTCGTACCCGTCAATATGGGGGCCTATGCCACGCTCAAGGAAGCCAAGCGTCTGTTGGCGCGCGATGCGATCGGCTTCAGCAGTTTCGATGCGGGCACAGAGGATCTGGCGGTGTTGAATGATCCGGAGAAGCCCTGCTATGGCCAATTCGGCGGCCAGCAGAGTTTCATGGTCAATTTCGCCTTGGCCGAAGCCGTAGCCAAGCAGCTGGAGGTCGGCTCAATGACCATCGAGAGCCAGCGGGAGTTTGTGGGGCGCAGTTTGGGGACGAACGTCTTAACCCTCATGGACCTGATGGCCACTCATCCCTCCGCTGGCACGAGAATGGCGCCTTGGGAGCAGGATCGTCTGATGCTCAAGACGCTTCGCGCGTTGAATGAGACCTACAACTGTCCCTATGCGCGTCGTCTGGACTTTCCGGTTCCGTTGGAGATGCCGCCGGAGGAGCGCGACGTGTTGCAGGCGCTGGTGTCGGCATTGAAGCCGACCGGTATTCCCGACACCATCGCCTATCTCACGGAAGAAGAGTTAATGCTGGCCTCGAAGGATCTCGAGGATATTGGCTACGATCCTCAGTCGTTCATGATTGCGCTCACCGCGCCGCCGAGTCCGGTCGATTACTTTCACGCGTTCGTTCCACCTCGCTGATTTTTCTGGGGAGTTTCCCGCGCTCCGAGTTTCCGCTTGACTAGTTAGTTGTTCTTCTGTAGCCTTTCCCTGCTTGAGGAATGATTTCTTCTTGTGGACGAAAAAAACGAGTGGATGTCATCTCAATTGAACGGGATGGTTTGGAAGGGCGAGCAGTAAGCGCCGCTCCTCGGCCCCGTTCATCATATAATCACGCAGCGAGTATCACGAGGCACTGATGTTTGGATCATTCGGATGGATGGAATTAGTGTTGATTCTGGTCATTGTGTTGATCATTTTCGGCGCCGGCAAGATTCCGCAGTTGGGCGAGGGGCTCGGGAAGGCGATCAAAGGATTTAAGAAGAGCGTCAACGAAGTCGATGCCATCGACGTGACGCCTCCTCCGTCCGATGCGCCGGACGCGCAGCCGACTCAGATCACACAAGCGGCCCAGCCGACTGCGGCCCCGGTTGAAGCAGCGCAGCAAATCAAGCAGGGCTAAATAAGAGGAGGACGTAAAGGGGTGAGGAGTGGGGAGCTAGGTGAATTAGTTATTCGCCTTACGCCTGACGTTTCACGTTTCACGGACTTACACGATGTTCGGATTGGGCGCCGGCGAAATTCTCATTATTCTGGTGATTGCGTTCTTGCTGTTCGGCCCCAAGCAGCTGCCTGAAGTCGGCCGCCAGGTCGGGAAAGCGGTGAAGGGCTTTAAGGAAACGGCGGAAGACTTGCGGAAGTCGGTGGAGCCAGAACTGAACATGATCCAGCAGGAAGTGAAGATGGTCGAGCAGGATTTCCAAGCTTCGATCAAAGATGCGGAGGAGCAGATCAACTCTGCGGGGCAGAAAGTGGAGCAGGGGGCCGGGCTGACGAATCAGTCCGGCCAATCTTAGAAGATCTGAGAAGTGATCGGGGATGGGGGAAGATTTTCAGGAGTGAAGGCAGCGCCTAGCGAGAAAATTGTTTGCTATTAGCAAGTTAAGGCAGATTAGATAAAGGTTGATGGAGGGTTGGGTGCCGTGGTAGAACGGTTTGTCAGGTCAGAGGAGCAAGAGGGGCAGTGAGTGAACGTACGAGCAGTTGGACGTTAAGTCAATCGCGCAGCGCCGGAATGTGCACCGGTGGTGGCGGCTGTTATTTCATCAACAGGAGGAACGTTATGAGAAGTATTCAAGGACGGATTGGGTGGGCTAGTTTGGCCACCTTCTTTAGTGCGGCCGTCATGGCTACGGGCATGTCGCTGGTGACGGTCCCAGCGCAAGCTGCGTTTGAATTGCCGGACGGTGAAAAGATTACCAACGTTCCAGCCATTCCTCGTGCAATCCCGCAGAAGGAAGCCTACGAACTCTACGATCCCAAGATCGGGAAAAATTTCGATCTTAAGAATTTCTGGCTCCGCGCCGATTTGCGCGTCCGTCCAGAAATGCGGAATAACACCTGCTTTGGCAGTACTCTGAGTGGTACTACGCCCGGGTCTTGTAACGCCAAAGGCGGCAGTACCGCTGGAGGTAACGGAACTAAAGGGTCTGCAAACGATATGTACACGCAACAGATGACTCGCTTGGGCATCGGTTACGATGTGACGCCAGATGTAAATTTCTACATGGAGCTCATCAATTCGTCCAGCTGGGGCACCAATAGTGATTTGGGCCAGGGCACCGCAGCTGGAGCGGCTGGTGGCGCAAAGGATCCTGCGTTGAATCACGGCACCGTGGGTGTGCGGGCCGCCTATATGTTGATTCGGAACTTCGGTGGCGTACAGGGCCTGAGCGTGAAGGCCGGTCGTCAATATATCGTCTTTGGGAACCACTCTCTGTTCGGTCACTTCGATTGGGCTAATACGGGATTCTCCCATGATGGTATCATGCTGAATTATAGCACTAAGGCCTTTGATACCTACCTCGGTTGGTTCCGTACCACTGAGACTGATACGGCACAGGGTGCCGCAACTGGCAGCGTGCAAACCAATCAGCTAGGCACGAATACTGGTAACGGCAATAATGACTCCGATATGTTCATTTTCTATAACCAGATCAAATCCGTGCCAGGCTTCCTGATCGAGCCCTATTACATTATGTATAGCAATAGGACGAACTCGGCACTTAACAATGGCGGCGGTATCGGAACAGCAAAACACGCCAATCAGATTCGTCATACGGTCGGTAACAGAATCGAAATGCGCAAGGGCAATTTCGATGCGACGAACGAAATTGTCTATCAGTTCGGGCAGATGGGCGATTCGTATGATCAGAATGGCCTTACCTCCGTCTCTGGCGATCAGAGACACCTCCACATTAATGCCTGGGCAACCAGAAATTGGATCGGGTATACCCATTATCAATCAGCCTGGAAGCCACGGTTGGCTTTCAACTTGGACTATGCATCAGGCGATGGTCGCGCACAGTGTAATACCAGCGCTGCAGGAAATGCGGCCGTGGGAAATTGTAAGTCAGCGAACACGTTTGAAAACTTGTTCCCGACAAACCACATTCACATGGGTTACATGGATGTCCAAGCTTGGAAGAATATGATGAGCCCTTCAGTGAACTTCCAAGCAAGACCAACCAAGGATGACCATATTGAAATCTGGGCGACCAGTTTGAACCTGGCTAATAAGGAAGATAACTGGTATCGTGGCAGCCAGGGCGCCTATGTCTATTCGAAGGTCGGCAACACCAAGACCCACATCGGCGACGAATTGGACGTGGCCTATACCCACATGTTCATGGATGGCAAACTGGCCTTCCAGGCGGCTTATGGCCACCTCTTTGCGGGTGGTTATATCCAGGAGAACCTGGGCACGAGCAGGGACCAGAGTTGGGCCTATGCGCAGCTCTGGGTGAATTTCTAAGTAGGAGTCGAAATATAGAAGCAAGGCTGAGATGATCTCAAGGCCTTGCTAACAAAGGAAAGCCCCGCTGGGAGACCCCCAGCGGGGTTTCTTTTTGCCTTGTCGTTAGTTGCCGATGCTCCCTTCATCGTCTATAGTTAATCCGTTCCTATGATCCATCATCATTGTTTTATTATTTTTTTGATTAGCTTTTCGTGGATAATTTAACGGCACAACTCAGTGAACGGTTTGGCTTTACAACCTTTCGGCCGGGTCAAGAAGAGGTTATTCGAGCCGTGCTGGCAGGGCGCGACGCGATGACAGTTATGCCGACCGGGCAGGGTAAATCCCTGTGTTATCAGTTGCCTGCGACCATTCTTCCAGGGTTGACTCTGGTCATTTCTCCGTTGATCGCCCTGATGCAAGATCAGGTGGCCAGCCTCAAGCAGCGAGGGATTAGAGCGGCGACCTTTCATTCAGGCCTCACAGGTTCTGAGAAATACCGGGTGATTCAGGATCTCCATCAGAAACGGCTTCAGTTGCTCTATCTGGCGCCGGAACGGATGCAGCATGAGGCGTTCCTCCAGCTCTTGCGCAGTCTCTGGGTTTCCTTGCTGGTGGTCGACGAAGCCCACTGCATCTCCCAATGGGGGCACGATTTCAGGCCTGACTATCTCAAGATCGGCCGCCTCCGCCTGGAGTTGACCAATCCTCCCTGTCTAGCCTTGACTGCCACGGCTACCACCCGCGTACAAATCGATCTTTGCAAGCGCCTGTCCCTCCGCGATCCGCTCAAGCTGGTCACGGGATTCCGCCGTCCCAACTTGGCCCTGTCCGTCCGTCTCTGCCAGTCCCGCCAGGAAAAACTGGCGACGTTGGAGCGGCTAGTTCGCAAGAGGGAACAGGGCGCGATCCTGGTCTATTGCGCCACGCGGCGGGCGGCCGAAGAGGTGGCAGATTGGCTGGGACAGTCGCACCAATCGGTCGGCTACTACCATGCAGGCCTTTCGGATGAGGAGCGGCAGCTCGTGCATCAGGACTTCCGCCGGGGGACAGTGAGGATTTTGGCTGCAACCAATGCCTTCGGCATGGGGATCGATAAGTCGGATGTCCGGCTGGTCGTCCACTTTGATATCCCCGGAAGTCTGGAGGCCTATTATCAGGAGGTCGGACGGGCCGGCCGCGATGGACAGGCAGCTTCCTGCGTTTTGTTGTTCCATGAGCGGGATCTCACCACGCAGGAATATTTCATTCAACTGGCGGCAAAGGATCCGGAAGGGGCAGACCGGGCAGCGAGGATGAGAACCTTACTCCAAGAGATGCAGCGGTACGTGTCCATATCAACCTGTCGGCAGCTCGCGATTCTCGATTATTTCAGCGACGAAATAGAGAAGGCCTTGGGCCCCTGCGGCCTCTGCGATTGCTGCGGGGCCCCGGGGCAACAGGTGAGGCGGGAGGTTCCCTGCGATGACGCGGCCTCTGCGAAGGCGGTCTTGGCGACCGTGTCCTGGTGTGGGGGGCGGTTCGGTGTGAGCCGCATCGTCGAGGTGCTCCGGGGTAGCCGCTCGAAAGCGCTCATGGCCTTTGGAGGGGAATGCTGTCCTACGTACGGAATCTGTCGCGCGCTGTCGAAACCATCTGTGATCAGTCTGGTGAAGGGGCTGATCGAGTCAGGCTATCTCCAGGTCGAGGGGGCTGAGTATCCCACGATCGATGTGACGAGTACAGGACAGGAGGTCTTGCAGGGGGCCGGTGCCGTCACGCTGAATGTGGTGGAGGAGCGCCAGAGAGAGGTTCCGGTGAAGAAACGCTCCCGCGAGAAAGCTGTGACCACGGCGGCTCTTCCATCATTGTCGGTGGACCAGCAGGTGTTTGACCGGCTCAGAAAACTTCGCACGGAGCTGGCAGAGGAAGAGGAGGTCGCGCCGTTTGTGATCTTTCACGACAAGATCTTGAGGGCCATTGCCAGCCACCTGCCTGCGACGCCCGCTGCCCTGCTGGAAGTGCCGGGGATCGGCGAGATCAAGGCGGAACGGTATGGCAGGCGGGTGCTGGCAGTGGTGAAGGGGGAGCGGTAGCGATTAGCTATGGGAGTTCCCCCGCCTCTGCGAATCGCGCTTGCAGCTCCCCGTAAGTTTTCGTCACAGGAAACTGCGGGAACTCCTTGGGGAGGTGATCAGGCGGACAGAAGAAGAATCCCGCATGGGCCTCTCCTAACATGGCCGTGTCGTTGTAGGCATCGCCCGCTGCCAGGACGTGAAAGTTGAGCGACTTCAGGGCCGCCACCGAATGTTTCTTCTGGTTCTGCATCCGCATGTGGCAGTTGACGATGCGGCCTGCTGGATCGATCTCCAGTTGATGGCAAAAGAGCGCCGGGAATCCCAGTTGGCGCATCAAGGGATAGGCGAACTGATAGAAGGTGTCGGACAGGATGATCACCTGGCACCGTTCGCGAATCCAGGAGACGAAATCGATGGCTCCCTCCAGCGGGCCCATCGTGTCGATAACCTGTTGGATATCGTGAATGGTGAGCTTGTGCTCATCCAGGATGGCCAGGCGGCGCTTCATCAGGGCATTGTAATCCGGCATCTCGCGGGTGGTGATCCTCAATTCCTCAATGCCGGTTTTGAGCGCGACGTTGATCCAGATCTCCGGCACTAACACGCCTTCTAAGTCTAAACAGACGATGACGGGGCTCTTCATGTCTTCGCTTCTCCTTCTCAAGTAGACAATGAACGAGGGACGAGTCTATCGCCCCTTGCTGCTGGTATTGCGCCTGTTCGTAAACCCCTGACTGAGAAATCTCCACATATTGTCGAGGACCTGGTCCAAGAGGGATGCGCCTGGCCAGGTCTGTCGGGATTCCTCTTTATGCCGCTCGGCCCAGTCTAGGGCCATCGGGAGCGGGATGAGTCGAGGGGGAGAGTTGGTCAAGGTTCCCCAGACCAGTCCCAGGATGGAACCGATTCTCATCGAGACCGGCAGGGGCGTGACAGGATTCTGCACCAGATCCTGGCAGAGTTCCGCCGGTGAGGTGACGAGGAGCTCCCGGCAGGCGGCGGGGCGCGCCTCGTAAATCGAGCACATTTCATCCTCCAAGTATGGGCAAGGGATTCTCAATGCATAGTAAGCCCGGTTGATCGGGTCGAGCGCTTCATCCGGCATCGGTTTGGAGGCTTCCGCTACGTCGTTAAGCTGAGCCCAGAGGCCCGCTCGTGTCAGCCGGTTCTTTGCGTCGCTGAGGCGGTTTAGGAGCTGGCTGCGTCGATCGTTCGGCAATTGCTCCACATATTCACGTAACGAGAAGGCTTCCGGAGGAGAGAGGGGAACCAGCATGCGGCAGCAGGCAGCGCAGCCCATTTTGCAGGAGATGGGCGTGCTTGCTTCGATGGCCTGCTGAGCCTCCAGCTGCGCGGCTTCCTCTCCCAGGCGGCGAGCGACCGGGACGATGGCCGTGATGGGGATGAGTCCCGTCGGCACATCGATGGCCGTGGTCAGCTGTCCGGCTGGAGTGTTGAGCGCGACTTCAAATCGTTCGACCATGCAATCCCTTCGCCTCATGCCGTTTTCTTGTCGGCATCATAGAGAAGCGTTGATTGGCGGTCAACCGCGTTAGCTATTTAGCTAGAGTTTCCCTGTCAGCCAATAGATCATCATGCCAGCCACTTCCGTGACTGCTTCGGTAGAGTGGCGTAGCGCGTCATCGTCTGGCAGGAAGTCGAACAGATCGAGGTCGTTCAGGATCTCTTTGGGCAGGTCCCGTGAGACGTAATCGCAGGGGGCCGGCGTGACACGAAATCCCTGTTTTACAAACACTGAGACGGCTCGTGGCAGATGGCTGGCGGAACTCACAAGGAGAATTGAGGCTGGCCCGATGAGCCGTTTGGTCCCAGTCGCATTTTCATAAGTGTTTCTCGATCCAGAGTCGAGCATCGTGGCAGGCTCGGGAACGCCAAGGCGGACCGCCCACCGTTTCATTTCAACCGATTCCTGTGGGCCTGTGCCGAAGATCCTGACGTCTCCTCCTGACAGCACCAATGTCGGGGCATGGCCCTGTTGGTAGAGGTCTACTGCGCACGTGACTCGATCTCTGGAAGTAGAAGATAACTCGGTGGTCGGTCGAAGGGCGTCAGTTGTGGCGGCCGGTGCCAGGATTCGAGCGAGCCGATCAGCAGGGTCGCGACCAGCGGACTGGAGAATATTATGAGGAGCAGGAGGGAGGCGATGACGAGTCGGCGCAGCCACCGTGAGTTTGTTGGCGAGAAAGGGCGGAGGACCAGGACCGTGGCTGCGCTGAGGAGCAGCAGGACCCAGGTCAAGGGGTAGAGTCCGTACTTGACGAACTTATAGAGACCGAAGAAGAATGGGGTCAGTTCCATTGTCAGACCTCAGTTGAAAACGCATCATCGCGCACAGCATACAGGGAACGAGCCGAATGACCAAGCAGGAAGAGGTGATGTGATGGCACGGGGACGCCGTTACTGGCTGATGAAATCGGAGCCGCAAGTGTTTTCGATCGAGGATCTCGCGCAAGCTCCCGGGCAGACGACTTGTTGGGATGGGGTGAGGAATTATCAGGCTCGCAATTTTATGCGGACGATGGCGGTCGGCGACCGGGTGTTATTTTACCATAGCAATGCGGAGCCGCCTGCCGTGGTGGGCATGGCAGAGGTCGTGCGGACTGCTTACCCGGACGAGACCCAGTTCGACAAGACGCACCATCACTATGATCCGGCCAGTTCGCGCTTCGCTCCACGCTGGGACATGGTGGACATCCGGTATCGTCAGACCTTCAAGGCCAGCTTGCCGCTTGACCAGCTGAGGCAGGAGCCTCGGCTGAAAGATATGGTCTTGCTGCGAAAGGGGTCTCGCCTCTCGGTGCAGCCTGTGACGGAAGAGGAATGGGCTGTGGTGCTGAAGCTTGCCGGTGCCAAGGGCAGCTAGGGGAGCAACGAGTGCTGGCGCAATCATCTGTGGCCCGGTGGTTCGCTGTCCAAACGAATCGGCCCATGTTATCCTCGGTACGGCGCAGTCAGGGAAATCGTGCTTGATGTGAGTCCTGGAGGAATGATTATGCTAAATAATCGTCTGTTGCTCGCGGGCCTGATCGGGTTGCTGGTCTCTGCGTCGGGGCTATCTGTCTTCGACAATCTGAAGTCGGCGCAGGCGTCACCTTCCGGCCATGCGCCTCATGGAACGGTGACGATCGATGGGCTCACGGTTCCGGATATCGGTCCACTCCCCACGTCGGTTCCCTCCCCCGCTACGAACCTGACCTACAAGTCGAAAGTCGAACTGGGCAAGCAACTCTATTTTGACGGCCGGCTCTCGAAGAGTGGCGCCATCTCCTGTGCCTTTTGCCATAACCCTGCGACAGGCTTTGCCGACCCGCGCCAAACGTCCATCGGGATCGAAGGCGGTGTGGGCGGGCGTCAGGCTCCCACGGTCTACAATACGGCCTTCAATCATCTGCAGTTCTGGGATGGGCGCGCCCGCTCGCTGGAGGAGCAGGCCATTGGGCCGATCCAGAATCCGATCGAGATGGGGGAGACGCACGAGAATGTCGTGAGCAAGCTCAGGAAGATCAAGGGCTATCAGCGGCAGTTCCTGGCTGTGTTCGGGACCGAGGTGAATCTACAAGGGCTGGCCGAGGCGATTGCCGCCTATGAGCGCACGATCATTTCAACGAATTCCTCCTTCGATAAGTACGTGGCTGGCGATGTCAGCGCCATGGATGAACGCGCGGTGCGAGGGATGGCTCTGTTTAAGGGCAAGGCCCGCTGCATTCTCTGTCACAATGGGCCGAACTTCACCGATAATCAGTTCCATAATCTTGGTGTGCCGCAAGTTGGACCGTTGAAGGAAGATCTGGGCCGCTATTATGTGACGAAGGCGGAGAAGGACCAGGGCGCCTTCAAAACACCGACGTTGCGGAGCATGAGCGAGACCGCTCCCTACATGCATGATGGCGCCTTCAAGACGCCCGAAGAGGTGGTGGATTTTTTCAATGCCGGAGGCGGGGCCAATCAGAACTTGAGCCCGCTCGTCAAACCGCTCAGCCTGACGGCTGAAGAGAAAGCCGATCTTGTGGCGTTTCTCAAGGCTTTGACCGGGGAACCGATCCCGTTTCAACTTCCCAAGATTCCGAAAGATTAAGTGAATCATTTTAAAAGCCCTGTGTCTCTCATAGTCAGTCGCATGTCCCATTCCCAACCTAGGAGGTCGTTATGATCCGAGCTCTGAGTATCGCATCTGCACTGAGTATCGTTGTCTTATCCATGGGAACGGCTTTTGCCCAGGGCGGCGCTGCTGCTCCGGCAGCGGAGAAGAAGCCAGGCCCGGCCGATGGTTTCAATATCCATGTGCTGGCCCCGCACAAATTTGAAGATGGCACGGTGCATGGCCCCTATCACCATTATTGCAAGGGGATCTCACCAGAGGTTTTCCAGTGTCTGTTATTTGAATCGACCGAGCCCAATGCCCGGTTGACGGATGTCGAGTACTTCGTTTCGAAGTCCGTCTCGCGCGCCCATGTGCCGCTGAAAACCTGGAATAAGTACTATCATGACCATGAGATCGAGATTGCGACCGGCCGCGTCCAGATTCTCGATATGCCGGATGCGCAAGCCAAGGAAGTGGCCGCGATTGCGGCTCAGACGGACGGGATCATTTTTCATCTCTGGCCGGATGGCGCCAAAGCGCCGAACGGAACGGTCGGTCATCCTCAGGCTATCGGCCACAAGCATCGGAAGGCGGAGAAGACGGACAAGTAGCGAGTTTTTGCACGGGGATACCGTGAGTAGGGAGGGAGTCCTCCCTGCTCTTCTCCGAGCTTTTGCTGCGGGAGGTCTGACTCGTGGATAGTTTGTCTCGGGTCGTTGTGGCAGTTGGCGCGCTGCTCCTTCAAGTTGTGCCCCTCTCCTGGGGCGCAAGTCAGGAGATCCTGCGCCCGCGTGTGCCGCGCGACCAGATCGAGGCGACCCGTGCTGTCACTAATCCACTTTCTGCCAGCGATGAGATGATTGCGAAGGGTAAGGTCCTGTTTGAAGGGAAAGCTTTCTGTAAGGCTTGTCATGGAGCCGATGGGAAAGGGCTGGGAGGAGATATCGTACCGGGGAGTCTGAAGGGGCCCTTGCGAGAAATTTTACGGACAAGGCCTGGCAAGCAGCTCGAACCGATGGGGAGCTATTCTGGATTTTGAAGAACGGCAGCAAGGGCACGGCTATGGCTTCTTTTATTCCACTTGTGCTGACAGAAGAAGAGGCCTGGCAAGTCCTATTGTATGTCCGGTCTTTTGGCCGTCCGTGACCCATGGCCTGGGTTTGCGCCAGTCTGATTCTCCGAGGTCTTTGCTTTTTATTATTTAGTGCGCAGCTCTTCGTGCCTTGCGAGGCGATGGCAGGCTGGTCTGCTCTCGCGGAGACCAAGGTCCTCTACACGGACAACGTATTCGAACATTCGTCGGCCAGACGGCTGAGTTTGAGCGAAGATCCCAGCCAGCCGTCCATCGTGTCGGTGAAGAGGCCGAGCGACATCGTCTGGGAGCCATCCCTGGATGTTCGCCATGCCTCCACTCCCACAAATTTCGGGCAGACCGAAGTCTCATTCAAAGCCCACGGCTTCATCTTCACCGACAATCCCATCTTTAACCATGGGAACTACCGGATTCAATTGAAGCAGGCGCTTGATTCCGAGACGTCCCTGTTGCTCCGTTATCGCTATGTGCCGAATCTCTTTCTGGGTCCGAACAATGAATGGCGTACCGGACGGCGATTAGAAGCGGAGGAGCGGGTGACGTCCCATATCTGGCGGCTACAACTTGAGCGCCGCCTCACCGAGCTTTTCACCGCCACCCTGGTCGGCCGCTACGGACTCCGCCAGTTCAACGAATCGTTTGCCGAGAGGGATACGACATTCTGGACGTCGGGCCCGCAGCTGGAATGGGCCGTCAATTCCTGGCTCAGGCTAACGACGGCCTATCTCTACGAGCGGGGATTCGCGGATGGGCGGCAGGAGGTCCAATTTCAGGACGATGTCTCCTATCGCCAGCATTTTGCGTCATTGGGAGCCACGGCCTGGGTGAGCCCAGCCTTGTCCGTGACCCTTGGCTATGGCTACAGACGGAAAATCTTCACCAGTGAGATTGTCGGGGATTCGAATCGAGGGGTGGCCGATACGACGCACCAGGGGTCTGCGGAGCTGCGCTATGAGGTGAATCAGGCTGCGGCCATTACCCTGGGATTTCAGCGGAGTCAGCGCTCATCGAATGTTGGAGCACGCGACTTTTTTAATACGAACACGTCACTCGGCGTTCAATATCGATTCTAGCTAGGCTAAATGGACTTGCGTCGTGCCCGTCCAGGACTGCGCGAGGAAGGAGGGGGAACAGGGGGTGTAGAGAGGAGTTTTGGTGGGCCGTGTAGGGGTTGAACCTACGGCCCGCTGATTAAGAGTC
>SYGW01000143.1 GCA_005800255.1 Nitrospiraceae bacterium | reverse complement strand
TGGCGTCGTGCGGCCAGCAGGGACTGCAGATGCTCGGTATCGTTGTGGCGATAGATGCGGAAGTCCGCAGCGCTGAGACGGCAGCCGTCGAGCAAGCTGGCATGGCAGAGGCGATCGGCCAGGATCAATCCGTCTCGTCCGATCAGGGCGGGGATGGCGCCGATGTTGGCCAGGTAGCCGGAGCTAAAAGTCAGGGCTGCCTCTGTCCCTTTGAACTGGGCCAGCGCCGATTCCAACTCCTGATGCGGGGGCAAGGAGCCGGAGACCAATCGTGCGGCGCCGGCGCCGGCGCCAAATTGTTGCGTCCTCTCGCAGGAGGCCTGAATGACTGCCGGATGCATGCCCAGCCCCAAGTAATCGTTGGAGGCAAAGAGAAGGATCTGCCGCCCTGCCATCTCCACCACCGGGCCGATGCCGGACTGGAGCGGCGTGAGCCGTCTGGTGAGATGTTTGGCGGCGAATTCGTCCAGTTGCTGTTTAAACATGGGGGCTCTGTGCTTTCCTGGAGTCGAAGTGGTTCCGCCGCCTCATTGACAAGCTCGTCACATCCTTAGTATAAGGCCGAACACTATTTAGAGGAAACGGGTCCCGCCCTCGTCGAAGAATCTACCCATGAGCTACCATATCAAGGTTCCGGCAAAAACTCTGCCCGTCGATGAAGCCCACATGTTGAACTCGCTCGACCATACGCTGCACCGGCTGCAAAATTATCGACGTCCCCTGTTGGTCGGGCTGGGCGTCTTGCTGCTTGCGGCTGCCGTGGTGGGAGGGGTCTTGTATGTGGACCGCCAGTCCGCGCAGAAAGCGCAAGAACTCGAACGTGAGGCGATGCGCTTCTTGACCGATCCTGCCGTGAACGATCCTCAAAAGGTCGATCAGGCGCTGAAAGAAGCGATCGCGCGGTATCGGCAAGTGGTCGATCAATATCCGCGAACCCCCACAGCGCCGCTCGCGTTGTATCATTTGGGAAATACGTTGGTCCAGGCCAATGACGTGAGCGCGGCGGTCGAGGCCTATCAACGGTATCTGGCATTCTACGGTTCGAATCCGTCCATGGCCGGGCTGGTGCAGCAACGTCTTGCCTACGCCTACTTGCTCAAGGGTGAGCGGGAGCAGGCGGTCAAGGCGCTCACGGCCATTCTGGAGACGCCCGGCACGTTGAATCGGGATCAGGCTTTGTTTGAACTGGCTCGGTTGGAAGAGTCCCAGTCTCGGCCTGAAGGGGCGCTCGCCCATTATCAGGAACTGATCAAGACCTATCCGAACTCGCCCTTTACCAGTGAAGCGACCATCCGGACCAAGGTCATGGACGTGAAGAAAGCACAGGAAACGGCACCTGTGCAGACGCCGGTTGCTTCGGTTCCTCCCCCTTCCCCCTAGGCAGGCAAGAAGAAGCCCTAGCTCTACAGATCGTCGTTCATGAAGCGTGAAGCGGATTTCGCAAACAGCGAGAATCCCGCTTCCGAACGACCAGATGCGAGATATCAACGACGACGGTTTGCGTTAGCGGCTAATGACGAGGAAATCGCCCGGTCGGATGTTCGGACTGGAGAGGTTGTTCTTGGTCTTGAGCGTTTTGACGGGGATGCGAAACCGCTTCGACACTTTTCCCAGCGTGTCTCCCACGCGCACTTTATACCAATGCGACGAGGCGGCTGTCGTCACCTGCGTTTTCTCCGGAAGCGGCGGGAACTTATAGGCCGGGATGCGGTCCTGCATCTGCTCGACCTTTGCTTTCATGCCCACCGGTACCTTGAGATGATAGGTCTCGTTGCCCGGAGGGGTGGCGTCGCGCCGCAGCTCAGGATTGAGGAGCCGGAGCTCTTCATAGGGAATGCCGGTGGCATTGGCGATCGCGCGGAAATGGACGGTTCGGCTGATGATCGCCTCATCGAATTGATGCGGTTCGGCCGCTTCCTGAGAGAAGCCGTATCGATCGGGGTTCCGCGCAATGATCGTGGCGGCCATGAACCGCGGGACATATTCCTTCGTCTCCCGCCGGATCAATCGTGTTTGGGAAATCTCTGAAAAACTTTCAGCTTGGGCCGTATGGAGGGCGCGCATCACTTTGCCTTCTCCGGCATTGTAGGCTGCCATCGCGAGCGGCCAGGCGCCGAAGAGGTCGTAGAGGTCACGGAGGTAGCGCGCGGCGGCGGCGGTCGACTTGATGGGGTCCCGGCGTTCATCCACATAGTCGTCGACGCGGAGACCGTAGGCCTTGGCCGTGCCCTTCATGAACTGCCAGGGCCCCGTGGCCTTGGCCCGTGAGAAGGCATAGGGATTGAAGCCGCTTTCTACCAGCGAGAGGTAGACCAGATCGCTGGGGAGATGAAACTCCGTGAAGATTTTGTCGACAATCGGCCGGTAGCGGCTGAGCCGGAAAAGCCACTGTTCAAAACGATCGTGGATGCCCGTATTGAAGTAACGGATATGCGCCTGAACGGAGGAGTCCATGACGATGGGCATGTCGTAGTCAGTGTATTCAGCGGTCGCGCTCCTGGGTGAGTCTTGGGCCAGGCCCAGTTCAGCCGGAGGGTTCAAGGCGTCCGAGAATCGCGCGGTCGCTGGGGAATTCCCTGTTTGGTTCAGCTGCAAGAGGTCTTCAGTCCGCGGAACGCTGCTGGTCGTTGAGGCATGAGGGGTGGCGGTCTCCATAGCCGGTCCTTCGGTGTCGAGCGGGACCAGATTGTCGTCCGGGTCGTCTTCTGCCACTGCGTTTTCGTCTGGAAGGGGTAAGGCGTCAACCGCGGCTGGTTCGGAAGGGGCTGCAGCCTGCGCCACCATAATAATAGGGGTGGTGAGGTTGACGCACAGTCCCAGGAAAAGCGCCACCGGGAGGAGGGCCTGTCCCGGTTTGAGTGGTGCGGTCGAAGCGCGGAGGCTATTGGTATCGTATGGGCGGCTTATGATATTCATGTGAGGCTAGACTATCGATCGACCTCGCGCTTGTCAAGAAATTGCAAGGGATTGGCATTCGTCCCATGGCTTGGCGCTCGATCCTCTGCGTCGAATCATGCGCGCCGGAGGCGCTGGCTTCGGTGGCCGCAACTGTTCGCAAACATGCGGCTCTACAGGGTTCCTTGCCTTGACAGCTTTTGGGGGGCAATGGTATCGTCCTCTCTTCCTGCGTAGGATTTTTCACGTTTCATCCGAGGAGGCTCCGTCGATGCTGAAGCGGTATTTGCTCGCCCCCGGTCCGACGCCTGTGCCACCAGAAGTGTTGCTGGCCATGGCGCGGCCCATGTTCCATCACCGTGCTCCTGAGTTCGACAAGGTGTTTGCGGAAGTGCGTGATGGACTTAAGTGGCTGTTTCAAACGAAAAATAACGTGCTCATGCTGGCGGCATCCGGAACCGGAGGCATGGAAGGCTCGGTCTCGAATTTTCTTTCTCCCGGCGACCATGCCCTGACCATTAACGGGGGCAAGTTCGGCGAACGTTGGACCAAGCTCTGTAAGACGTTTGGCGCGGAAGTGACCGAAATTAAGGTGGAATGGGGCCGGGCCGTCGATCCGCAGTTGGTGGCCGATGCCCTCAAGAAGGATCCCTCTATCAAAGCGGTCTATGTGCAGGCGAGTGAGACCTCCACCGGCGTGTCGCACGACATCAAGGCGTTGGCCGCGATCGTGAAGCCCTATCCCGATACGATTCTGGTGGTGGATGCCATTACCGCTCTCGGCGTGTTCGACATCAAGACCGATGAGTGGGGCCTCGATGTCGTGATCACCGGGTCGCAAAAGGCCTTGATGCTCCCGCCTGGCCTGGCCTTCGTGAGCGTGAGCGATAAGGCCTGGAAGTTGGCGGACAAAGCGAAGAACACTGCGTTCTATTTCAATTTCAAAAAAGAGCACGAGAATCAGCAGAAAAATCAAACGGCCTATACCCCGGCCGTTTCCCTCATCATCGGTTTGCAGGAAGTGCTGAAGATGATGAAGGCAGAGGGGCTTGAGGGGCTGTTCGGCCGTCAGGC